>DASZOP010000176.1:0-7535 GCA_035550715.1 Gemmatimonadota bacterium | reverse complement strand
CAGGTCGACGCCGGTCGCCTCGAGGCCGCGGGTGAGGCGGCGCGCGAACACGCCTGCACCGTCCTCCTCAAAGGATCGCCGACCGTCGTCGCCGGCCCTGACGGCGAGATCCGGCTCAACCTGACCGGAAACCCGGGCCTGGCGACCGGCGGGAGCGGCGACGTCCTGACGGGGATCCTCGGCTCGCTCCTCGCACAGGGCGTGGATCCGGCGACGGCCAGCCGGGCCGCCCCTTTCCTGCACGGGCTGGCCGCCGACTGGGCCGCCCGCGACCTGGGGGAGCGCGGTCTCGTCCCGGGCGACCTCCTCACCTACGTGCCGCTGGTCGTCCGCGAGGTCGCGGCCGGCCGCGGCGTCGAGCTCCTGGAGCGGATCGACCATCGATACGGCGGGCTCCTCGCCGCGACCGGCGGGAAGGCGTGAGGCGGACCGGCGGAAGGATCCCGATCGCGTGGTTCGCGGCGGTGGCGATCGGCTGCGCGCCCCCCGGGGCGGGCGGGAACGCCCCGGCCGGCGGTCCCGCCGCCGGGCCGTCCGCCGAGCGGTCGGTCGGCCGGTTCGATCCGGAGGCCTGGATCACGCTCCAGGACTTCCGGCTCGTGGAGACGGTGGCGGTCAGCCAGACCACGGCCTTCTTCGGGACGACCGCCGGCGTCGAGCGGTTCGACACGCTCCGTGACCGCTGGCTCTCGCCCGTCACCGCCGCCGACGGCCTGCCCGACGGCCAGGTCACGGCCCTGGCCGTCGACCCGGTCGGCGAGGACGTCTGGATCGGCACCCGCCGCGGCCTCGCGCATCTGATGTTCGACGGGACCGTGGAGACGGCATGGGGTCCGCCCCCCACGACGGTCCAGGAGCTCAGGCTCGATCCGGCCGACGGCTCCGTCTACGCGTTCGTCGCCGGCGGCTGGTGGCGGGGCCAGGGCGGGTCGCCCGTCTTCGACCGCTCCGAGCCCCCGCCGGCCGGGACGAGCGGGGCGGTGGACGTCCGGGACCTCGACCCGAGGAGCCTCCCCTGGACCGACCCCCTCTACGTCCGGAGCCCGGCCGATCCGGCGCAGGTCTTTCGTCTGACCCGCGTGAGCCGCGACCTGCGCGGCGACGTCTACGCCGGCACGTGGGGCGACAACGGCCGCCGGTGGGGGGCGGCCCGGGCCGACTGGGAGGCCCTCTACTTCGGTCTCGGCGGTCCGCCGGGCGGGCCTCTGGCCAGGACCACCGACGGGACGTGGTTCGGCGCCGGACCCGGCCGGGCCGCGGTCCCGCCGGCCCTCGCTCTGGCGGATACCTCGGGACGCTGGTCGTACCGCCTGCCGGGGCGGACGGCCGGCCTGCCGAGCGCCTCGCCGCGCGTCCTCCTCGGCGTCGGGGACACGTTGTGGATGGGGTCCGACCTCGGGCTGACGCGCCGGGTCGGCGACGCCTGGACCACCTGGGGGTGGAGCGCGGAGCCGTCGATCGGCGCGGTGACCGCGCTGGCGATCGACGGCGATCGGCTCTGGGTCGGCACCGATCGGGGGTTGGTGGCGTTCGACCCGGATCCAGGTCGGGGCGAGACGGTGCATCTGCGGGATCGCGCGGTCACCGCCCTCCTGTCGATCCCCGGAAAGGTGTACGTGGGCACCGAGGACGGGCTCTGGTTGGTCGTCCGGGGCGCCGCGGCGGACTCGCTCGGCCGGGTGGCGACCTTCGGCAGCGACGTCCGCGCGCTGGCCCTGTCGGACGGCCTCCTCGCCGTGGGGAGCGGGACGGGGCTCGAGGTCCGTCCGCTCGCGGGCGGGGAACCGACGCGCATCCTGGCCGGCGGGCAGCTTCCCGAGCCTCCGCTCTGTTTGGCCGCAGACGGCGAGGGGTTCTGGATCGGCACCCGGTCCGGGCTCGTCCGATACCGGCCCGCCACCGGCGAGTGGCAGCGGTTCGGTCCCGAGGACGGGCTGGCCGGCGCCCCCGTCCTTCACCTGCTGGCCGAGGAGGACGCGGTGTGGGCATCGTCCCGGGACGGGGTGACCCGTTTCGACTGGCGGGGCGCCGGTCGTTGAGCGATCCGCGTGAAGCCGGCGAGTTCGAGCGGATCGAACGGCTGGTCCGGGCGCTGGGCGGCGACCCCGAGGGGAGGATCGGACACGACGCGGCGGTGCTCGCGGCGGATGGCCGGCCGTGGGCGTGGACCGTCGACACGCTGGTCGAAGGCGTCCACTTCCGGTTCGACTGGCTGGACCCGGAGGACGTCGGCCATCGGGCGCTGGCCGCGGCCGTGAGCGACCTGGCGGCCACCGCCGCCCGGCCCGCCGGGGCGCTGGTCGCGGCCGCGGTGTCGAGGGATCGGGCGGACGTGCTGGAGGCCGTCTACCGGGGCTTCCGGACGCTCGGCGAGCGGGCCGGCTGCCCCGTCGTGGGGGGCGACCTGGCGCGCTCGGAAGGACCGCTCCACCTGACCGTCACCGCGCTCGGCCGATGCCCCGGCGAGCCTCTCCGACGCTCCGGCGCGCGGCCCGGAGACGAGGTGTGGGTGACGGGCGAGCTGGGCGGGCCGGCGGCGGCGCTCGCCGGGCTCGCCCGAGAGCCGGACCTCGACCTCCGAGACGACCCGGCCTTCCGTCGTCTCGCGCGTCCCGAACCCCGTGTCTCCGAGGCCCTCTGGCTCCGGGAGCGGACGACGCTGACGGCCGGGATCGACCTCTCGGACGGGCTGTCGGGAGACGCCGGCCACGTCGCCCGGGCGAGCGGCGTCGCCCTGCGGCTCGAATCGGGGGCGATCCCGCTCCACCCCGGGGCACGGGACATGGCCTCGCGCCTCCACGACGATCCACGGAAGTGGGCGATCCACGGCGGGGAGGAGTTCGAGCTGCTCCTCTGCGCTCCCGGCGGCGCCCTCCAGCCGCACGTGGCCCTGTTCCTCGAGCGGTTCGATCTAGGCCTCACCCGGATCGGGCGCGTGGACGAGGGCGAAGGGGTCTGGATGCGGGACGAAGCCGGCCGCGAGAGCCGGCTCAGCGCGCGCTCGTACGACCATTTCCGCGTCGAGGGGTGAGCCTGCGCCGTTGCGTCGCCAGGCCGGCGGGGGTAGGATTCAGCTCCCCATCCGAAAACACGGCTCATCACGTCAGCGAAGCGGAACCATGACCCGGATCGCACGCCTTTCGGCCCGCGAGATCCTCGACTCGCGGGGCCGGCCGACGGTGGAGGTCGACTGCGTGGCGGAGAGCGGCGCCCGCGGCCGCGCGGCCGTTCCTTCCGGCGCCTCGACCGGCGAGCACGAGGCCCTGGAGCTAAGGGACGGCGGGAACCGCTACGGGGGCGCCGGCGTACGGAAGGCGATCGCCCACGTCGATGAGGTGATCGCGCCAGCCCTGCGGGGGATGCCGGTGACGGATCAGGCGGCCATCGACGCCCGCCTCGTGGAGCTCGACGGCACACCGGACAAGTCGCGGCTCGGAGCCAACGCCCTCCTCGGCGTGTCGATGGCCGTCGCGGTGACCGCGGCCGACGAGGCGGGAGATCCCCTGTACGCCTCGCTCGGCGGCCCTGACGCCGACCTCCTGCCCGCCCCGCTCATGAACATCCTGAACGGGGGCGCCCACGCCGACAACACGGTCGACATCCAGGAGTTCATGGTCGTGCCCGTCGGACCGCCCAGCTTCTCGGAGGCGCTCCGTGTCGGGGCCGAGGTCTACATGGCGCTGAAGAAGGTGCTCGGGGAGCGCGGCCTCGGGACGACGGTCGGTGACGAGGGCGGGTTCGCCCCCGACCTCGATAGCGACACGGCCGCGCTCGAGGCGATCGTCCTGGCGATCGACAGGGCCGGCTACGCGGCGGGAGAAGACGTCGTCCTGGCGCTCGACGTGGCGGCCAGCGAGCTCTACGCGGACGGGGCCTACCGGTGGAAGAAGGCCGGCGGCGAGCCCATGACGTCCGCCGAGCTGATCGGCTTTTATGCCGGTCTCCTGGACCGCTATCCGATCGTTTCGATCGAGGACGGCCTGGCGGAGGACGACTGGTCGGGCTGGCGCGAGATGACGGCCGCGCTCGGCGACCGGATCCAGCTGGTCGGCGACGATCTCTTCGTCACCAACGCCGCGCGGCTCGAACGGGGCATCGAGGTGGGGGCGGCGAACGCGATCCTCATCAAGCTGAACCAGATCGGAACCGTCAGCGAGACCCTCGAGGCGATCCGCGTCGCGAGGGAGGCGGGGTACAGGTCGGTCATTTCGCACCGCTCGGGCGAGACCGAGGACAGCTTCATCGCCGATTTCGCGGTCGCCACCGGGGCGGGGCAGATCAAGACGGGCGCCCTCGCGCGAAGCGAGCGGACCGCCAAGTACAACCAGCTCCTCAGGATCGAGGAAAACCTGGGAGGCCGCGCCCGCTACGCGGGTCGAGAACCATACTCGAAGCGGGACCGGGGATGAGCCGGAAGCTCGCCGACCGCCGTTCGCGCCGGCGCCAGAAGCTCGGATTCTGGGGGGTCGTGGCCCTGCTCCTCGCCTTCGGGATCTTCGTCGGGGACCAGCGTCCCCACCACCTGCTCATGCTGCGCCTGGAGGAGGAGCGAACCCGGGATCGGATCGCCGGGCTCAAGGGCGAGCACGCGGACCTCGAGGCGCGGCACGAACGGCTCATGCGGGATTCCTTCGCCCTCGAGTCGCTGGCTCGCGAGAAGGGCCTCGCCCGGCCGGGCGAGCTCGTCTACCGGATCATCCCGGTCCCCCCGGAGGTGCACCGGGCGACCGCGGAGTCGCTGGCCGCGCTGGCCCGCCATCGCGCGGACTCGCTCGCCCGTGTCGCGCGGGAGACCGCGGGCGGCGCGCGCTGACCCGCATCGCTCAAGGTTGACACCCTTCCCGACGGCCTCTACATTCTTCTTTCTATCGCGGGGTGGAGCAGTCTGGTAGCTCGTTGGGCTCATAACCCAAAGGTCGCGGGTTCAAATCCCGCCCCCGCTACCAACTTCGGAAGGGGTGAGCCGGCTCCCGGCTGACCCCTTCCTCATTTCTCTGGGACCCGCCCGCGGGTTCTCGGCCGGCAGGATGGCGGCGTAGCTCAGCCTGGTAGAGCAAGGGACTCATAAGCCCTGGGTCGCAGGTTCGAATCCTGCCGCCGCCACCACCCGATCCTTCGCTCGCCATGGTCGGTCGAAAGACCTGCGCGCCCGGTTTCGGAGCCATTGGGACCGTCACTTCGGGATCGGGCCGGAAGACCGTGTCGTCCTCGCCGTGTCGGGCGGCCTGGACTCGATGACGCTGCTCGCCCTCCTCGGTCGCGACCGGGATCCAGCGCGCGACCCGGTCCCGGTGGCCGCTCATTTCGATCACGGCACGCGGGGTGCCGGGAGCGCCGGGGACGGCCGGTTCGTGGCGGCCGTGGCGCGGCGCTGGGGGGTGGACGCCCGGCTCGGCCGGGGGCGCGCGCCTGAGAGGGCGGCCGAGACAGGCGAGGGGCCCATGGCGGCCGCCCGGACCCTCCGGTACCGGTTTCTCGCGCGGGTGGCTCGCGAGGCCGGGGCGACCGCGATCGTCACGGCCCAGCACAGGGACGATCGGGTCGAAACCGTGCTCCAGCGGATCGTTCGCGGGGCGAGCCCGGACGGCCTGGCCGGGCCGGCCCCCATCGAGATCGTCCACGGCGTCACGCTCCTGAGGCCGCTCCTGCCGTTCACGCGTCGGGCGATCGCCGAGTGGGCAGAAGCGGCCGGGGTCCCGTTCCGAGATGACCCGTCGAACAAGGATCCCAGGTATCCGCGCACGCGGGTCCGGGAGGAGGTGCTGCCGCTCCTGACCGCCCTGAACCCGCGGGTCGACCAGGCGGTCGTGCGGCTGGCCTCGCTCGCTGCAGAGGACGCGGCGTTTCTGGGCGAGCGGACGGAGGAGCTCCTGGAGGCGGCCACGGTCGAGCGCGGCCGCCAGGTCTGGCGGTTCGAGGCGAAACACCTCGTGGGGGCGCCGAGCGCGCTCCTTTCGCGAGCCCTGCTTCGCGCCTGGGCGTCGTGTGCGGCTCGAGACACCCCGTCTCCCGGCGCGGAGTGGGTGGCCGGGGCGATGCGCTTCGTCCGCGGGGGTCGAGGCGGCCGGATCGCGGGTCCGGGCGGGGTCACGCTGCTCCGGCGCGGCGGCCGGATCGAGGTGAGCGGCAATCGAAAGGACGACGATGGCTGAGGTCGGCGCGACCCTGACGGACGAGCGAACGGAGGTCCTCATTCCCGAGCGGGAGCTCCAGGCGCGCGTGCGCGAGCTCGGGGCGGAGATTGCGGCCGACTACCGTGATCGCGACCTGGTGCTCCTCTGCCTGCTCAAGGGCGGCATCTACTTCGCCGCCGACCTGAGCCGGGCGATCGATCTGCCGATCACGCTCGAGTTCGTGCGCGCCCGCTCCTATGCAGGTACGGAATCGAGCGGAGAGGTCCAGCTCTGGTGGATCGACGGCCTGGATATTGCCGGAAAGGACGTCCTGGTCGTCGAGGACATCGTGGACACGGGGCTCACCCTGGTCGAGATCTGGCGCGCCCTCGAGCGGAAGGGGCCGGCGAGCCTCGAGCTGTGCGCGCTCCTGTACAAGGAAAAGTTCCTCGCTCATCCCTTTTCCATCCGTTATATTGGCTTCGCCATTGGAGATGCATTCGTGGTGGGATACGGCCTGGATTACGAGGAGCGGTATAGGAACCTTCCCCATATCGCGGTGTTCCACCCCGCCCGACCGCGCGATTGAAGCGCGCCGCGATCTGAGGAGGAGCCGCAGAAGCCCGCCATGACGAATCGATCCAGCCGGGGACGCCCGGCCCCGCCGGGTCCCCCGGGACGCCGCCCGCCCCCACGACCCCGCTTCTCGAGCCTGTCGAAGAGCCTGCTCCTGTGGGCGCTCATCCTCTTCGTTCCGCTCGCGATCTGGATGCAGCTCTTCCGGCCGAAGGAGTCGTCGCGCGTCGAGATCAAGTACTCGGAGTTCGTCCAGCAGCTCGACTCCGAGAACCTGGCCTCGGTCACCATCGTCGAGAAGGAGATCGAGGGCACGCTCAAGGAGCGCTCGCGGGCGATGACGCCGAGCGGGCCCCGCGACTACACCGAGTTCCGCACGATCATTCCGTTCGAGGATCCATCGCTCGTCCAGCGACTCGAAGAGAAGGGTGTCGCGGTCGAGGCCCAGGCGCCGTCCACGAACTGGCTCCTCCAGCTCGTCGGGATCCTTCCCTGGATCCTCATCATCGCGCTCTGGATCTTCCTGATCCGGCAGATGCAGGGCGGGGGGTCGCGCGCGTTCGCGTTCGGAAAGTCGCGGGCCAAGCTCCTCAGCGCGGACGCCCCCAAGGTGACCTTCGAGGACGTCGCCGGCGCCGACGAGGCCAAGCAGGAGCTCGAGGAGATCATCGACTTCCTGCGCGACCCGAAGAAGTTCCAGCGTCTCGGCGGCCGTATTCCGAAGGGCGTCCTCCTGCTCGGGCCGCCGGGAACGGGGAAGACGCTTCTCGCGCGCGCGGTCGCGGGCGAAGCGGGCGTGCCGTTCTTCTCGATGTCGGGGTCCGACTTCGTGGAGATGTTCGTGGG
>DASZOP010000175.1:0-8869 GCA_035550715.1 Gemmatimonadota bacterium | reverse complement strand
CCCGCAGTAAGGGCAGGGAAAGATCGTGTCCCGCGTCGTCCGCCCCGGGGCGACGGGAGCCGGCTGGCCGAGCTCGTCGTCCGCCATCTCGTCCACGAGGTCGCGCGGCTCGAAATCCTCGTCGTAGGGGTCCATCGGATCGGACATGGCATCCTCCTCTTCTCGTGCTATCCCCGACGACGGGCCGTGGTTCCGCGGTCTCCAAAAGGCGCCGTCGGTTGCCCTGCACGGGCGCCGTCCCTATCTTCGTGATCCCGTTGGTGCGCCGGGAGATGCGGCCGCGCCACGCGCTCCCCGGTAGCTCAGTTGGTAGAGCAGGTGGCTGTTAACCACCGTGTCGCTGGTTCGAGTCCGGCCCGGGGAGCCATCCTCCCTCCGTGGTCACCGCATCATGTCAAGAATCCTCGGGCGGCCCGGGAGCAAGGCTCGCTGGCCGGCCGGTGCGGTTTTCATGCGGATCCGTCCTCCCCCGTTCTACGGGCGAGTGGCGCTCGCGGGGCTCTCGCTTCGATGCCCGCTGAGAAAGTCCTAGGCGATTTTGCCAACCGATTCCGGAAAGGATGGAGCGGTGCATGAGACCCAGAGCCGTGGATTTCATTTCGTACAGCGTGACCGATATGGACAGATCCGAGGCGTTCTACCGGGACATTCTCGGGTTGGGCGTGGAAGTGGCCCGCGGCGAGGCAGGTACGCGCGCCGCCGGCTACATGGAGCTGGATGCGGGCGGGACGGCGATCTCGCTGACCGTCCTGCCGCAGCTCCACCCCAACGCGATCGTCGCGCTGGCAGTCGAGGACGTACGCGTCGCGGTGGAGGAGTTGCGCGGCAAGGGAGTCCCGATCGCGATGGAGCCGATCGAGACCCCGGTCTGCTTCATGGCCGTCGTGGCCGACCCGGACGGCAACCAGATCCTGATCCACCATCGGAAGGACGGCACGTTCGGGTAGTGCTCCGTCCGAAGACGCCGATCGGCCTCACGCCTCCCGCAGGTACCCCCAGTTGTGAAGCCGGTCGTGGTCTTCGAACCACCGGTCACCGATGTCGGTGCGATAATACATGTTGGGGATCATGATGTTGCCGATCCGGTTGTACGCCTGGGCCTGGGCCCGGCGCATCGTGTTTCCCATTCCGATCACGATCAGCACGACCCCCGATGTCCCGGTGATGACCCATTCGCCGTTGACGAGCTTGACGTCCTCGATGTGCACGCCGGCATAATCCGGCTTTCGGAAGATGATGACGCGCTCTTCCGAGTTGGCCTCGAAGGTCTTGGGGTCGTCGAAGGGGAAGGGCGGCACGACGATCCGGACCCCGACCTGGAAGCCGGACCTCGCCTTGAGCTCGATCTTCTCGCCGCGGGCCATGGCGGCCAGCAGCTCTCCCATCGGCGTCGTCAGCCCCTCCTGCTGGATCGAGATCGTGGGGTAACCGAAGCGCGCGGTGAACTCCAGCGGATAGATGCCCTGCGCGTTCACGATGCAGTTCAGATCGATGTACCCGACGTACCCCTCCTCGCGGAGCTTCTCCTCCATCTTCCTCAACGTCTGGTTGAAGATCTTGTTCGGCTGGCTCCAGTACATCGCCGTCCCCATCTCGCCGGTCGACGGGCCGATGTTTCCCGGAAAGAGCTTCTTGTGCTCGAAGTTCACGTTGATCGGCGTCAGGAACTCGTTCCCGTTGAAGAACGCGCCGATCGCGATCTCGACCCCGGTCTTGCGCTGCTGGAGCTGGAAGGTCCGCACCCGGTCGGCATAGACCTTCTTGTACGATTCGAGCACGTGGATCACGTCCGTGCCATCCTCGTCCTCGCCGACGAACAGGAGCCGCTTGATGTTCTGGGCCTCGCCACTCGGCTTGATCACGTACCGGACCGGGTTGGTCTTCACGTAGGTGATCGCGTCGTCGAACGAGGAGAACTCCTCGAAAGGGATGATGGGGATCCCGAAGCCACGGAGCTCGTTCTGACCGAACGCCCTGTCGTCCTCCAGGCGGTCGGTATACGGGGTCCCGCCGACGACCGCCTTGCCCGCCTTGCGGAGCCTGTGCGCGTCCTCCCCCATCCCGAGCACGTCGTCGAAGACCACGACGTCCGCCCATTCCGCATCGGCCTTCCAGTCACTGGACTTCGGCACGAAACCGTCTCCGATCGACCGCGCCCCCTTCTTCTTGATGTAGTACCGGACGTCGTGGCCCTCCTTCATCACCTGCCAGGCGATGTCGGTGATCAGGGCGTCGAAGGACACGAACAGGAACCGGGTCTTGTCGCTCATGCCGCCTTCCGTTCGAATCGTCCGCTGGGTGCCCCGGGGAGCCGGGGGGGGGGGGCGCGTGCACGAGGGCTGAAATTAGTACAATGGTGTTCCCATGATGCCGAACTTCCTCGTCATCGGAGCGGCCCGCTCGGGCACGACCTCGCTCCATCACTACATGAAGGCGCATCCGGAGATTTTCATGAGCTCGGTGAAGGAGCCCAACTTCTTCGGCTTCCACAACGGGCAGATCGATCTTGGATACGATGCTCCCGGGTGGCGCAGCTGGTCCCGGCGCTCGACCCCCGAGCTGGAGAAGTACCACGCCCTGTTCCGGGAGGTGAAGGAAGAGAAGGCGATCGGGGAGGTGAGCCCGATGTACATGCGGAGTCCCGGCGCCGCCGAGCGGATCCGCCGGGCGATCCCCGACGCGCGGCTGATCGCCATCCTCCGCGACCCGGCGGAGAGGGCGTACGCGAACTACATGGGGCGCCTGCGGGACGGGACGGAGAAAAACCCCGATCCACGCGATGCCCTCGAGGCGGCGATCTGCGGCCGCGGCTCCGGCTGGCGGAAGGAGGTCTACATCGATCTCGGGTCCTACCACGAGCGGCTGCGGCCCTTCTACGAGCGGTTCGACCGCGACCGGATCCGGGTCGTCCTGTTCGACGACTTCATCCGTGACCGGCGCGCCGTCCTGCGCGAGCTGTTCGCCTTTCTGGAAGTCGACCCGGGATTCGAGCCTGACACGTCGATCGCCTACAACTCGTCGGGAAGGATCCGCAACCCCCTGCTCCGGTTCGCCTGGACGAACTCGAATACGCTCCGGGCGCGGGTCCAGCCCTGGCTGCCCCGACCCCTTCGCGAGGCGGGGTGGGCGCTCGTCCAGCGGAACCTGTCCCGACCGCCCCTTCCTCCCGACCTGAGGGCCCGGCTGGTCGAATGGTATCGTCCCGAAATCCTGGCTCTGGAAGAGCTGCTCGACCGGGACCTCTCGGCCTGGCGGACGTGACGGCCGGCACGGGGCGGCCGTCCGGGCGGCGGTTAGCTTCGGGTCGCGTGGAGACGCCCGCCCCCGCCGCCCTCCTCGTCCTCCTCATGATCCCCTGCCTGTTCCTGATCCCGCTGGGCCTTCCGGGGACGTGGATCATGCTCGGCCTCCTCGGCCTGGCCGTCTGGTCAGGTGAGATGGCGTGGTGGCTCTGGCTCGTCCTGATCCTGGTCGCGGGGGCGGCCGAGGTGGCGGAGTTCTTCATCGTCCGCCACACCAACCGGGCCTACGGTGGGTCGCGCCGGGCCTTCTGGGGAGCGATCGTCGGGGGCGCGCTCGGCGTCTTCCTCGGCGTTCCGTTCCCCGTTCCCCTCGTCGGCTCGCTGGTGGGAGGCCTGGCCGGCACGTTCGCCGGTGCCGCCCTCGTCACCTACCGGGAGACCCGACGCGTCCGGTCCGCCGGCCGGGTCGCCTGGGGCACCCTGATCGGGCGGGGTTTCGCGGCGGCCGCCAAGACCGCCGCCGGCGTCGTCGTCCTGGTCGTCGGCGCGACGTCGCTCATCCTTCGATGACGATCGATGCCGTCGTCTTCGATCTGGACGGCACGCTGGCCGACACGCTGGAGGACATCGCGGCGGCCATGAACTACGCGCTCGGTCGCCAGAGCCTGCCGGGGCATCCCGCCGATGAGTACCGAAGCCTGGTCGGGGAGGGCGTCCGGCGGCTGGTGGAGCGCGCCCTCCCGCCTGGTCGGGCGGACCTTCGGGAGCCCGTGCTGGCCGATCTCGGGGCCTATTACGTCGAGCACATGCTGGACCGGACGCGGCCCTATCCGGGCGTTCCCGAGATGCTGGACGCCCTCGCCATCCCGGCCGCCGTCCTCAGCAACAAGCCGCAGGCCGCCACGACGTGGATGGTGGAGCGGCTGTTCGCCCAACACCGGTTCGCCGCCGTTCACGGCGGACGGGACGACGTCCCCCTCAAGCCCGACCCGGCACCGCTCCTCGCCATCGTCCGGAAGCTCGAGGTCGAGCCCGCGAGGACGGCGTACGTCGGCGACACGCGGACGGACATGGAGACGGCGGTGGCCGCGGGCGCGATCCCGGTCGGGGTGGAGTGGGGCTTCCGCGATCGCGCCGAGCTCGTCGAGCACGGCGCCCGGGCGGTCGTCGCGACCCCCGCCGAGCTCCTGGTCCTGCTCGACGGGCGGCGCCCGGCGTGAGCCCCATCCTGGCCGTCCTGCGCTTCCGGCGGGTCGAGGACCCCGAACGGGGCCGACAGCGCCCGCCCCACGCGGTCCCGGGGCCGGTCTTCGCCCGCGCCCTGGCGTGGCTCCTCAGGAACGACTGGACGGTGATCGACGCCGAGCGCCTGGTCCAGGGTCTCGACGACCCCGACGCGCTGCCCGAGCGGTCGGCGCTGGTGACGATCGACGGTCCCTACCGCTCGCTCATCCGGGACGCCCTGCCGACCCTGCGCGCGCACGCCCTGCCGGCGGTCCTGTTCGTCCCCGTCCACTTCATCGGCCGCGAGGCGGCGCTCGAGCCCTCGACCTTGCCGGCCCCCGTCTGCACGCTGAACGACCTCCGGTATCTGGAGAGCCAGGGCGTGTCGATCCAGTCTCTGGGCGTGACGGGGCGGAGCTTCGACGCCCTCTCCGAGACCGAGCGGGAGTGGGAGGCGATGCGCTCGCGGCAGGCCCTGGAAGCGGCTCTCCAGGGCCCGATCGAGCTGTTCGCCTTCCCCCGCGGAGATCCCGGCCCCGAGCCGGCCGTCACCGGGCGGATGATCCTGCGCTGCGGCTACCGCGCCGCCTTCGCCTGCCGCGGGTCCGCGAACCGCCTTCGCGAGGCCGACCGCTTCCGGCTGGCCCGGGTCACCGTGGGGGCGACCACCGACCTGTCGACCGCTCTCGGGGAGCGGGCGACCCGGCTCGCGTGATCCCGCGCGGCGGTCCAGGGCCGGTACGACTTGCGGCCCTCGTGACCGGCGCGTCGAGCGGGATCGGCCGCGAGCTGGCCGATCTCCTGGCCGCCGATGGTCACGAGATGGTGCTGGTGGCGCGGGGGGAGGAGCGCCTGAAGGCGACCGCCGCCGACCTCGAGGCCCGCCATGGGGCGCGCGCCCACGTCGTCGCGGTCGACCTCGCGAGGCCCGACGCCCCCGCGGTGATCGGCGACGAAGTGGAGCGGCTCGGGCTCTCGATCGACCCCCTGATCAACAACGCCGGCTTCTCCGTCTACGGACCCTTCGCGAAGACCGACCTGGGCGCCGAGCGGGACCTGATCGCGGTGAACGTGACGGCCGTCACCGCTCTCGCCAAGCGCTTTCTTCCGGGCATGGTGGCTCGCGGGGAGGGACGGATCCTCAACGTGGCCTCGACGGCCGCCTTCCAGCCCGGACCCCGGATGGCCGTCTACTACGCCAGCAAGGCGTACGTGCTGTCGTTCTCGATCGCGCTGTCGGTGGAGATGGAGGGGACGGGGGTGACGGTCACCGCTCTCTGCCCGGGCCCGTCCCCGACGGGGTTCGCGGAGCGGGCGGGGGCCGTCCGCACCCCGCTCTTCAGAGCCGAGTGGTTCTCCATGGATCCCCGGGCCGTGGCCCGGGCCGGCTACGAGGGGATGCGACGGGGAGATCGTATCGTCGTTCCGGGGGCCATCCAAAAGGCCCACGACCTGGCGACGCGTCTGGTGCCGCGTTCGTTCGCGGCGCGGTTCGTGGGTCGGATCCAGGCCCCCACGGCCTGAGGGCCCGGCGGAGCCGGCGGCGGCGGAGCCGCCGCCGGGCCGCCGTTCCTGCTAGGCCTCCTTCAGGTGGCCGTTCACCAGCTTGGTCATCTCGAACATGCTGACCTTGGACTTGCCGTTGAAGACCGGCTTCAGGTTCGCGTCCGCGTTGATCATCCGCTTGTTCGCCTGATCCTGGAGCTTGTGCTTCTTGATGTAGTCCCAGAGCTTCTTGGTCACTTCGGTGCGGGGCTTGGGCTCGGCTCCGACGACCTTGGCCAGCGCGTCATCGGGGCGCATGGGCTTCATGAAGGCGGGGTTGGGCTTCCGTTTCTTCTGCTGCGCCATCCTTCGCACTCCCAGGAAGAGGTCAGGGTCGGTGTGACTCGGAAACGGTGACGGTGAGGGCGGCGTCCGCGAGCGGACGGGGGCGGCTCCGGCCCCCCTCTTCGTACAACGATCACGGTCCGCGCGCAAGAGCCGCGGCCCGGGCGGAATCTAACACCGCGGCTCCCCCGGGCGAGCCCCGGGGGCGATCGGGCGTCTTCAGCGTCCCTACTGGACCCCGTAGGCGAGCATCGCGTCGGCCACCTTCCTGAACCCTGCCACGTTCGCACCCCGCACGTAGTCCACCCGGCCGTTCGCTTGCCCCTGCTCCACGCATTGCTCGTGGATCCTGCGCATGATGCGCTGGAGACGCTCGTCGATCTCCTCCCTGGACCAGCTCATCCGGATCGCGTTCTGCGTCATCTCGAGCCCCGAGATCGCGACCCCCCCGGCGTTGACGGCCTTGCCGGGCGCGTGGAGGACGCCCGCCGACGCCAGGATCCGCGTCGCCTCCGGCGAGACCGGCATGTTCGCCCCCTCGCAGACCGCCCGGCACCCCGCCTTGGCGAGCTCCCGGGCGTCCGCTTCCTGGATCTCGTTCTGGGTTGCACAGGGAAAGGCGAGCTGGGCCGGGATCGACCACGGCTTCTGCCCCGCCCTCCACTCGAGACCGAACTCCCGGGCGTACTCGCGGAGAGGACCGTGGCGGTTCGTCTTCAGATCGATCAGCCAGGCGAGCCGCTCGGCGGTCACCCCGCCCGGCTCGTGAACGGTTCCCTCCCGATCCGAGAACGAGACCACGCGGGCCCCCAGCTCGAGGAGCTTCTCGGCCGCGTACTGGGCCACGTTGCCGGAGCCCGAGACCACGCACGTCCGACCCTCGAGACCGTCCTCGTGCTCGTCCAGCATCTCGCGGGCGAAGTACACCGCCCCGTAGCCGGTCGCCTCGGTCCTCAGATAGCTCCCGCCATAGGCGGCGCCCTTCCCCGTCAGGGCGCCCGTCCACTCGTTCTGGAGCCGCTTGTACTGCCCGAACAGGTAGCCGATCTCCCTGGCCCCGACCCCGATGTCGCCGGCGGGGACGTCGACGTCCTTGCCGATGTATCGGAACAGCGCGGTCATGAACGACTGACAGAAGCGCATGACCTCGTCGTCGGAGCGTCCCTTGGGATCGAAGTCGGACCCCCCCTTGGCGCCGCCCATGGGCAGCGTGGTGAGGCTGTTCTTGAACGTCTGCTCGAACCCCAGGAACTTGAGGATGCTCAGGTTGACCGAGGGATCGAACCGGAGACCGCCCTTGTAGGGGCCGATCGCGTTGTTGAACTGGACGCGATAGCCGCGGTTCACGTGGATCTGGCCCGAGTCGTCCTCCCACGCGACGCGGAACATGATGACGCGGTCGGGCTCGGTCATCCGCTCGAGGATCCGCTCCTCGGCGTAGCGCGGGTTTGCCTGGATGACCGGGATCACGCTTTCGGCCACCTCGTGAACGGCCTGGTGGAACTCCGGTTCGCCCCCGCTTCGCCGGACCACCTCCCGCATGAAGTCGTCGATGTTCAGATCGGACCCTCCCGGATCAGGACCCGGAGGTCCTCTGGCTCTGGAACCGATAGACGGCGGCCGCGAGGAGACCACCCGCCAGAGGCGCCACCACGTAGAGCCAGGCATTCGCCAGCGAGCCGCCCGACGCCAGCGCGTCGTAGAAGATCGGGCCCAGCCCCACCGCCGGATTGAACGCCCCGCCCGAGATCCCGCCGCCGGCGAACGCGCCGACCGTGACCGTGAACCCGATGGCGAGGCCGTAGAACGAGTTGCCCTTCGTCTCCTCGGCCGTCGCCGTTCGGAGGACGACCAGCGCGAGCGCGAAGGTGAAGAGGAGCTCCACCAGGACCGCCCCCAGCATGGTCGCCGTTGCCCCTGGCGCCGGGACGTACGTCTGCCGGGTGACGACGTGGGTCGCCGCTGCGGCCAGGAGGGCCCCGGCGAGCTGGGCGATCCAGTAGGGCGCG
This sequence comes from Gemmatimonadota bacterium, assembly GCA_035550715.1. Lineage (GTDB taxonomy): Bacteria > Gemmatimonadota > Gemmatimonadetes > JACCXV01 > JAHWKZ01 > DASRVA01. The sequence goes on along the minus strand of DASZOP010000175.1, from coordinate 564 downwards.
ACCTGCGCGGCTCCGATTCCGCCCCTTGCCCAGACCGCGAGCGTGACCGCCGGGTTGTAGTGGGCGCCGGAGATGTGTCCCCCCATGTAGACCATCACCATGAGGGCGGATCCGATGGCGAGCGGAGCGAAGGGGGTGCCACCGACGACGGTAAGGCCGATCGTCAGGACGAGGAAGAAGGTTCCGATCAGCTCGGTCAGGAGCTTACCCGTCATCGTGGCCTCCGGCGTGGTGGACAGGGACCCGCGACAGCCTCGAACGTACCGACCAGTGATCTGCGATCTATCTACACCGGGCTCTCGGCCGGAATCAAGCGCTTGCCCGGAAGGGCTTCAGGGGGCCGTGCCGGCGCGGTCGGCGCGCTGGAGATGGGGGGCGAGGGGGGCGTTCCGGGGATGCTCCAGGAACTCCTCCCGTCGCTCCGGAGGAAGACCCTGGGCGAGGGCGAGCATCGCTCGGGCGGCCCTCGCCAGGGCCAGCGCCTCACCCGCGGAGTCCCCGAGCGCGGCGTGCAAGCCGGCCAGCCGCTCGGCCGCGGCCCGCTCCAGCGAGACGATCCCCATC
>DASZOP010000174.1:0-2974 GCA_035550715.1 Gemmatimonadota bacterium | reverse complement strand
TCCGAGCTCGCGCTGATTCAGCAGCCTGTCCCGTGGGCGGCCCTGCTGGATGGGTCGCAGACGATGGAGGAGGCGCTGGCGGAGCGGGAACGCCTGGTCGAGTTCCTGGACGGGCTCGGCCTCGAGGTCGTGTTCCTGCTGGACCCGCTGGACGGCCTCGACCGCCGCCGCGAGCCGCCCGAACTGGTCGAGCGCGACCGCTCGATCCTGGAGCCCGAGATCCGTGCGATCCATGAGGAGTGGGCCATCGAGATGGCACGGATCTTCCGGCCCGAATGGTACGGGCTGGCCTCCGAGATCAACACGCTGGCCGACCTCGGCGACCCGGCGCTATATGCCGAAATGCTGGACGTGATCAACGACCTCTCGCCGCGCATTCGCGCCGCGTCACCGGGGACGAAAACCTTCGTCTCCTTCCAGGCCGATCAGGCGTACGGCCTGCCCGGGTTCCCTCGAACGATCGACCACTTCGCGCTGATCGACGACTACGACGTCGACGGGCTCGGGCTGTCGACGTACCCGGTCTTCGTGCTCGAGGACCCCTCCGACATCCCGGACGACTTCTTCGCCCGGTTCGATCAGGCGACCGACCTGCCGCTCCTTCTGGTTGAAGGAGGATGGAGCTCGGCGTCGGTCGGGGGCACGAACGGCACACCCGACGAGCAAGCCGATTTCTTCCGGCGGATCGCCATGCTGCTCGACGGCGTCCGAGCCGAGGTGTGGGTGTTTCTCCTTTTCGCCGACCTGGACGTCGAGAGCTACGGTCTTCCACCCGATCGCGAAGCTGCACTCGCCAACTTTTCGCGGATGGGGATCGTGGACGTCGACTTCAACCCCAGGCCGGCGTTCGCTGTGTGGGACTCGATCCGGGCGCGCCCGCTCGCCCGTTGAATCAGAGGACGTCTCCCAGCCACTCGAGGACCGCGTCCGGATACCCCTCGACCGTCCGCGGCCAGACGTCCCCCGGGCGCCGGACGCGAAAGGTGTGATCCGCTCCCTCGAAGACCCGCGTCTCGACCGGCGCATGGTCCCCGATCGCACGGAGGATGGCGTCCCGGCTGGGCTCGGCCGGCACGCGCTCGTCCTCCGATCCGTAGACGAGGAGGACCGGCACCCGGACCTGGCTCCACCAGGACAGCGGATCGAAGTCGGCGATCCGGCGGGAGAAGGACCAGTAGGGGTCGTCGGGAGGGGGCGGCTCGAAGTACCAGTCGTGCCCTTCGGCAGCGGCCGCCGCCCTGTCGAGCCGCTCGCGCGGGGCGCCTCGGTAGGCCACGTCGACGATCGCGTCCACGTAGGCCTTCGCGAGCGCCGCCTCGTCCGGCGGGAGCGAGGAGACGCCGATCGCGTTCCCGACACTGTACACCTCGACGTCCGCCATCGGGAGGCCGGATCCTGCCGACGCGATCACGAAATCGGCGGCCGACCGCACGGCCGACAGGGGTGCGATCGTGCCGCCCTGGCTATGCCCGTGGATCCCGACTTTCGCGGCGTCGACCTCCGGCCGGGAGCGCAGGTAGGCGACCGCCGCGGCGGCGTCCCCGGCCTGGTCCTCGAAGCTCGCCGCCTCCCAGGAACCGGCCGAGGCGCCGATTCCCCGCTTGTCCCAGATGAGGGCGGCGAACCCTTCGCGCACGACCTGCGCGGCGAGGAACCGGGAGGCCCATCGTCCCTCCGGGCCCGAGCCGTGGAGGAAGACGACCGCCGGGAAGGGACCATCGCCGGACGGGAAGACGAGCGTTCCGGCCAGCTCGACCTCGCCGTTCCAGAACCGGACCTCCTCCTCCGGCAACGCCGGCGGGGCCTCCCTGCTTCGGGCGAAGGCGAACCGACCTTCGTCCCCGTCCTCGACCAGCGTCCCGCTCAGGGAATCCCCGGCGACCTGTCCCTCGAACTCCATCGTGGTGGCGTCGCCGACCATCCGCAGGCGAACCACCGGCGGATCGAACTCGACGTCGGTGAAGGGAATGCCCGCGACCCGCAGCCGCTCGGAGTCGAACATGCCGGTCCACTCCTCGCCGCCGTGCTCGAATCTCATCGTGACCCCGAGGGTGTCGGCGGCGCGAATCCAGTCGCCGGTCCAGGACCCGGCGAGGTCCTGGGCCAGTGGACGGGCCGGGACGGCGGCAAGAAGAGCGAGGGCCAGTGCGGCTCGCAGAGGAGTCACAGCGACGCTCCGTGGGGGCCTCAGCAACTCCCCGCGAGCCGCTCGCCGGGCTGGTCGAGAATGGCGGCCGAGGGGACTCGCTCGGCGAGCCGCGCCGCCGACTCCCCCGGTGTTCGTTCCAGGTGGAAGGCGGCCGTGCAACCGGCCCCGATCGCCTCGACGATCCCCGGGCCGCCGGATCCGGTCAGGACCCAGTGCGGGACGAGCGCCACCTCCGGCCCGGGCCGGCCCTCGAGGAAGGCCGACAGGTCGGGCGGCGATGGCTCGGCGTCTCCCAGGTGGAGGACGGTCATCCCCGGAAGCTCGATCCGGTAGCCGACGTGGCCGATCTCGGCGTGCGCGAGGCCGAGCGCCTCGACCGCGAACCCGCCCATGTCGAGGCGGACGTAGGAACCGGGCACCAGGTCGAGCGGCTGGACGCGCTCGCCGTAGGCTTCGAGCCGGTCGGGCGGGAACGCCGCCACCGCATCCCCCGGCGCGATCAGCGTCGCCTCCGGGTTGGCTTCCATGTGCCGGGCCACGGCGGCCGGGTCGAAGTGGTCGTCGTGGCGGTGAGTGACCAGGACCAGGTCGATGTCCCGAAACCTTCCGAGCGCCGCTTCGAGCGAGTCCCGGATGGCCGGCGGGACGACCGGATACTCGGGGAGCCCCTCGCCGAAGAGGCCGTCGATCACGACCGCGATGTCGCCGCCCGTCACGAGGACGCCCTCGTTGGCGAGGTACTCGACGGCCGGGCCAGGTTGGGCGGCAGCGGTCGGGCATGGCGCTGCGACCACGACCAGCAGCAGGAGGAGCTCCCGCCGCGAG
>DASZOP010000173.1:0-12490 GCA_035550715.1 Gemmatimonadota bacterium | reverse complement strand
CAGGTCCACCGACGGCTCGAAGAGGTAGATCGCGTAGACGGTCTGGTAGAGGTCGACGACGCGCCGCTCGAACCGCTCGCTCACCGGAATGATCCTCAGAGGATAGAAGGTCGACCCCTCGCTGCGGATGTGGAGCAGGGTGGGATCGTAGTGGACCTCCTTCTCGAAGCCGGTGAATCCCACGAGGAAAGCCTTCCGCTCGCCGAACTCGCGCTCCGAGAGGCCGCTCTCGACGCGCGCCCGGCGCTGCAGGTCCACGAGATAGGCGCGAATGTCCGGGGCCGCCACCGTGAGCACGGACGGATCGAGAATGGTGATGTCGATCTGTAGGCCGGCGCTCGTCTCACGGCCCACCATCCGGACGCTCAGCTCCTCCCAACTCAGCGTGCCTGCGGCGCGCGTCCCGAACGTGGGGGCGGCCGGTGTCGGCGGGAGCGTGTCGGCGGCGGTGCCGACATCGCCGGCGGGCGATGCCTCGCGGGCCGGAGCGGCGCACGCAAGGGCGGTGTACCCCAGCCCGGCGGCGAGCCGGATCCAGACCCGGACGCTCATGCTTCCACCCCTTTCAAGAGGACCTCCGCCGCGGAGAGAACCTCGTCGCGTCCTTCCCCGGTAAGCGCCGAGAACCATACCACCTGATCGGGGTCGAGGCCAAGACTCCGGGCGGCGCCGTCCAGACCGGCCGACCTGCGGCCGCGCGGCACCTTGTCCGCCTTGGTCAGCACGACCAGGGTCGGCAGGCCGCGAGCCGCCAGCCCGTCGATCATGAGGCGATCCGCATCCGCCGGTTCACGCCGCCCGTCGACGAGCGAGAGCACTCCGGCGAGCCGCGGGCTGGAGTCCAGATATCCTTCGATCATCGGCGCCCAGCCCCGTCGGACTCCCTCGGGGACGGCGGCGTACCCGTAGCCGGGCAGGTCCACGAAGTAGCAGCGGGCCCCGACCTGGTAGTAGTGGATGGCGCGCGTGCGGCCTGGCGTACGGCTGGTCCGTGCCAGCCTCTTCCGCCGCATGAGGGTGTTCAGGAGCGAGGACTTGCCGACATTCGAGCGGCCGGTGAAAGCGATTTCGGGAAGCTCGGGGGAGGGGCGCTCGCCCGCAGACGCCGTGATCAGCGCGAGACGGGCCTGCTCGACGGGGAGGGTCAGGCCTCGCGGGCCTGGCCGGTGGACTGCGAGGCCCGCCCGGCCGTTCGCCTGAGCACGAAGATGGGAGGCTTGCGCTCGAGCACGGTCTCGCGGGTGATGACGACCTCCTCGATATCGGAGCGGGACGGGATCTCGAACATCACCTCGAGCATCGTCTCCTCGACCACCGCCCTCAACCCGCGTGCGCCGGTCTTGCGCTCCGAGGAGCGTTCGGCGATCGCCCGGATGGCCTCCGACTGGAAGGTGAGGGTGACGTCCTCCAGCTCGAACAGCCGGCGGTACTGCTTGAGCAGCGCGTTCCGCGGCCGCATCAGGATCTCGACCAGGGTGTCGACGTCCAGCGGGTCCAGGTTGGCTACGACCGGCAGACGGCCGACCAGCTCGGGGATCAGCCCGTAATGGATGAGATCCTCGGGCTCCACCTTGCCGAGCAGCTCCCGGGTCCGCTCCATGCTGGGAACCCGCTGGCGTTGATCGCGGCTGAATCCGATCACCTGCGCGTCGGTCCGCCGCTGGACGATCTTCTCGAGGCCGTCGAAGGCGCCGCCGCAGATGAACAGGATGTTCTTCGTATCGACCTGGATGTACTCCTGCTGCGGATGCTTCCGCCCCCCCTGGGGCGGCACGGACGCCACCGTTCCCTCGAGAATCTTGAGCAGCGCCTGCTGCACGCCTTCGCCGGAGACGTCACGCGTGATCGACGGGTTCTCGCTCTTGCGCGCGATCTTGTCGAGCTCGTCGATGTAGATGATCCCTCGCTCGGCCTCGGCGACGTTGTAGTTGGCGGCCTGGAGGAGGCGGACGATGATGTTCTCGACGTCCTCGCCGACGTAGCCGGCCTCGGTCAGGGTGGTCGCGTCGGCGATCGTGAAGGGAACCTGCAGGAAGCGGGCGAGGGTCTGGGCCAGCAGCGTCTTGCCGACCCCGGTCGGACCGATCAGCAGGATGTTCGACTTCTCGATCTCGACGTCGTCGTCGGGACGTGTGTTGATGCGCTTGTAATGGTTGTAGACGGCGACCGAGAGGCTCTTCTTCGCTCGATCCTGGCCGATCACGTACTGGTCGAGATGCTCCTTGATGCTCTGCGGCGTCGGAAGCTCCTGCAGGGGAGCCGCCTGGCCCTGCATCGCCTCCTCCTGGAGGATTTCGTTGCAGAGCTTGATGCACTCGTTGCAGATGTATACCGAGGGGCCGGAGATGAACTTCTGGACGTGCTCCTTGCTCTTCCCGCAGAACGAGCAGCGCAGCTCGTCGCGTCCGGAACCCCCACGGTTGTCGTAGCCGCTCGCCATCGTCGCGCCCTAGTCCCGGTCGTCGTTCTCGTCGGCGTCCGCGTCGTCCCGGTTCTTCGACCGCCCGTTGCCCCCCGCCTTCGATGGCCGGCCGTCGGTCTTGGAGTCGCGGGGCATCAAAACAGCATCAACCATGCCATAATCACGGGCTTCTTCCGAGCTCATCCAGAAGTTACGCTCCATGTCCTGCCGCAGTCTGTCCGATCCTTGACGCGTGTGCCGGCCCAGGATCTCGATCTGCTTTTCCTTGAGATGCAGGATCTCGCGGGCCTGAATCTCGATGTCCGTGGCCTGTCCCTGCGCTCCGCCGAGCGGCTGATGGATCATGACCCGTGAGTGGGGCAGGGCGAACCGCTTTCCGGCTGTCCCCGCCGCCAGGAGCAACGCTCCGGCCGAAGCCGCCATCCCCATGCACATCGTGGAGATGTCGTTCTCCAGGTACTGCATGGTGTCGTAGATCGCCAGCGCCGCGGAGGCCACCCCGCCCGGGCTGTTGATGTAGAGGTTGACGTCCTTGTCCGGTGCCTCGGCCTGGAGGAAGAGGAGCTGGGCGATCACCAGGTTGGCGATTTCGTCGGTGATCGGCGTGCCGAGAAAGACGATCCGGTCCTTCAGCAGCCGGGAGTAGATGTCGTACGATCGCTCCCCGCGCCCGGTGCGCTCGACGACGATGGGAATCAACGGCATATCGGTCTCTCCTCCACCTTCAAACTACTCGTTTCCATCATCTCCATCATCCGGGACCTCCACGGATGTGATCTCGGACCCCTGGCGCAACCACTCGAAAACATGTTCCATGGTCAGATGGAACCTCAAATCCTCGAGCTCGCCCGATCGAGCCAGACGGCGGCGTGTCTCGGCCACCGAGGTCTTTCCGGCGTCGATCCGCTCGGCGATGGCCTCGTCCATCTCCTCTTCGGACGCCCTGAGGCCCTCGCGGTCGGCGAGATGGTTCAAAATATAGTGTCGCCGCAGGGCGCGCTCGGCGCCCGGGCGGAGCGCCCGCCGGATCTCGGCGAGCCGCTCCTCGTCGATCTCCCCGGCCGAACGGTCCCCGAGGAGGTTGGCCATGTACTGCTCCACCATTGTATCGGGCAGATCGATCCGGTTGGCCTCGATCACCGCGTCGATGAGCTGCTCGTTGACATCCCGGCGGGCCTGCTCCCGGGCCTCCGCGTCGAGGTTTTCCCGCAGGCGTTCGCGGAGGGCGTCCAGCGACTCGAAGGCTCCGACCGAGCGCGCGAAATCGTCGTCCAGCCCGGCCAGGGAGCGCTCCAGTACCTCACCGACCCTGACCCGGAAGGTCCGCGTCCGACCGCGCAGGAACTCGTTCCGATGATCGTCCGGGAACCGGACGTCGAAGGTCGCCTCTTCGCCGGGCCGCCGCCCCTCGAGCCCCGTCTCGAAGTCGTCGAGGATCGTCCCCGAGCCCAGCTCGACGACGTGGTCGGTGATCCGCTCCGACTCCATCGGGGCACCCCGATCGTCCAGCGGGACGCTCTCGAACCGCACCCGGTCGCCGGCGGCCGCCGGACGGTCCACGGCGGTCCAGGCGGCGCGGTCCCGGCGCAGCCGATCGAGCACCCGCTCGAGGTCCGAATCGGTCACCGCCCGCGAGCGCTCCTCGATCCGGAAGCCGGTGGTCCGGCCCAGCTCGATCTCGGGCCGGACGTCGAACTCGGCGGCGAACTCGAGGTCCCCATCGGCCGTCCAATGGACGTTCCGGAAGCGCGGCGCGCCGATCGGATCGAGACCCGCTTCATGGACGCCCGACTCGAACCCTTCGCGGACCAGGTCCTCGAGGACGTCGCGATCGATGTCGGCCTCGAACTGACGCTCGACCAGCGCGTCGGGGGCCTTCCCGGGCCGGAACCCCTTGAGCCGGCTCCGGCGGGCGTACTCGTGGACGCGACGGCGACGCACGACTTCGGCGTGGGCCGCGGGCACGTGGATCTCCATCCGCCGGCGCCACCGCTCGAGCTCCTCGACCCGTGTCCGGATGTCCGAGCCCCCGGCCGCGACCGGCTCCCTCTCGACTCGCTGTCCGCTCACTCGTCTATTCTCAATCTCGTTCCAAGAATGGCCAAAGCCGTCGGGGCCCCGCCCGACGGACCGTCGGAGGCTGCGGCCGCCCCACGCAGCCGAGCGGTGGTGCGAGAGGGGGGATTCGAACCCCCACGGCCAACGGCCACAAGCTCCTAAGGCTTGCGTGTCTACCAGTTCCACCACTCTCGCACCGCCGCCCGGGTGCGGCATGAGCAAGATAAGGAGCCGGCCCGGGGCCGACCAAGCGCCGTCGCGAAAGAAAGGGCCGCCGAAAAGCCGAGCGGGGCGGTGGTCCGCCCCGCTCGAACCGGGCGCCGGGGGCGCCCCGTAGGAAGGACCTTCTACTCGGGCACCCGGAGGGCCCGAAACTGCTGACCACCGTTCCCCGCCACCGGGATGAAGATCCGGAAGTACACGGCGGAGCCGGGCTCCAGAGCCTCGACCGCGGCCCGGTAATCGTCGATCGAGGAGATCTCACGGTCGCCGATCCTGGTGATGACCGCACCGGGGGGGATTCCGGCGTCGGCCGCCGGGCCGAGCGGATCGACGGAGCTCACCAGGACGCCCTGCGGGATGGCCGTAGCCTGGATGCCCGTCCGCTGGGCCAGCGCCTGCCGGCCCTGGTCGGCCAGGTCCTGGACCTCCATGCCGAGCGCGGCCTCGCGCGACGTCGGGTTGCGGCCGGCGAAAGATTGCTCGCTCTCGAGCGCCGGGCGCTCGCCGAGCGTGACCTCGATCTCCCGCTCGTCGCCGTCCCGCCAGATGGTCAGCTCGACGTCGTCGCCGGGATCGTGGAAGGCGATCGCCTGCTGGAGCTCGCTCGGCGTCATGACCGTTCGGCCGGCCACCGCCAGCACGACGTCGAGCGGCTGGAGGCCCGCCTTGCGGGCCGGGTTGTCGGCGACCCGCTGGTCGAAGTCGGCAATCAGGACGCCGGCGTTGGACGGCAGGTTCAGCGCCTGCCGGTCGGCCGGCGTGACCGGCTGGATGGAGACGCCGAGCACCGCGCGACGGACCTCGCCCGTGTCGATCAGCTCGTCGACGACCTCGTGGACGATGGCGATCGGGATGGCGAAGCCGTACCCCTGATAGCCGCCCGTGCGGGAGGCGATGGCGGTATTGATCCCGACCACCAGCCCCTCGATGTTGACCAGCGGGCCGCCCGAGTTGCCGGGGTTGATCGCGGCATCCGTCTGAATGAAGTCCTCGATCGCGTACGGCTGATCCCCGCGGTCGATGATCTGAAGGTTCCCGCGCCCGATCGCGCTGACGATCCCGGCCGTCATCGTGAACTCGAGCCCGAGGGGGTTGCCGAGGGCAAGCACCCACTGGCCGACCTGGATGTCGCCGGCAGGCGCCAATCGGGCGGCGGGCAGCTCGTCGGTTTCGATCTTCAGTACGGCCAGATCGGTCGACGGATCACGGCCGACCACGGCGGCGGGGAACTCCCGCCGGTCGTTCAGCGTGACCTTGAGGTTCGCCATCCCATCCACGACGTGGTTGTTCGTGACGATATAGCCGTCCTCTCGAACGACGAGCCCCGAGCCTCCGCTGGGTCGATACTGCGGGCCCGGCTGCTGGGGATTGCGGAACTCGAAGAAGTCCTCGAACGGGCCCAGGTCGAGCTGCATGTCCGGACCGTCCACGCGGCGCTGGCCGGTCACGTACACGACCGACGGCGTCACCTCCTGGGCGATCCGGGTGAACGCGTTCTGGGTCTCGCGCAGCGAGGCCTCCGTCGTGGGGACCGTCTCCCCGGTCTGGGCGGAAGCCAGCGTGCCCGACGTGCGGTCCACCGTCGAGGCGAACAGCACGCCCAGCGCCAGACAAGCCAGGCCGACAGCCAGGACGGCGAGCTTTGTCCTGATGGGATGCATAGAACCGGAACCTCCTGTCCTGATCATGAAGGAGAGGGGCCGGAGCGTCACCGGCCCATGCTCCATTATACGACGACGGCGGGGTCGGGTTCCCCCCGGACGTCCTGTCGGAAGGTCATCCCGATAGACGTGGCAAGGCCCGATCGGCGTTCAAGCGGCAAGGGTCCGGGATGCTGTGATCCCGGACCCTTCCTCGTTCGAGCGTGCGGGCTGGCCCGCTACTTCTCTTCGTCGACGACCTCGTAGTCGGCCTCGATGACGTCCTCCTCGGGGGTCCCGCCAGCGGCCGCTTCGCCGCCGCCGGCGCCCGTCGCTCCCGCGCCGCCGCTCTCCGCCGCCTGATAGGCCTTGGACGCGGCCTCGTTCCAGCGACCCCGCAGCTCCTCGAGCGCCGACTTCAGTTCGGTCTCGTCGTCGTGCTTGAGGGCTTCGCGGATCCGCTCCAGGGAGCCTTCCACGCGCGCCTTCTCGTCGGCGGGAATCTTCTCACCAAGGTCCTTGAGGCCCTTCTCGACCTGGTAGGCGAGCGCGTCCGCCTGGTTGCGGATCTCCACCTTCTCACGCCGCTTCTTGTCCTCGGCGGCATGCGACTCGGCTTCGTGGATCATGCGCTCGATCTCGTTCTCGTCCAGTCCGCTCGAAGCCTCGATCCGGATCTTCTGCTCCTTGCCGGTGGCCTTGTCCTTCGCCGAGACGTGCAGGATGCCGTTGGCGTCGATGTCGAAGGTCACCTCGATCTGCGGCACGCCGCGCGGAGCGGATGGGATCCCCGTGAGCTGGAAGCGGCCGATCGTCTTGTTGTCGGAGGCCATGTCGCGCTCGCCCTGGAGCACGTGGATCTCGACCGTGGTCTGGTTGTCCTCGGCCGTCGAGAACACCTCGGTGCGCTTGGTCGGGATCGTGGTGTTGCGCGGGATGAGCGTCGTCATGACCCCGCCCAGCGTCTCGATGCCGAGCGAGAGGGGGGTGACGTCGAGCAGGAGGACGTCTTTCACGTCCCCCGCCAGGACGCCGCCCTGGATCGCGGCCCCGACGGCCACGACCTCGTCCGGGTTGACCCCCTTGTGGGGATCCTTGCCGAACAGGCTCCTGACGGCCTCTTGAACCTTCGGGATGCGGGTCGATCCGCCGACCAGGATCACCTCGTCGATGTCCGACGGCTTCATGCCGGAATCCTGGAGAGCCTGCCTGGAAGGCCCCACCGTTCGCTCGACCAGATCGTCGATCAACTGTTCGAACTTGGACCGCGTCATGGTCAGGTGCAGATGCTTGGGTCCCGACTGGTCGGCGGTGATGAAGGGGAGGTTGATGTCCGTCTGCTGCGTCGAGGAGAGCTCGATCTTGGCCTTCTCCGCGGCTTCCTTGATGCGCTGCAGCGCCATCGGGTCCTTCTTGAGGTCGATCCCCTCCTGCTTCCTGTACTCCTCGGTGATCCAGTTGATGATCCGCTGGTCGAAATCGTCCCCGCCGAGGTGCGTGTCGCCGTTGGTGGCCTTGACCTCGAAGACGCCGTCGCCGATTTCCAGGATCGAGATGTCGAACGTCCCGCCGCCCAGGTCGTAGACCGCGATCTGCTCGTCCTGCTTCTTGTCCAGCCCGTACGCCAGCGACGCCGCCGTCGGCTCGTTGATGATCCGGAGCACGTCCAGGCCGGCGATCTTGCCGGCATCCTTGGTGGCCTGGCGCTGGCTGTCGTTGAAGTAGGCGGGCACCGTGACGACCGCCTTGTCGACCTTCTGGCCGAGATAGTCCTCGGCGGTCTGCCTCATCTTCTGGAGGATCATGGCCGAGATCTCCGGGGGCGTGTACGGCTTGTCGGCGATCTTGACCACGACCTGGCCATCGGAGCCCCGCTCGATCCCGTACGGCATCTGCTCGCGCTCCGATTCGACCTCCTCGTACTTCCGCCCCATGAACCGTTTGATGGAGAAGATCGTGTTCTGGGGATTGGTGATGGCCTGGCGCTTGGCGACCTGGCCCACCAGCCGCTCGCCGTCCTTGGTGAACGCCACCACCGAGGGGGTCGTCCGGGAACCCTCGGCGTTGGGGATGACGACGGGGTCCCCGCCCTCCATGACCGCCACCACCGAGTTGGTCGTGCCGAGGTCGATTCCGATGACTTTGCTCATTTGGCCTGCCCTCGCAGATGTGAAGAATGGCGGGCCCGGACCTGCAGTTTCGGCGGTGTCGTGAGCCCGAAAGAATCCGCCCTTCCTAGAGTGCAAGCGCTGTGCCGCTCGATCCACGCCATTGTGGCAGGTTTCAGGGCCGGGCTGGTGGGAGGAACCGGCCCTGGCGAGATTGCGGCCCCGATGCAGAAGGCCCTGCGAGCTCTCGGGTGGATGGCTGCGGTCGCGCTCGGCGCGGTCCTGGTCGCCCTCGTCTATCTCCTGGTGGCGTTTCCGAAGTCCGAGCCGGCTACCGACGTCGTCGTCCAGGGCACCCCCGAGCGGATCGAGCGCGGGCGGTACCTGTTCCACCACGTGGCGGCGTGCGCCGAGTGTCACGCGGTCCACGACCGGTCGCGGCTCGGCGATCCGGTCGTGCCGGGCGGCCTCGGACGGGAGAACTATGAAGAGTGGGTCGCCCGGTCCGGGTTCTTCCCGCCCAACCTGACGCCGGCCGCCCTCGGAAGCTGGAGCGATGGGGAGATCCTCCGCGCCATCGCGAGCGGCATCCGCGAGGATGGGCAGGCGCTCTTCCCGGCCATGCCGTACGACCTCTACGGGAAGCTGGCGCAGCCGGACCTGGAGGCCCTGGTCGCCTACATCCGGACGCTGGATCCCATCCCGGTCGAGCATCCGCGCGAGCGGCTTGCGCTCCCCCTCAACCTGATCGCTCGGCTCGCTCCCAGACCGGCCCGTCCGCCGGCCGAGGCTCCACGGACGGGGCTCAGTCGGGGAGAGTACCTGGTCGAGGTCGCGGGGTGCCGTTTCTGCCACACCCCCTTCGAGGGCACTCCGCCCCGCGCGGTCAAAGCGCTCACGTTTGCCGGCGGTCACGAGTTCCCGGTCGCGGCCGGCGTCGTCCGGACCGCCAACATCACCCCCGACACCGAGACCGGGATCGGCGAATGGACGCGCGACCGGTTTCTGGCCCGCTTCCAGGCCGTCCGCGAGGGGGCTGCTACGGGCGGTCCGAAACCCGCGGGAACGCCACCCACCGTCATGCCGTGGGCCAACTATGCGGGCATGCGCGAGGAAGACCTGGCTGCGATCTACGAGTACCTGCGGACGGTGGAGCCGGTCCGCCACCGAGTGACGACCTTCGAGCCGGACCCCGGCCAGGCCGGAACCCCAGCCCGGCGCGGGCTCGATTGACGCGCGCCAGGGGAGCGCGGTACTCTCGCCCGTGTGCGCTTCGCCCGCGTCATCGGTCGTGTGGTGAGCACCCGCAAGGTGCCGCAGCTCGAGGGGTACCGACTGCTCCTGATCGAGCCCACGACCGCTCGCGGACGGGCCGCGGGCGCCCCGCTGGTCGCGGTCGACACCGGCCAGTACGGGGACGACGAATGGGTCTTCTACGTCACCAGCCGCGAGGCCTCGCTGCCGCTGCGCGATCCCTTCTGCGCGGTCGACGCCGCCGTCGTCGGTAAGGTGGACCGGGTCGATCTGGACGACGGAACGGCGGTCCTGAACCTGACGCCGCGAGGGATGCCATGATCCTCGCCCGTGTCATCGGCACCCTCACCGCCAGCGACAAGGATCCGGAGCTCGCCGCGACCAAGCTCCTGGTCGTCCAGCCGCTCGACCTGGAGGGCGCGCCCGAAGGGGACGAGGTGATCGCGGTCGACCGGGTCGATGCCGGGATCGGCGACCGGGTGCTCGTCTCCCGCGAGGGGAACGCCGCCCGCCAGGTCACCGGTCGCGACCGGATCCCGCTCCAGAACCTGGTGATCGGCGTGGTCGACCGGATCGACCGGCTCGACGACGGGGCACGCCGCGTCCGGAGGGATGGATGATCGCGCCACATGGAAGCCGTGCCGAGCGTCTCGACCGGATCGCGGACATGATCGCGGTCGAGCTCCTCCGGCAGACCGGGGCGCACGCCGCGTGCGGCTGCGATGGCCGCTGCGACGGCTCGTGCTGCGCGTCCCGCTGCGGCGACCGGATCGGCCGGCTCGCGGCATGCGGGGCCGAGCGGTTCACCGCCGGGCCCGGCGTTGGCGCGTGCGACAACGTGCTGGCCCGGATGATCGATCATACGCTCCTCGGGCCCTCGGCCACGCGGCGCCAGATCGAGGAGCTTTGCGACGAGGCGGCCGCGAACTGCTTCGCCACCGTGTGCCTGAACCCGTGGTGGGCGCGGCTGGCGGCCCGACGGCTCGCCGCGACGCCGGTCCGGGTGTGCACGGTGGTCGGCTTCCCGCTCGGGGCGAATCGCACCGAGACCAAGGCGTACGAGGCCGTCCGCGCCGTAGAGGACGGCGCGAGCGAGCTCGACATGGTGCAGAACGTCGGGGCGCTCAAGTCGGGTGACTACTCCGACGTGGAGCGCGACATCGCCGCGGTCGTCAAGGCGGCCGCGGGCCGGGCGCGTGTCAAGGTGATCCTCGAGACGGCGCTCCTCACCGACCAGGAGAAGGTCAAGGCGTGCGTCCTGGCCCGCGAGGCGGGGGCCCACTTCGTGAAGACCTCGACCGGCTTCGGACCGGGCGGCGCCACCGAGGAGGACGTCCGTCTCATGCGGCGCGTGGTGGGAGCGGAGATCGGCGTCAAGGCGGCCGGCGGCGTCAAGGACCAGCCGACTGCGCTCCGGATGATCGAGGCCGGCGCCACCCGGATCGGGGCCAGCGCGGGCGTCCGGATCGCGCACGGCAACGGCGCCGGACCTGACCCGGGATATGGGGCCGAACCGGCCGGGGCCGCAACCGGTGCCGCGCCCGCCGGGTTGGCCGAGCCCCGCGGCGCGGTGATCCCCCGCCCGCGGGCCACGATCCACCGCCTCTGAAGCTTCTCGCCCTGATCCCCGCCCATGACGAGGAGCCGCGGATCGCGGCGGTCGTGCGCGGGGCGGCGCGCCACCTCCCGGTCGTCGTGGTGGATGACGGCTCGGCGGACGGCACCGCGCGCGTCGCGGAGGCGGCCGGTGCGAGGGTCCTCCGCCAGACCCCCAACCAGGGGAAGGGGGCGGCCCTGCGTACGGGGTTCCGTCTCGCCCTCGCCGAAGGAATTCCGGCCGTCGTGACGCTCGACGCGGACGGCCAGCACGATCCGGCCGAGATCCCGAAGCTCGTGGCGGCCTTCGCGGCCGGGCGACCCGATCTCGTGATCGGGTGCCGCGACTTCGGCGCGATGCCGCCCCTGAGACGGCTCGCCAACATGCTCGGCTCGATCACCCTGCGGCTCGCGCTCGGCGAGTGGATCCGTGACAACCAGTCGGGCTTCCGGCTGGTCGGGCGGCGGATCATGGAGGCGCTGGCGTCGAGCGGGGAGAGCGGCTTCGAGTTCGAGGTCGAGATGATCGCCGAGTGCCTGCGGCGTGGCTGGCCGATCGAATGGGTCCCGATCCGGACCATCTACGCGGGGGGGCCGAGCCACATCCGGAACCGCGACCATCTGGTCGGCTTCCTGCGAACGGCGTGGCGGCTGAGAGGATCGGCGGACCGGCGGAAAGCGGCGGAGCGTACGGGCTAAGGGCCACCGAACAGATCGAGCGGTCCGTGGCCCCGCCCCAGGCGCGGCGCATCCCGGATCCCGCGCCGCACCCAGTCCCGGGCCTTCCGGACGGCGTCCAGGATCTCGCTCCCGCGGGCGACGTGAGCGGCGATGGCCGAGGATAGGGCGCAGCCCGATCCATGGGTGCGCGTGGTCTCGATCCGGGTCGAGCGAAAGAGCTCGACCCGCTCCCCGTCGTAGAAGACGTCGAGCAGCTCTTCGCCCGGAAGGTCTCCGCCCTTCACGAGGACGGCGCGCGCGTCCAGGTCCTCGACGAGGACGCGGGCCGCCGAGGGGAGCTGCGAAGGCTCGCGGATCGTCCACCCGAGGAGCATGGCAGCCTCGGGCGCGTTCGGGGTGAGCAGGGTCGCCCGCGGAAGAAGCCAGCTCCGGATCGCCTCGACCGCGTCCTTCTCGAGCAGCAGCGCCCCGGTCGTGGCTACCATCACCGGATCCACGATCAGCGCCGG
>DASZOP010000172.1:0-7888 GCA_035550715.1 Gemmatimonadota bacterium | reverse complement strand
AAACACCCCCCGGAAGGCGAGCGAGAGCGCCCCCGCCACCGCACCCACGCCGCCGATCGCGAACAGGTATCCGAGCCCCGATGCGTCCAGGCCGAGGACGTCGCGCGCGATGATGGGCAGGAGGGTCGCGTACGGCATGGCGAGGACGCTCATCAGCGCGGTGAGGAGGAGGAGCGTCCGCACCCGTGGCCGTTGGCGGGCGTACCGTAGCCCGTCGACGACGCTCTGCCAGAGTCGGGTCCTGACCATCGTCTTCTGAGTCGAGACCCGGATCCGCAGGAGCGCCCCGATGGTCGCCAGGAAGCTGAGCGCGTTCAACGCGAAGCAGCCAGCCAGGCCGATCGGCCCGATCACGATGCCGGCCAGGCTCGGCCCCAGGATCCGCGAGACGTTGAACTGGGCCGAGTTGAGCGCGATCGCGTTCTGCAGGTCCCGCCGGCCGACCAGGTCGTGGACGAACGCCTGGTAGGCGGGGGCGGCCATCGCCAGAGCGGTTCCCGACAGGAGCGACAGGACGAACACGTGCCACACGCGGACCACGCCCATGTGCGTGAGAGCGGCCAGGATCGCGGCGAACACCATCATGGCGGCCATCGCCGCGAGGAGGAGCCGGCGACGGTCGAGGCGATCGGCGTACACGCCCCCGACGAGGAGGAAGACGAGCATCGGGACCGTGCCCGCGAAGCCCACCAGACCGAGCATGAACGCCGAGTCGGTCAGCTCGAGGACGAGCCACCCCTGGGCCACGTTCTGCATCCACGACCCGATGTTCGAGATCAGCGCCCCCGCCCAGAAGAGGCGGTAGTTGGGGTGACGCAGGGCGGCGAAGGCTTCGCCGACGCGGGTCGACGCCGCGGGCGGCGCGGACCCGGCGAACGGGCCCGCCAGCGGCGATTCGAGTGGCCCCTCGTCCTCGGGCCGGGACTCGGACGGACTCATCGCCCGTCCGCGGTGCCGAGCTTTCCGTCCAGGGCTCGACCGGCCACGTCGCCGAGGCGCGCCGCCGCGAGAACGGTCCCGGTGTGGATCGCGACCGTGTCCGCCAGCTCTTCGGCGTAGCCGCCCCCTAGCGTGATCGCAACCGGGATGCCGCGCTCGCCGCAGGCGCCGATCACGGTCGCGTCCCGGCGGGCAAGCCCCTCGAGGGTGAGACGGAAACCGCCCAGCCGGTCCTTCTCGTACGGGTCGGCCCCGGCCTGATAGAGGACCAGATCGGGGCGGAAGCGGTCCAGGATCCTTGGCAGGGCCGACTCGACCAGGTCCAGGTACAGATCGTCGGTGACGTACGGAGAGCCCGGCCGGCTCCGGTCGTACGACAGGAGGCCGACGTCCAGGTCGCTCCGCTCCTTGAGCGGGTAGTTGTCCTCCTGATGGATCGAGAACGTGAAGACCGACGGGTCGTCCGCGAAGATCGCGGCGGTGCCGTTCCCCTGATGGACGTCGACATCGATCACCGCCACCCGCTCGACCTCACCGGCGGTCTGGAGCACGCGGGCGGCGACGGCCAGGTCGTTCAGGTAGCAGAACCCCTCGGCGTGATCAGCAAAGGCGTGGTGGAAGCCACCCCCCAGGTGAGCCGCCCAGCCGGACGCGAGGGCCAGCCGCGCCGCCGCGACCGTGCCGCCGCAGGAGAGCTCGAACCAGCGGACGATCGGCTCGGAGATCGGGAGCTCGCTCCGCCACGTGCGCGGCGTCCACCGGAGGGCGGCCAGATCGTCCAGATAGGCGGCGGTGTGAACCTGGAGGAGCTCCTCGCGATCCGGCGGCTCCGGCTCCACGACCTTGGTCAGCCCCTCCTCCTGAAGGCGCTCGCGAACCCCCCGGTATTTCTCCGTCGGGAAGACGTGGGGCCCGATGTCGGTTTCATAGGCGGGGGAGGTGACGATGCGGCCGTCCAGCTGCGAACCGGGAACCATCCGTCGCGAGTCTAGCGGGGCGGGTTTGCCGCGCAAGCCGACCTCAGACCACCTTACCCGATCGGGAGGTACGGCAAAGATGGTTGCCAAGCCCTTCGTTTTCGCGGCCGGTCCGGTCGTCCTCCTGCTGGCCGCCTCTCTCCCGCTGCGCTCTCAGGAGCCGGCCTCCGAGCGGTCCGACGAGCGCGCGCGCATGGTCCGGGAGCAGATCATGAAGCGCGGGATCGAGGACCAGGCCGTCCTGGGCGCCATGCTCGCGCTCCCCCGCCACCTGTTCGTCCCCGAGGCCCACCGCGACCGCGCCTACGGCGACCACCCGCTGCCGATCGGCCACGGCCAGACCATCAGCCAGCCCTACATCGTGGCGTTCATGACCGAGCTCCTCGAGCTGGAGCCGGCCGACCATGTCCTGGAGGTGGGCACCGGGACCGGCTATCAGGCGGCGGTGGCGGCCCTGCTCGTCGACTCCGTCTTCAGCGTGGAGATCGTCCCCGAGCTGGCGGCCGAGGCGGCGGATCGCCTGGAGCGGCTGGGATACCGGGACGTCGAGGTGCGGAACGCCGACGGCTACTACGGCTGGGAGGAGCACGCGCCCTTCGACGCCATCTTCGTGACCGCCGCCGCGGGCCACGTCCCGCCTCCGCTCGTCCAGCAGCTCGCGCCGGGGGGCCGGATGGCGATCCCCGTGGGCGGGCCGTTCCAGCTCCAGAACCTGGTGCTGGTCGAGAAGGCGGCCGACGGGACGGTGACGACGCGGAGCGTGCTTCCCGTCCAGTTCGTGCCGTTGACGGGAGAGCACTGACCCGGCCCGGGGGACCCGTGACCACCGACGGGGGTCGTGCGCCCGGAGCCTTCCTCGCCGTCGCGCTGGGGCTGCTCTCGGCGGCCGTCCTCGCCCACGAGGTGGCACTCGTCCACCTGTTCTCGATCCTGCACTGGAGCCACTTCGCGGCGCTGGTGATCGGCCTGGCGCTGCTCGGGTTCGGGGCCAGCGGGAGCGCGGTCGCGGTCGCCGTAGGGCGGGCCTGGCTCAGGGGCCGGGAGCGCCCGGCCTTCGTGCTGGCGGCGGCGCTCGCCGCGCTGTCGTTCGACCCGTCCTACCGGCTCACCGCCGCGGTCCCCTTCGACGCCTTCGAGCTGATCGCGGTCCCGCGCCAGATCCTGTACCTGGCGTTGACATGGATCATCCTGGGGGCGCCCTTCTTCTTCGCCGGGGCGGCGGTTACCCTCGCGTTCCTGCTCTCGCCCGACCGGATCGGCAGGATCTACGCCGCCAACCTGCTCGGATCCGGGGCCGGGAGCGCGCTCGGTCTGGCGCTCGTCGCGACGTTGCCGGCCGGGAGGCTCCCCGCGGCGGTGGGCGGGACCGCGGGGATCGCGCTCCTCTTCCTCTTCCCGTGGGACAAGCGGCGCGGCACGCGGGCGGCGGTTTCCATGGCCGCCGGAGCGGCGATCGCGATCGCCTTCCTCTCCCCACCTCCCGTCCCCATGTCCCCTTACAAGGAGGAGCGGCTGGCGCTCGAGCTGCCAAACGCCCGGGTCGTCGCCCGGCGCGACGGGCCGCTCGGCCGTCTCGACCTGGTCGCCGCGCCCGCGCTCCGCTACCTGCCCGGCACGAGCCTCGCGCTCGACCGCCCGGTCCCGGCGCGACCCGTCTTCTACCTGAACGGCGGGCCGCTGGGTCCCCGCGCGGAAGCGGCGGACACGCCGCTCCTCCGCCAGACGACCGGCGCGGCGGCGTTCGCGATCGGCCAGGACGCGCCCGCGCGGGTCCTGATCCTGGGCCTCGCCGGCGGGGGTCCGGTCCTTCTCGCGCGGGCTTCGGGCGCGACGGCGATCACCGTCGTCGATGCCGACCGGCGGATCGACCCGCTCCTCGCGCCCGGCACGCTCGGGACCGACGTGCGGCGGGCGGCGACCGCGCCGCGCGCCTTTCTCCACACGACCGGGGAGCGGTACGACCGGATCCTGATCAGCGAGATGGGCTCGCTCCACGGCGCGGCGGGCGGGATGGCCGCGGCGGGAGCCTCCTACCTCTTCACCGTCCAGGGGATGGCCGACCTCTGGGAGACGCTCGAGCCGGACGGCGTCCTTGCGATCACCCGCTGGGCGGTCCAGCCGCCGCGGGAGGTGCCGCGGCTCCTGGCCACCCTGCGGGCCGTGATGGACACCCGCGGCATGCCGGCCGCCTCGCGGGTGATCGTGCTGCGCGGCTGGGGCACGGTGACCCTCCTGGCGAGCCCGCGGCCGTTCGCGCGGCGCGAGGTGGAGGAGCTGAGCGACTGGGCGCACGCCCGGTCGTTCGACATCGCGTGGGCGCCCGGCGCTCCGGCGGCCGCCGCCAACCGCTACAACGTCCTGGACCCGGACTGGTTCCGGATGGCGGCCGAGGGATTGCTGCGAGGCTCGCCCGAGCGGTTTCTCGCGCGCTACCCCTTCGCCGTCGATCCGGTGACCGACGAGGCGCCCTTCTACGACCACTTCCTGCCGTTCGGACGGCTGGTCGAGGTGTGGCGGGCGGGGGGCCGCCTCGCGCTGCCCTACTTCGAGTGGGGGCTGGTCGCCCAGGCCCTGGTGGTGGCTCAGGCCGTCCCGATCTCCGCGCTCCTGATCCTGCTGCCCCTCCTCCTGCTGCCGAGGAGGGAGAGCCCAGGCGGGCGGGGGCGGGCGCCCCGGTTCGTCTTCTTCGCCTTCTTCGCCCTCCTCGGCCTCGCGTTCATGCTGCTCGAGGTCTCCTCGATCCAGCGCTTCCTCCTCTTCCTCGCCGAGCCGGCCATCGCGACGGCGGTCGTCCTGGCGGCGTTCCTGGTGTTCGCGGGGCTCGGGAGCCTGGTCGCGGGTCGGCTCGAGGGGGGCCGCTTTCCTTGGCTCCCCTTCCTTGCGATCGCCGTCCTGGCGCCGCTCACCTGGCTCGGAGGGCAGGCCCTGTGGGGGCGCTTCGCCGGCAGCCCGCTCGCCGTCCGGATGGCGCTCGGACTGGCCCTGCTCGCCCCGCTCGCCTTCTGCATGGGGATGCCGTTCCCGCTGGGCCTTCAACGGGTGGCGGACCGTGAGCCGGAATGGATCCCTTGGTACTGGGGCGTCAACGGCTGCCTCTCGGTGATCGGGGCCGCAGCCGCACCGCTGGTCGCGCTGGCGGTCGGCTTCCGCGGCGTCCTCTTCCTCGCGGCGGGGCTCTATCTCCTTGCCGGGTGGACGCTGAGACGCCTGTAGCCCGGCCCCCGCTTCTCAACGATCGGCGGCGGCGCTCAGATCCCTACGACCCGCAGCCCGGAGGCCCGGCACGCCGTGGCGAGAGCGCCGTCGTGGGTCGCCATGACGATTTCCCGCCCCCGGATTTCCTGCCACAGCAGCGCGGTCGCAAGATGAACCGCGTCCAGGGTCCCGAGCGGCGTGGGAAAAGGTTGCGACGCCCTTCTCAGTACGGGCCTCGTGGGCTCGACGACCTCCATCTCCTCCACCAGACGGAAGACCGCCTCGCGGCGTTCGGCAAGCTGCTCGGAGGAGACCTCACCGGCCAGCCGAAGACGATCCAGCGTCCTGAGGGACTCGACTTCGACCAGAGCGCTGCTCACGGCCGTCTGTATGGAGCTCCACGCGTCGAGCCTTCCGGACTGGCCCAGGACGACCCGCAGGAGAACCGACGTGTCGACGTAGGCGTTCACCCGACGTCAGCGACCGCTCTGTCGCTCTTCCTCGAGGAGCTTCAGGATGTCGACCCGGAGGTCCAGGGGCGTAGGCAGGGGAACCTCGGAGAGGGTGGGAACCTTCCCCGCGGCCTTCGTGATCCTGAGCCGGTCCGTGGCCTCGTAGGGAACCAGCCGGGCGATCGGCGTGTCGCGGTGAAGCACGGTCACGGAGTGCCCCCGGCGAACGCCCCGCAGAACCTCGCTCAGCTTCGCCTTGAGCTCCGCCACCTGCACGGTCGTCCTAGACATGGTCATAACATAGTCACGAGTGGTCTTAATAGCCAGGGGTCTTTCGCACGGTCCGGGGCCGGACCACCACGTAGAGCGCCGGAATCGTCGTCAGGACGAGGATCGTCGAGGACGCGAGCCCGCCGATCGTGGCCAGGGCCAGGGCGGTCCAGAGGCTCGCCGTCCCGGGCTCGGTGAAGAGGACGAGCGGGAGGAGGCCCAGGACCGTCGTCCCGGTCGTCATGAGGATCGGCCGCACGCGCTCCATGGCTCCTCGGACGGCGGCCTCCTCGAGCGGCAGGGGCGGACCGTCCGCACCGCGGCGCAGGGCTCCGATTCGATCCACCACCAGGATCGTGTTATTGACCACGATCCCCGCCATCATGACGACGCCGATCCACGCCTCACGGGTGAACGTCTCGTCGAGGAGGAAGTAGAGGAGGAAGATCCCGATCATGGCCAGCGGGACCGCGGCCAGGACGACGAGCGGCGCCTTCAGCGATTCGAAGAGAGCCGCCGTGACCATGTAGACGAGGGCCACGGCCAGCGTCACGACCAGCGCGAGCTCCATTTTCTCGCCCTCCTCGTACTCCCAGAACGAGCGTTCGGCCAGCAGCCCGTACCCCGCCGGAAGCGCGGTCGCCGCGATGACGGCGTCCCGCGTCCGATCACCGAGCTTCCGGGGGCCGCGGAACTCCCACGTCACGGTCCGCAGGTACTGCTGATCGTCGCGCACGATCCTCCCCATGGTGGTCCGTTCGTGAACGCCCGCCACGTCCGCCACCCGCACGGGAGACCCTCCTTCCGCGAGCGGAAGGTCCAGGAGCGCGCGGACGTCCGCCTCCGCCGCTCCCTCGATCTCGAGCGAGAGATCGGCGTCCTCGCCGGCCAGCGCGACCGTCTCGTGGATCGCCGCGGCGCCCGTGTAGGACCCCACCCGACGGAGAAGCCCCGCGGCCGAAATACCGTACGCCGCCAGACGCCCGCGGTCCGGCACCAGAACCAGCTCGGTCTCCCTCTCCCGCTCGAACCAGTGGCCGGCCGCATCCGGGTCCACGTCGCGGATCCGCGGGAACCGCTCGAGACGCTCCGCCAGGTCTTCGGTCACCCGCTCGAGCTCCCGGTAATCGTGTCCCCTCAGCTCGAGGCCATAGCCGGGCGTGGCGCCTCCCGCCCCCTGGAAGCCGGGCCCGAAGCCATGAACGCGGACGGAGGCCCCGCCGATCGTGCGAGAGAGGGCGATCAGCTCCTCCTTCACCGCGACGGGCGCGGAGGTCGTGGCCAGCGAGTCGGGGAAGGCGACCTGGACCCAGGCGTACCCGGGACCGACCCGCGTGTCGTACCGGTCGACCGCGGGGATTCCCCCGAGGCGGGCTTCGATCCGGCGCGCGACCTCGTCGGTCCGCTCGAGTCCGGCGCCCGGCGGCATCGTGACCTGGACGGTGAGGAAGCTCTCCTCTTCCAGGCCCGCCCACGTACGCCCTCGCGGGACCTCTTCCCAGAACAGCCACCCGCTCCCGGCCAGAACGAGGAGCACCGATCCGACCGTCCGCCGCGGGTGATGGACCGTCCAGACGATCGCGTCCTGGTAGAGGTCTCGCGGTCGGATCCGGTGCCGGGATCGTGCGAAGCGTGGGCGGAAGGAAACCTCGGGCGCCGCGCGGCCGCCCGTGCGCGCGGCGAGGGCGGGGATGAGCGTGAAGGCGGCGGCCAGGCTCGCCAGGAGCGCCAGGCCGACCGTCATCGCGAACGGCAGGTAGTACGCACGAAGCTCCCCCTGGAGATAGAGGAAGGGCACGAACACGATCAGGTTGGTCAGGCTGGCCGCGAGGACGGGGGCGACGACCCATCGCGCTCCCGCCCGCGCGGCTGCCCGCGACGCTACTTGAGGTCCGCCCGCGTGACCGCCCTGGCGGGCCTCGATCGACTCCAGGACGACGATCGCGTTGTCGTCGATGAGCCCGACGCCCATGGCGAGACCCGCCAGCGTGAGAAGGTTCAGGGAGAGCCCGGTCATCGCCATGAGGGCCAGCGTCACGAGCACACAGGCCGCGA
>DASZOP010000171.1:0-2854 GCA_035550715.1 Gemmatimonadota bacterium | reverse complement strand
TCTACATCGCGGTGTACACGCCGCTCAAGCCGCACACTCCCTTCAACACGCTGATCGGGGCCATTCCCGGCGCGATTCCGCCCGTTCTCGGCTGGACGGCCGCCACCGGCGCGGTCGGGCTGGGGGGATGGGCGCTGTTCTCGATCCTCTTCCTGTGGCAGCTGCCTCACTTCCTCGCCATCGCCTGGATGTTCCGGGACGATTACGCCCGCGGCGGGTTTCCGATGCTGCCGGTCGTCGATCCCGGTGGGGCGTCGACCGGTCGCCAGGCGGCCCTCTACAACCTGGCGCTGATCCCCGTCAGCCTGACGCCGACCGTGCTGGGGCTGGCGGGCGGCGTGTACTTCTTCGGGGCGCTCCTGCTGGGGGTGATGTTCCTGGCGTGCGGCGTGGCGATGGCGCTGGACCGGGGCCCCAGGTCCGCGCGTCGCCTCCTGCTGGCCTCCGTGACCTATCTGCCGATCCTGCTGGTCCTCCTCGTCCTCGATCGTGCCGCGGCCTGAACCGGAAGCGCCGCCCGCCGTGGCGGTCGTGCGGCTCGGGCATCGTTACCGCCATCGCCCGGCGCTCGAGGACGTGTCGTTCGAGGTCGGTCGGGGGGAGCTGTTCGGGCTCCTGGGTCCCAACGGCGGCGGCAAGACGACCTTGCTCAGAATCCTGGCCACGCTCCTCGTCCCCGAGTCCGGAAGGGCGGAGATCGCGGGCCGTGACGTTCTCCGGGAACCGGTCGCCGTCCGCCGCCGGATTGGCGTCGTCTTCCAGGACCCCGGGCTCGATCCGTGGCTCACCCCCGCCGAGAACCTGCGCCACCAGGGTCACCTGTACGGCCTGCGGGGAACCGAGCTCGCGGAACGCACCGCGCGACTCCTGGACGAGCTGGGCGTCGCCGGTCGGGCGGACGATCTCGTGCGCACGCTCTCGGGCGGATTGCGGCGCCGGGTGGAGCTGGCCAAGGGGCTCCTCCACGATCCGGACGTCCTCCTCCTGGACGAGCCGACGGTGGGCCTGGATCCGGGCGGTCGCCGGGAGTTCTGGCGCAGCGTGGGCAGGGTCAGGGGCGAAAGGGAGGTGACCGTCCTGGTGACCACCCACCTCATGCACGAGGCCGAGGCGTGCGACCGGGTCGGCATCCTGGACAGAGGCCGCCTGGTGGCGCTCGGCTCGCCGCAGGAGCTGGAGAGCGGGATTCGCGGAGACGTGGTCGCCCTCGAGACCGCCGAGCCCGACCGGCTGGCGGCGGCGGTGGCCGAGCGGTTCGCCACCGAGGCCCAGGTCGTGGACGGGATCGTCCGGATCGAGCGGCTCGACGGGGCCGCCCTGGTCCCCCGACTGGCCGAGTCCTTCCCGGGGATGATTCGCTCGATCACGGTCGGGCGACCGACGCTCGACGACGTGTTCGTCCAGCGGACCGGTCACCGACTGAGGGACGGCGCTCCCGGGGAGCTGGGAAACGAGGACGAGCCGTCCGATGGGTGACGCCCTCCTTCCGGCCTGGAGCCTCGGGTGGCGCGAGATCGTGCGCTTTCACCGGGACCGCGCGCGCGTCGTCAGCGGGATCGCGACCGCGCTCCTGTTTTGGATGCTGATCGGCTTCGGCATGCGTGGATCGTTCACGCCGGCGGGAATGCCGTCCGGGGTCGGCGCGGTCGAGTACCTGTTTCCGGGGACGGTCGTGTTCGTCGTCCTGGTCACCGCCATCGTCGGCACGTTCAGCCTCATCGAGGACCGCCGGAGCGGCTTCCTTCAGGGGGTGATCGTGGCCCCGGTGCCACGCGCCTCGATCGTGCTCGGCAAGGTCCTGGGCGGGGCGTCGATCGCGCTCCTCCAGGGCGTCGTGCTGCTGCCGCTCCTGGGAGCGCTCGGGATTCCGGCCGGCCTCCCGGGCATCCTGCTCGGCCTGGTGGCCCTGTTCGCGATGGCGTTCACGCTGACCTGCATCGGCTTCGTCGTGGCCTGGGGGATGGAGTCCATCCAGGGGTTCCACGGCATCGTCAACCTGCTGCTCCTGCCGCTCTGGTTTCTGTCGGGAGCCCTGTTCCCCCTCGATGGCGCCGCCGGCCCGCTCAAAGTGCTCATGCGCCTGGATCCGCTGGCCTACGGCCTGGCCGCTTTCCGTCAGGCCCTCTACGGCCGGGCCGACGTGGCGTTCGCCGATCCGGCGACCGCGTGGTGCGTGACGATGGGGTTCGCCGCGGCGACCTTCGGGGCGGCCGTGCTCGTCTCGCGGCGCTGATGGGGGTGCACGACCTTCCGGCGCTGAACGCGGCCCTCAATTCGGTGGCCGCGGCGCTCCTCGTGGTGGGGCACGTCTTCGCCCGGCGGGGCCGCGTCGACCGGCACCGGCTCTGCATGGGGGCGGCGCTGGTCGTCTCGGCGATCTTCCTGGGCTCCTACGTCGTGTACCATCTCGAGGCCGGCTCGGTCCGCTTCACGAGGCAGGGGTGGCCGCGGATCGCCTACTACGCGATCCTGTCGACGCACGTGCCCCTGGCCGCGGCGATCCTCCCGCTGGCCCTGGTGACGGCTGCGCAGGGGCTTCGTGGCCGGATTCTCGCGCACGTCGCGATCGCCCGCTGGACGTGGCCCCTCTGGCTCTACGTCTCGATCACGGGGGTGTTGATATATATGATGTTGTATCAGTGGTTTCCATCGGCTGAGGTAAAGTGATGTCTGAGACGGCCTTCGCGCTCGTGTACGCGGCTCTCTGGGCGCTTCTGTTCTTCGTCCTGTTCCGGCTCGGGTCCCGTTCGAAGGATCTCCAGCGGACGGTCCGGCAGATCAAGAAGAACCTCCACTCCGGCTGGCCGGATCCCGAGGAATGAGCACGCGAGATTGGCCGGCGCCGCCACCGGAC
>DASZOP010000170.1:0-12768 GCA_035550715.1 Gemmatimonadota bacterium | reverse complement strand
ATCGTGAGGGAAGTGGTCCGGGAGGTGCCGGTCGACCGGGAGGTCGTGCGCGAGGTCCCGGTGGAGGTCGTGAAGGAAGTGGTCCGGGAGGTGCCGGTCGACCGGGAAGTGGTCCGGGAAGTGGAGGTGGTGCGGGAAGTTCCCGTGGAGGTGATCCGGGAGGTCGAGGTCGTCAAGGAGGTCCCGGTCCAGGTCCCGATCGAGATCGTGAGGGAAGTGGTCCGGGAGGTGCCGGTCGACCGGGAGGTCGTGCGCGAGGTCCCGGTGGAGGTCGTGAAGGAGGTGGCGGTCGACCGGGAGGTGGTGCGGGAAGTACCGGTCGAGGTGGTCCGGGAGATCGTCCGCGACGTCCCGGTGGAGATCGTCCGGGAGGTGCCGGTCGACCGGGAGGTCGTCCGGGAAGTCGTCCGGGACACCACGCGGATCGACGAGGAGGAGCTCCGGCGGCTGCGCCGGCGGCTGGAGGAGCTGGAGACGGCGCAGGACCAGCTGGCCGCGCGCGGGGGCCGGATCCCCGTCGACGAGAAGATGCAGGCCCTGCTGAACATGGCGGGCGGGGTGGGGCACGTCTTCAACAACGTGCTGGCGGGCATCCTCGGACGGACCCAGCTCCTGGTCAAGCGCGCCTCCCGGGAGAAGTCCAAGGAGATCGCGTCCGGCCTGCACGAGATCGAGGCCGCCACGCGGACCGGGATCGACGCCCTCACGCGGATCCAGGGGTTCAGCCGCTCGCGCCCGGCGGAGCCGTTCGGCCCCGTGGACCTGAACGACATCGTCCAGCGCGCCGTCGAGCAGACGCGGGCCAAGTGGCGGGACGAGCCCTCGGCGCGCGGCGCGCCGGTGGAGCTGATCACGCACTTCGGGCCGCATTCCCAGCTCATTGGCGCGGAGTCGGAGTTGCTCGATGCCGTGGTGCAGCTGCTGCACAACGCGGTGGACGCAATGCCGCGCGGCGGGACCATCACGATCCGAACCGGGCTCGACGCTGGCCGCGGCACCGTCTCCGTGTCGGACACGGGTGTGGGAATGTCCGAGTCCGTTCGGCGGCGGGCGTTCGAGCCGTTCTTCTCGACCAAGGGGGAGACCGGTCTCGGCCTCGGGCTCTCGATGGTCTATGGCGTGATGGCCCGGCACGGCGGCGACTCGACGGTAGACAGCGAGGAGGGGCGCGGCACGACGGTCACGCTTCGTCTCCCGGCGGCGGGCGAGGGCGCACCCGTTCCGCTCCAGCCCAGCGAGGCGGACCGCCCGCAAGTGCTGCTGGTTGACGACGACGAGACCGTTCGGACGGCGGTGGGCGACATGCTTCGCGGCGCCGCCTACTCGGTGACGCTCGCCGGCTCGGGTCTCGAGGGCATCGCCAAGGTGCGCGAGCACGAAGGCCCGTACGACCTCGTGATCACGGACCTGGGGATGCCCGACGTCCCGGGCTGGGAAGTCGTCGAGGCGGTGAAGCAGGTCAACGCGACGACTCCCGTCGTCATCCTGTCCGGATTTGACCGGGCACGCGCCACGCGGCGCGCGCGAGAGCTCGGCGTCGACCTTGTCATCTCTAAACCCTTCGACATTCAGGAGTTTCTGACCACCGTTCGCGGGCTCTTGGCCGGTCGCAAGCGCGGCTAGCCACCTCGTAACACCCCGCCAGTATTGAAGGTTTTTTTATCTTGACGCCCGGGCACTGTGCGAGCGATACTCACGAGCCACAAACTACTACAAAGACATGTAAACAGAACGCTGGAAGAGGGAAAAAAATAGTTTTGGGGTTTCGGGGGCTCTAGGCGAGACTCGCGGGCAGTGAGGAATAACCCATGACGTTCTGGAAGAAGAAGAAGCGACCGGAAGTTGTAGGCCTCGACATCGGCACGAGCGCCGTCAAGGTCGTCGAGCTGAAGCCGAAGGGCTCGGGGTACGAGCTGGGCGGGTTTGGCATCGCCCACGTGCCCGCGGGGGCCATCCAGGGCGGGGAGGTCAAGCAGCCGGACGCGGTGCAGCAGGCGATCCGGCAGGCCCTGGTGCAGGGGGGCGTCCAGGCCACCGAGGCCGTCATCGGTGTGTCAGGGGGCTCCGTCATCGCCAAGCGCGTGAACCTGCCAAAGATGTCGGAAAGCGAGCTCGGCGAGTCGATCCGGTGGGAGGCGGAGCAGCACATCCCCTTCGACATCGACGACGTCAACATCGATTTCCAGATCCTTCGCCAGGACGGACCGCAGCTCGAAGTGATGCTGGTGGCGGTCAAGAAGGGCAAGGTCCAGAGCTACGCGGACATCGTCGAGGCCTGCGGGCTCAACGTCGTGGTGGTCGACGTGGACGTTTTCGCGCTGGAGACGCAGTACCAGCACAACGAGCCCGGCCCGGGCAGCGAGGTCGTGGCGCTCGTGAACATCGGCCACGAGACCACCAACACCAACATCCTGCAGGGCGGGATGAACGTGTACGCGCGGGACATCTTCGTCGGAGGCCGGCAGTACGCCTCGACGATTGCCCAGCGCTTCGACCTCGCTCCGGCCGAGGCCGAGGCGATCGTGCGAGGCGAGCAGGGCTCGGTGAGCTGGGTCGAGGTCGAGCCGGTCCTGGACCTCGTCTCCCAGGAGATCGGCCAGGAGATCCAGCGCACGCTGGACTATTTCGGCACCACCGCCGAGCACGAGCGCATCCAGCGGATCTTCCTCTCGGGCGGATGCGCCCTCATTCCCGGACTCCAGGAGTTCCTCGCCGGACAGTGGGGGATCGAAGTGATCCGCGCGAATCCCTTCAAGCGGGTCGAGGTGAGCAACGGGACCGACGCGGGAATGGTCGAGAAGCTGGCGCCGCTCGCGAGCGTCGCGACGGGGCTGGCGATGCGCTATCCGGACGACCGGAAGTAAGGACGGGACGCCGTGGCCATCAAAGTCAACCTGCTCCCACGGGAAGCGCGAGCGGCAAGACCTGGGCGTGCGGTGGTCGCCACCCCGCGCGCCGGGGTCAGTGCCGGCCTCCTCACCCAAGCCCTGACCGGGGTCTTCGTCTTGATGCTGCTGGTCATGGGGGCCGTCGGGTACCGCGCCTGGAGTGCCAAGCGCGACCTCCAGACCCAGATCACGGGCCTCAAGGCGCAGAACGACCAGTTGAAGATTCAGCTCAGCGAGCTGGACCAGGCCGAGAAGGCGAAGGTCGAGATTCAGCGCCGGATCGAGGTCATCGGCAAGGTCGCCAAGAGCCAGGGCGTGCCGCTGGCCATGCTGAACGGCGTGCTCCGGGCGGTCCCGCAGGGTGTCTGGCTGTACGGGATCGAGATGAAGCCGCAGGAAGTCAAGGTCCGAGTCGATGACACGCAGGCTCCGATGAGCGAGACTCTCGGTCGGCTCGAGGCCAAGCGCACCGAGGTCGAGTCCCAGGCGCGACCGCCGCAACGGAATCAGGCGCCCACCACGCGGGAGGTCTCACAGCTCGCGGGGTACTCCGTGGTCATCAAGGGCGGTGCGTTCAACAACTTCCAGATCGCCGACTTCATGGACAACCTGCGCAAGGTCGGCATCTTCGCGGACGTCGACTTCGTGGTGACCGAGGCAGAACGGGTCGAGCAGACGCGCGTCGTGGCCTTCGAGGTCACGGCGTCGGTCAAGCTGTGATCGGAGAGAACGATGGACCGCGCTGAACGGCAGAAGGTCATTCTGATCTGCCTTCTCATCCTCGGAGTGGGCTACTTCGTGTGGTCCGGCATCGCCAGCTTCCCCGGGGTGCGGAAGCTGCGCGACGACACCGCGAAGCTCGAGCTGGAGCGGAACGACCTGCAGAAGCAGGTTCGCGACGCCCAGCAGATGGTCGCCAACCTCGGGCGCATCAAGCGCGAGCGAGAGACGCTCGAGGCGCAGTTGCGCGAGCTCTCCCGCCGGCTGCCGTCCGAGCACGAGTCGGCTCAGGTACTGCGCAGCGTGGAGACCCTCGCGGGCAAGTCGGGGCTCACCGTCGGGCAGGTGCGACGTCGCCCCAACCGGGCCCAGGAGCTCTACGTCGAAATCCCGATGGAGGTCGGTGTGGGCGGGGGCTACCACGACCTGCTGAAGTTTGCCGACCAGCTGGCGCAGCTGCCCCGACTCGTCACCTTGAACGAGGTGAAGGTCCAGGCCCGGCCGCGCCAGGGAGCAACTCCGGCCACGGGCGGGCGGGGGACCGAGCTGTCTCCCGGCAGCATGCGGGCAGATCTCGTGGCGGTCGTCTTCCAGGCAGTGCCGATGCCGGCGGTGGCGGCGACTCCCGGGCCGACGGCGGCCCAGCCGTCAGCCAAGCCCTAGCGAGCCTCGATGGAGCGGATGATGCCTCTTTCAAGGTTGTCCCGGTCGGGCGGGCTGCTGGCGAGCGTCGCTGTCCTGAGCCTGCTGGCGACCGCGGCGTGGGCCCAGTCTCAGCCGAAGTTCCCGACGCCCCTGCCGGTGCCCAAGGCACCCGCCCCGACGGCGGCGCCGTCGGCTGCCCCGACGCCCGCCCCGCAGGCGCAGGCGCCCGCGGCACCGGCGACGGGCACCCCGGCGCCGGGCGGTCCCCGGGACCCGTTCGAGCCGCTCGTGCGGAAGCTCGAACCGGGCGAGGAGCGCAAGATTCAGGAAGTCGCGAGCTTGAAGCTCGTGGGAGTCATGTGGGCCGTGAAGGACCCCGAGATGATTCGGGCGCTCGTGGAGACGCCAGACGGCCTGGGCTACTACCTGCGCCTCAACGAGGAAAAGTTCGGCGGCAAGGTCGTGGCCCTGGAGCGAGACCGCGTCCGGTTCGTGGTCCGGGAGGATATCCCGGGGGCCGGTGTGCGGGAGCGGACCGTCGAGCTCCGGTTGCCGAAACCGGACGGACAGTAGTGAAGCCAGTGGCCATCGCGGTTCGATCACGGTGGTCGATGATTGGGGGGAGCGGCGTGGCTAGACGAGGAGTCCTGGTCCTGCTGGGCTGTGCCTGGAGCTTCGCCCTCGCGGGGGCGGCGAGGGGAGGCGAGGTGGCGGGCAGCCCCGTGCTGGTGGCCCAGCTCCGGGCCCCGATCGTTGCCCAAGCGCCGGCCGGGCCGCAGCGCCCCCGGCTCATCTCGCTGGACTTCAAGGATGCGGACATCAACAACATCCTTCGCATCCTGGCCGAGTTCAGCGGGCTCAACATCGTCACGAGCGATGACGTCAAGGGCAAGGTGACGGTCAAGCTTCAGAACGTTCCCTGGCAGCAGGCCCTCGACTCCGTCGTGCGCGCGGCGAAGCTTGCGTACGTGCAGGAAGGCAACATCATTCGGGTCGACAAGCTCGAGAACCTCACCAAGGAGGCCGAGGCGGCCTTCAAGGCCGAGCAACGCGAGGTCGAGATCTCCCAGCGACGCAAGGAGGCCGACCTCCGCCTCGCCGAGCAGGAGCGCGCGGCCGCGCTGGCTCGCCAGGAGTTCGAGGTCAAGCGGAAGCAGCTGGACGACCTGCTGGCCCCCCTGGGCGAGGAAGTGCACAAGCTCAAGTACGGGCACGTCGGCATCAAGCGCGTGCAGAGCATCGACTTCTTCACCGACTCGATCACCACGCTGGAAGAAAAGGGTGTCGAGGAGGCGATCACGGGCGGCATCAAGAAGGAAGAGGGCAAGTCGGCGGGCATGCTGTCCCCGCGGGGCTCGCTCACCGTCGACCAGCGGACCAACTCCCTGATCGTCCGGGACGTCCCCGACTACCTGGCCAAGATCCGAGAGTTCATCGACAAGGTCGACCGGCCCGCCTCGTCGGTTCTCATCGAGGCCCGGCTGGTCGAGATGCTGCGGCAGGACGCGCGGTCCCTCGGCGTGATCTGGGGCGGGGCGTGGACGCCGCGGGCCTCGTCCACCGGGCCCATCATCGACGTGAAGGGCGCTCCCCCGGGTGGACCGATCTCGGCTGAGACCGCCGGCGCGGCGACACCGACGACGGCCGCCAACTTCCCCGCCCAGCTGGGCTCCCTGCTGCTCGGCGCGAACCCCTTCGGACTCGGGCTCGGCTGGCTCGCGTCGAACTTCGCCCTGGACGTCCAGCTGCAGGCGCTCGAAGGGCAGAACCGGGCGCGCGTCCTCTCCTCGCCCAGCCTGATGACGGTCGACAACCAGCCGGCGACCGTAGCCAGCGGCCGGAAGTTCCCGATCATCAGCATCACCGGCGTGGGCGGGACGCAGCAGGCCTCGATTACCTTCCAGGACGTGACGACGCGTCTGCAGGTCACTCCGCGCGTCGTGGGCGATGGCCGGATCGTGCTCACGATCGCGGTGAAGGACGAGACCGAGGTGGAGCGCATCAACACGCCGTTCCTGATCGCGCCGATCGTGGCCACCCGGCAGACGGTCACGCAGGCGGACGTCCTGGACGGCGGCACGGTCGTGATCTCGGGTCTGCGCCAGGAAGCCTTCAACAACAACGAGCGAGGGATTCCCTGGCTCTCGAAGATCCCGGTCCTGGGCTGGCTCTTCAAGAACGACCTGACGGAGACGTCGCGACGCGAGCTGGTGGTATTCCTCACGGCGAAGGTCGTGGCGAGCCCCGGCCAGGCCGGCGTGGCCCCGTCCGTGCTGCCTGCGGCGCCCGGCACGCCGGCGCCCCCGGGCCCCAGCAGCGAGGCCCCGGTGACCATCCCGAAGCCCGTCTCGGCGGCGACCCTCGTGCCGTCGGGCTCGGCCGCCCCGTCCGTGCTGCTTGCAGCGCCCGGCACGCCGGTGGCTCCGGGCCCCGGCAGCGAGGCCCCGGTGACCATCCCGAAGGCCGTCTCGGCGGCGGCCCTCGTGCCGTCGGGCTCGGCCGTCCAGCGGCCGCCGGCGGCTGATGCGCCGGAGATCCGGTAATGGAGACGCGGGTGGCGCGGCGAGTCGCGATTGGCGCGGCGTTCGGTCTTGCCCTGCTCGGGGCCACGGCGTCGCCGGTTCTCGGGCAGGAGTGGACCATCCACCTCCACGGCCACACTGAGCCTGTGAAGGCGAGCTTCTACAGCGAGGAGTCGCCCTGGGTGTTCTTCCGGGACGACGACAGCCAGTACGTGTTCGCGGTCGGCTGTGACCGCGTGCAGCGAGTCGAGCGCGGCGGGGCGACGATCCCGCCGCCCCTCTGCCAGGTGGAGCGCCTGCCCACGACGATGCCGCGCGTGTACCTCGGGATCATGGATCTTGAGGCCAAGCGTCTCGACGACTCGATCGCGCGGCTTCGCGAGCAGACCCGGGCGTACGCGCAGGCCGTCGTCGGGACCTTCGCGGCGACCGGCGAGTTCTCGGCCAATCCGGCCTCGCGGGCCGAGGCGGAGCTGGCCCGGCGGCGGTCTCTCGACGCCGTCGCGTTCCTCCAGAATCAGATCCAGGACACGCTGTTCGACATCCGGTTGACGGAGAGTCGGGTCGGGACGCTGCTCGACGCGTCGAAGACGTACCCCAAGAGCGAGCGGCAGCGCTTTTACTTCTTCGGCAAGTAGAGACAGCGAGGCGGTGCGGGAGGTCATGGTGCAGCTCGGTCCCCGGAGCTACGCGGTCCAGATCGGACCGGGTCTCATCGACGCGACCGGTCCTGAGTGCGCCAGGCTTGGCCTCGGCCGCCGGGCGGCCGTCGTGACGCAGCCCGCTGTCGCGCCCCACGCGGCCCGGGTGACCGCGAGCCTCCGAGACGCCGGCTTCGAGCCGGTGGTGGTCGAGGTGACCGAGGGCGAAGGGGCCAAGGACCTCCGGGAGGCCGAGCGGCTCTGGGACGTCTTCCTCGGCCACGGCCTCGATCGCGGCTCGCCGGTCGTTGCGGTCGGGGGCGGCGTCGTGGGGGACCTGGCGGGGTTTGCCGGGGCGACCTTCATGCGCGGCGTGCCGGTGGTCCAGGTTCCGACCACGCTCCTCGCGCAGGTCGACGCGTCCATCGGCGGGAAGGTGGCCGTCAACCATCCGCTCGGCAAGAACCTGATCGGCGCCTTCCACCAGCCGCGGCTGGTCCTGATCGACCCGGAGACGCTGCGGACCCTGCCGGAGCGGGAATACCGCTCCGGCCTTGCGGAGGTCGTGAAGACCGGCGCCGCGCTCGACGAGGAGCTGTTCCGGTCGCTGGAGACGGGCGTGGACGCGCTCCACCGACGAGACGCGGCGTTGCTGGAAGCCGTGGTGGCCACGTGCTGCGCCGCGAAGGCGCGGATCGTCGAGCGGGACGAGCGTGAGGAGACCGGGCTCCGGATGGTGCTGAACTACGGACACACCGTCGGCCATGCGCTCGAGACCCTGTCGGGCTACCGGCGGTGGCTCCACGGCGAAGCCGTCGCGATCGGGATGGCGGCGGCCGGGCGCCTGGCCGTGCGACTCGGGTGGACAGATCTCCGGACCGCTGAGCGACAGGGAGCCCTGCTCAGGGCGGTCGGCCTTCCGACCCGGTTCGCCGGCATCGACCCGCGCGCGGTTGCCGATGCATTGCGCCACGACAAGAAAGCCCGGGACGGCCGCGTGCCCTTCATCCTGATGAAGCGCGTGGGGCAGGCCGATGTCTGCCACGACGTCCCGATGGACACGGTCCTCGAGGTCCTGCAGGAGATCCAGGGATGACCCGCGCTCAAACGCGGCCAACGGAGAGGAAGCCGATGCGAAGGATGCCGTGGGGACTGATGCTGTGCGTTCTCTTCCTCGGAGGGGCCCTGGCGGGCTGCGACGGGCCCAATCGGGGCTCGGACACGAACCCCAGTTCGGCCTCGGGCTTCATCCTGGAGATGGTCGCGAGCCCCAACGTCGTGCGCGGACAGACAGCCGGGTCCGAGGTGACAGGCGGCGGGTGCTCGAACGTCCAGGCCAAGGTGTTCGACACGAAGGGGAACCTCATCGACGGCGCCATTGTCGACTTCACGACCACGCTCTGCTGCTTCGCGAGCCCCACCGGCATCGACAAGGTCGGGCTCACTGTCCCTACGACTCGCGGCACCGCCACCGTGACCTACTGCGGGACGAGAGAGCGGGGCACGACGACCATCACCGGCACTGTCGAGGACGCCTTCGACACCGTGCTCATCACGGTCTTCTAGGGGGCCAGGACCATGGACGCAAGACTGTCAGTTCCCGGCAGACTCCCTGGCCCGCGGCGTGCCCGCCCGTGGATGCGGGTCGCCTGCGGGCTTCTCCTGGTGGTCGGAGCACTGCTGATCCAGGCGTGCTCGGACAACAAGGGGAGCAGCGGGCCGACCTTCGCGTGCCGGGAGAATACGATCGGACAGAAGACCGCCCGGTCGGGGAGCGTCCGGACCCTGGCCGCGTGCACGGCGAGCCCGGCCCCGGTGGTCGGGGACGCGATCGGCGGCCCGGAGGGCACCCTCTTCGTGCAGGTCACCATCAATCCGGGCACCGTCACTCGGGGGCGGCGGGCGAGCGTCCTCGTGATTGTCACGAACATAAACGGGAAGCCCCTCCAGGGCCGCCGGGTCCAGCTCGCCCCGAGCGCCGGCCAACTGGACCAGACCACGGGCCTCACCGACGTCAACGGCCTGTTCTCGACCACGCTCCTCGTGCCGTGCGAGGTGACGCCTGACACTTCGATTGGGGTCGCCGCGGTCGTCGAGGGGGTAACCGCACAGGCGGCGGCGACCGTCGCGCCTGCGACCGCCGTCACGTCCAGCGCTAACGACCCCTGTCCGGCCCTGGCGGAACCGGAGCCCGAGCCCGCGGTGTGACCCATCGCACGGTAAGGTAGCCGTCGAGGTCCCACGGGGGGGCGGGCATCCGCCCCCCCGTTCGTTGCACCTGAAGAGTTAGTGGGGGGCGCCGTCAGGCGAGCGCTGCGCCTTGAGGTCCTCGAACAGGTCAAGGTAGCGGACGTTCTTTCCGTCGGACAGGGGCCGGGCGAGACCGACCCGGATCAGCTCGGCGTTCAGCATCCGCCCGTTTGGCAGGTAGAGATAAGCCAGCCACTCCCCCTCCGGGTCCGATCGATCGCGATCGAACTCGAGGTGGACCAAGAGCCCCCGCTCGATCTCGGACCACGGGTCCTCGAGAGCGCGCTCGCCCGCCATCGGCGCGATGCCGATCAGCCGGACCCGCCGAAGGTCCTCGCGAACCCGGACCTCCACCCGGTCGTCGCCCAGCCGCCGGACGAAGCGGACGGCGAGGCGTCCGCGCACCGGCGCGATCTCCTGCGGGAGGAGCCGGGCGACCTCGCCAAGCGCGAATCCCACGATCCCGCCGAGGCGCCGGAAGCGGATCTCCCCGGCCTCGAGCCAGAAGCGGTCCACCTGGATCACCACGCCGCTGGCGAGCTGGAGGAGATGCGGGCGATCGCTGAGCGCGGGCGGCCGGCCCGGGGCGTCGGGGCCTGGACCCGGGGCCGGGCTCCCCGGGCCCGGGCTCCCGTCGGCACCCCAGAGCGTAATCCAGGCCTCGGGGGGGGCGGGCGCGGCGGGGACTCGCAGCACGCCGACCAGGTCCGCCCGGTTGAACGTGAGCGAACCTTCCGGCGTGCTGACGCGGACCTCCGAGCCCTTGGCGTCGACGTCGGTGGCGCGGACGGTCGCGCCGCCCCGGGTGGCCACGTAGAGCGGCGCGTTCTGGCTGGCCCCGGCCGCGGGCGGCGGCAGTGCCAGCTCCGTGTCCTCCGACTCGTCGGGGACGATGCGGAGAACCTCGTAGCGGGGAATCGCCACCCAGCCCCCGTACTTCTCGAACCGGACCTGGCCGTCCTGCTCGATGTACTTGTCGACCACGATCGGATCGCCGCCGTCGATCAGGTGAATGAGATACGCGCGCGGTCCCTTCGGCCGCCCGCGCTCGGGGGTGGCATCAGGAGCGCCGAAGGCCGGTCCGCCGAGCATCGTGGCGAGGACGACGCCTGTCCCGATGGCGGCCAGGCGCCGGCGAGCCCGGAGCATGGCCCCACTATACCGGGCGCCGGCGCGGGGTCCAACGACGGCGAGTGGGTCCGGAACCGCCGGCGCCACGCGCGTTTGCGCTTCACTGACGTTGACAAGCTTGCAGGCCCGCTCGTATAGTGGGGCCGGCTCCGACCCGGCCGAGAGAACGCTTGCCGACCACTGACGAGATCCGACAGTTCGAGGCGCGGCTGGCCCGGGAGCCTACCTCTCAGGCTTACGCCGCGCTGGCCGAGGCGTACCGCCGGGCCGGTCGGGCCGAGGAGGCGGTGGCGCTCTGTCGCGAGGGGTTGGCGCGCCACCCGGCGTACGTGACGACCCGGCTCGTTCTCGCCAAGGCGCTCCTCGAAGCCGGCGACGTCGGGGCGGCCCGCGAGGAGATCCGGCGGTTTCTCGGGGGTGAGCCGGATCACGAGCCGGCGCTGCGGATCGCCGTGGAGTGCGCCCTGCGCGCCGGCGATCCGACGGAGGCCCTGGGGCTCGTGAGGCGTCTAGGTGGGCTGGATCCTCACGACCGCACCGTGCAGGGGCTCTTCCGGGCGCTCGATGTGGGCGTCACGGGGCGGACCGCGCCCGACGTGGGCGGGCTCTGGCCGCTCCTCGTCGACGATACGTACGCGACGGTCGCATTCGGCGATCTCTGCTTGGCGCAGGGACTCACCGAAGAGGCCACGGCGGTATTCAGCCGGATCGCTGTCCGGCACCCCGATCATGAGACTGCCCGCGCGCGCCTCGGGGACCTCGGCCGGCCGAGGGGCCCGGCGCGGCGGCCGCGAGGATAGGCGATGCAGGTGTCGACCGCGGAGTTCCGGAAGGGGCTGAAGATCGAGCTCGACGGGCAGCCGTACAACATCGTCGAGTTCCAGCACGTGAAGCCCGGCAAGGGCGGCGCGTTCGTGCGGACCAAGCTCAAGCACCTCCGGCTCGGCAGGGTGGTGGATCGCACCTTCCGGGCGGGGGAGAAGGTTGGTCTCGTCGACTACGAGCAGCGCTCGATGCAGTTCCTGTACAAGGACGACGACTTCCACTTCATGAACCTCGACACCTTCGAGCAGATCGCGCTGCCCCCCGACGTGGTCGGGGAGGCGGCGAGCTGGCTCAAGGAGTCCATGGAGGTCGAGGTCTTCGTCATCAACGGCACGCCGGCCGGGGTCGACGTTCCGAACTTCGTCGAGCTGGAGGTCGTGGAGACGGACCCAGGCGTGCGGGGCGACACCGCGTCGGGCGGCTCCAAGCCCGCAACGCTCGAGACGGGCGCCGTCGTGCAGGTCCCTCTCTTCATCGATCGGGGCGAGGTCCTCAGGATCGACACCCGCACCGGAGCGTACATCGAGCGGGCCTGAGGAGCCGTGAACCAGCGAGAGATTCGCCGGCTCGCCGATCTCCTCCGCGACTACGGTCTCACCGAGGTCGAGGTGGAGCGAGAGGGCGTTCGCGTCCGGCTGCGCCGCGAGATCCCGCCAGTCGCGGCGCTGCCCGGCGGGGCCGCCCGCCCGATCCCCCCGTCAGCGGCGGCGTCTTCCGCGGCCGCGGCGGCGCCGGATTCGGACGAGGCGCATCTCCTGACGATCGAGGCGCCCATGGTCGGGACCTTCTACCGGGCGCCGTCTCCCGACGCGCAGCCGTTCGTCCGAGATGGGGACCGCGTGAAGAAGGGGCAGGTCGTCTGCATCGTCGAGGCGATGAAGCTCATGAACGAGATCGAGTCCAAGGTCGCCGGGCGCGTCGTCAAGGTGCTCGTCGAGAACGCGCAGCCGGTCGAGTACGGTCAACCCCTGTTCCTCCTGGAGCCGTAGCCCAGGCCGGCCCGCGCGCCGCGGCCGATGTTCTGCCGATCCTGCTGGGCCAATCTCCCCGACGGCACCGAGCGATGTCCGAGGTGTCAGCAGGATCCGCGGGTGGTCCCCCCGCCCCCCGCGGATCCCGCGCCATCCGCCCCGTCCGCCCCCGCCA
>DASZOP010000169.1:0-2893 GCA_035550715.1 Gemmatimonadota bacterium | reverse complement strand
TCCCGCGCGTGATGCCAGGCGACGTGGCTGGTCTCGCCGGTGACGAACGCGTCGACGCCGGACTGGGCCGCCTCAGACACGAGGTCCGCCGCCGCCCCCGACACGATCGCGACGCTCCGGATTTCGTCCGTGCCGAAGGGGAGGACGTCGGGCCGCGCCCCGAGCAAGGCCTCGAGGCCGGCCGCGAGAGCGGCCCGGTCGGTGGGTTCAGCCAGCGCGCCGCGCCAGCCGATCGACCGGGTTCCCCAACGGCCGAAGGGCGTCAGGTTCTCGAGCTTGAGGAGCCGCGCCAGGACGGCGTTGTTCCCCACCCCCGGGTGGGCGTCCAGCGGCAGATGGGCCGCGTAGAGGGAGATGCCGGCGTCGAGGAGGGCCGCGATCCGGGCCCTCCGCGGCCCGACGATCGCCTGGACGCTCCCCCAGAAGAGCCCGTGGTGGACGATCAGGAAGCCCGCCTCCGCCTCGGCGGCCATGGCGAAGGTGGCCAGCGCGGCGTCCGTGGCGAGCGCGACCCGCGTCACCTCCGGCGCGCCCTCGACCTGAAGGCCGTTCAAGGCCTTCTCCTCCCACCCGTCGATCTCCAGGTACTGGTCCAGGTACGTCACCAGGCGATCGCGAGGGACGGCCATCAGGCTCCGCGCGGCGCGCCGATCTCCACCCCCGCTTCCGCCAGCGCCTCGGCCACCGCCTGGCGCCCCTCGTCGCCGAGCGTCCGGAGGGGGGCCCGGGTCGGCCCGCCGCCGGGCCAGCCGCGCAGGTCGAGCGCCGCCTTGATGCCGGCCACGCCGAACCGGGGCCCCAGGCACTCGGCCAGCGGCCCGAGCCGGGCCTGGAGCGACCGCGCCCGCGCGCGATCCCCCGCCCGATGGGCGGCGAAGATCCCGCAGGCGATCTCGGGAGCGGCGTCGGCCACGGCCAGGATGGCGCCGTCCGCCCCGAGGTCCAGCGACTCGGCCATGACCGACGCCTTGCCGTCCAGGAGCGAGAAGTCCGGTCCGGCGTCCCGGCGCAGGCGCGCCTGGAGCGCGAGGTCACCGGCCGAGTCCTTGATCCCCCTCACGACCCCCTCGGCGGCGAGCTCCAGGATCAGCGGGCCCGGGAGGTCGACCTTGGAGCGCTGGGGGATGTGGTAGGCGAGGAGGGGCACGTCGAGCGGCTCGGCCACCGCGCGGTAGAACTCCGCGACGACGTCGTCGTCGATCGCGTAGTAGCGCAGGGGGAGGCAGAGGACGGCGTCGGCCCCGGCGTCCACGGCGCGGCGGGCGGCGGCCCGGCTGGCGCGCACGCTCTCCCGTCCGACCTGGACGATCAGCCGGCGATCCAAAGGCGTGGCCCGCCGCGCGGCGGCGAGGAGCGGGGCCTCCTCGTCGGGCTCCAGCATCGGCCCCTCTCCGCTGGTGCCGAACAGGACGAACCCCGCCAGATCGGTGGCGGCGTAGATCTCGATCTGCGCGGCCAGCCGCTCCGGATCCGCCGCGCCGTCGGGGCCGAAGGGTGTCGTCACGGGCGCGAAGACCCCCGAGAGCGGCCGCGTCATTCGTTGACGTGCACCATCTCGACCGCGTCGATCTCCAGCATCCGCTCGACGAGCGCGTCCCGCGCCTCGGTCGTGCAGGTGAGCGCGAACTCGACCTCCATCCGCTCCTCGTCTCGCGACAACCGGAAATGGCCGAGCTGGAGCCCGTGGGACTCCGCGATTTCGTTGATCTCGTCGAGCACGCCCGCCTCGCGTCGCGAGCCGACCTCGAAGTGGACGAACCGCAGGGGCTTGCTCAGCCTCCGCTCCAGGATGCGGAGGACCCACAGAATGCCGAGGAGGATCAGGGTCGTCCCGACGGCGGGAGCGTAGTAGCCGCTTCCGATGGCCAGCCCGATGCCGGCCATGACCCAGATCGTGGCCGCCGTCGTCAGCCCGTGCACCGAGCCCCGGGCCTGGATGATCGTGCCGGCCCCGAGAAAACCGACCCCGGATACGATCTGGGCCGCGATCCGGCCCGGATCGGCGATGTTCACCTGGCGTTCGGCATAGGTCAGGGCGACGTGCAGTGAAACCATCGTGATGAGGGTGGACCCCACGCAGATCAGCATGTTGGTCCTGAGACCCGCCGGCTTGTCCGCGAGCTCGCGCTCGATCCCGATGACCGCTCCACAGGCGACGGAGAGCAGGAGCTTGATCCACAGCTCCGCGGCCAGGAACTCGCTCAGCTCAGCGTTCCTCGACCGGCGTCGTATCCCGCTCGGCGCGGTAGGACCGGAACCGGCTCATCACTTCGTCGAGGGCGGCGTACGACTGGACGCTGCACAGGTCGCACAGGTCGTCGTAGAGCTCGATGGCCTCCCAGTTCGCCTCGGCGGTGGTGAAGAACCGCCGCGATTCCAGGGCCTCGACGAGGTACGGGATCCGGTAGTCATCCTCGGCCGGACCCGCGAACGGCCGGACGACGCGGTCGAGGAAATAGAGATCCTGGAGGACGATCTCGGGATCGACGTCGGAGGGCATGCGTTCGAGGCGCTCGAACAGAAGGTCTTCCACGACGGCGAAGTTAGAGGTCGCGCACCCCCCGGCAAGCGTCGCCGACGACCGCCCGGGACTTTGCGGGATCCGCCGCGTCAGGCGGCCCCGATGGGTCCCCAGTGGCGGGCCAGCCGAGCCGGTGACACGCCGAGGAGGTAGCCGGCGCGAAGCGCCCACATGCGAAGCATGGTGCGGACGATCCCATGAACGATCCAGCGCCGGGCCGAGGTCTCGAGAGGCCCGGGGCTGATGAACGGACGACCGAACCGCTTCAGCCGGCTGGCGAGGGCCACGTCCTCGAACAGCGGCCAGTCGGGGAACCCGCCGATACCGTCGAAGTGTTCCCGGCGCAGGTAGATCCCCTGGTCCCCGGTGCCC
>DASZOP010000168.1:0-1546 GCA_035550715.1 Gemmatimonadota bacterium | reverse complement strand
AAGATCTGGCACTTCGGCGATCTCATGAGCGTCTACGCGCACAACCTCGAGAACCGCACCAAGGTCGGGGACTGGGTCGAGCAGGGCCAGGTGATCGGGACCGTGGGGAGCACCGGGCGCGCCACCGCGCCCCATCTCCACTTCGAGATCCGCCTGAACGGCCGCAAGTACAATCCCACGTTCTGGCTGCCCGAGCCGGAGACCCTGGCGGCGTCCGCCGGGGAGCTCAGGAGTCCTGCCGCCGTCCCATGACCGCCGGGCGGGAGCCGTCGCCGCCGGGTAGCGAGGATCCCGAGGACCGGCCACGGGCGGAGCCGGCGTCCGGCGGGGCCCCCGAGACCGAGCCGGAGGACCTCGACCCCGACGACGACGCGTCCACGCTCGAGCTGCCGTCCGACGCGGAGCTAGAGGCGGAGGAGGCGGAGACGCTCGGCGGCCGCCCGCCCATCGAGATCTACCTCCAGGAGATCCGCCGCATTCCGCTCCTCACCCGCGAGCAGGAGACCGAGCTCGCCCGGCGGGTGGCCGAGGGCGACGAGGCCGCGCGGAAGCGGATGGTCGAATCGAATCTCCGCCTCGTGGTGATGCTGGCCCGGCGCTACCACGGGCGAGGGCTGCCCCTCGCCGACCTGATCGCCGAGGGAAACGTCGGGCTGATCCGGGCGGTCGAGAAGTTCCGCTGGGACCGCGGGACGCGGTTCTCGACCTACGCCACGTGGTGGATCCGCCAGGCCATCCAGCGGGCCCTCGCCAACCAGGCCCGGCTCATCCGGCTGCCCGTGCACGTCGAGGCCTTGCTCGGGAAGTACAAGCGCGCGCGCGAGCGGCTCACCCAGGAGCTGGGGAAGCCGCCCGAGCTCGCGGCGGTCGCCGCCGAGCTCGGCATGACCGTCAAGGACCTCGAGGGCCTCGACGAGGCGTCCCGCGCGCCGCTCTCCCTCGAGACGCCGGTCGGGGAAGGGGACGTCCACCTGAAGGACGTCGTGGTGGACCAGGAGCCGAGCGCCGCCGCGCTGGTCAGCCTCCTCCGCGGCCAGGCGGACCTCCGGGAGCTCCTGGACGACCTTCCGCCGAAGGAGCGGGAGATCCTCTTCGACCGCTTCGGCCTGGGCGGGGAGACGCCCCTGACCCTCGAGGCGATCGGCCAGCGGATGGGGGTCACGCGCGAGCGCGTGCGGCAGATCGAGGCGTCCGCGCTCGAGAAGCTCCGGCGGCGGCTCCAGGCTCGGGGCGTCGAGTGGCCGGGCCCGTGAGAGGCCGGCCCTTCCCGACGCCGGTGGCCATCGGCGACCTCAAGTCAATCGTCATGGGTATGTGTCTAAAGACGCGCCAGGAGCATGGGGTGACACCGTGACCACGTCGGGCCTGGACATCCTGTTCCTCTCCAAGGAGGACGTCGACGCGGTCGACATCGGCCTCGGAGAGGCGATGGACGCCATCGAGATGGGCCTCCGGGCGCACGGCGAGAAGCGGGTCGTCATGCCCTCGAAGGACCACCTCGCGCTCGACCGGTCGGAGCGTCACTGGAACATCCTGAAGGGGTACG
>DASZOP010000167.1:0-26973 GCA_035550715.1 Gemmatimonadota bacterium | reverse complement strand
GGCCCGACCGGAAGGCGCTCGACGTTCAGCACATCGTGAAATCTAAGAGCGGCCCGAGGTCGTCGCCGCCGCACGACGCCGGGCGGCGCGCGCCGCGGTCGAAGCCACGACCGGATCCGGATCTCGTGCCGCCCGCTCGAGCGCGGCCGGCGTGCCCTTCCCGGAGTTGCCGGCCACGATCGCCGCGTTCCTGACGAGCCCGGCCCGGCGTGCGCGCTCGACGGCGCGGTCGCCGAAGCGGCGTCCGAACTCCCCGTCCCCCATGTCGAGCAGCCCGTCCAGGCCGTCGGGCCAGGCGCCGGGCTGCGGGGCGAGCCGCGGCTCGACCGCGTCCGTGGGATCCCGGTTCCACGGACAGACTTCCTGGCAGACGTCGCAGCCGAAGAGCCACTCCCCCATCGCGGTCTCTTCCGCCGGTTCGAGCTCCCCGCGGTGCTCGATCGTCCAGTAGCTGATGCATCTCCGCGCGTCCAGCAGGTACGGCTCGACGAGGGCGCCCGTCGGACAGGCGTCCAGGCAC
Source organism: Gemmatimonadota bacterium (assembly GCA_035550715.1). Classification (GTDB taxonomy): domain Bacteria; phylum Gemmatimonadota; class Gemmatimonadetes; order JACCXV01; family JAHWKZ01; genus DASRVA01. The sequence goes on along the minus strand of DASZOP010000167.1, from coordinate 26,453 downwards.
CGCGTGCAGCTGCCGCAATGGTCGGTCCCGGGCAGGTCCGGCTCGAGCTCGGCCCGGACCAGGAGCTCCCCCAGGAACAGGAACGAGCCCAAGCGCTTGTTGAGGAGGAGCGTGTTCTTTCCGCGCCACCCGAGACCGGCCCGCTCGGCCCAGTAGCGGTCCATGACCGGCGCCGAGTCCACGAACGCCCGACCGTCGAAGGCCGGGTCCAACCGCCGGCCGTGGTCCAGCAGGGCGTGCAGCTTGTCCCTCAGCACGTGGTGGTAATCCTCGCCGGCCGCGTAGCGCGCGACCCGGACGCCGTCGGGGCCCCTCGTCCCCGCGGACCCGTACACGAGCCCGACCGCGATCACCGAGCGGCAGCCGGGCACGAGCTTCCGGGGGTCCACCCGCTCCTCGAAGTGCCGGGCCATCCAGGCCATCGTCCCGTGATGGCCCCGATCGAGCCACGCTGCCAGGAGAGGCGCCTCGGCGACGGCGTCCGCCCTCGCCACGCCCACCAGCTCGAAGCCGAGCCGGCCGGCCTCCTCCTTGACGCTCCGGGTCAGCTCGGCGGGGGTCACGCTCGCCCGTCGATCGCCGTGCCTACCTCCCCGGCGAGCGCCGCCTTCACGCGCTCGGCCAGCGCCGCCGAGAACCCCGGCACCTTGGCGATCTCGTCAGCCGAGGTCTCCCGGATCCGCTCCACCGAACGGAAATGATGGAGGAGCGCGGCTCTCCGCTTCGGGCCGATCCCGGGCACCGAGTCCAGCTCCGACCCCACGACCCGCCTGGCGTGGAGCTTCCGGTGGTACGAGACCGCGAACCGGTGGGCCTCGTTCCGTACGTGCTGGACCACCTGGAGCGCCTTCGAGCGGCGCGGGATCCAGACCGGCTCAGGCCGCCCCGGCAGGTAGATCTCCTCCTCGCGCTTGGCGAGGCCGATCGTGTCGACCTCCTCGAGAACGCCGAGCTCCTCCAGCACCTGCCGGGCCGCGCCCAGCTGCCCTTTCCCCCCGTCGATCACGAGCAGGTCCGGAAGCGGCTCGCCGTGGTCCAGCCGGCCCTTGAACCACCGCTCGACGACCTCGGCCATCATCGCGAAATCGTTCTGCCCCTCGGCGTACTTGATGCGGAAGTGGCGATAGCCGGCCTTCCGCGGTGCGCCGTTGGCGAAGGTCACGACCGACCCGACGCTGTCCTCCCCGTGAATGGTCGAGATGTCCACGCACGCGATCCGATGCGGAAGACGAGCCAGGCCGAGCGACTCCTTGAGCTCGACGACGGCGTCGGCGGCGCGCTGGGTCCGGTCCTCGGCGCGCAGGCGCCGCTCCTCGAGCTGGTAGAGCGCGTTCCGCTCGGCGAGCCGTATCTGGCGGACCTTGTCGCCGCGCCGCGGGACGTGCAGGCGCATCGCGCGGCGGGCTTCCCGGAGCAGCGCCTCTTCGATCAGCGGGCGGTCGTCGAAGTCGAACGGCAGGAGGAGCTCGGGCGGGAACGTCTCCGAACGCAGGTAGTAGCGGGTCAGGAAGAGCGACAGCACCTCGCCGTCGGCGGCGCCCTCCACGTTCCCGAGCACGTGATGCTCCTTCCCGAGCAGCCGCCCGCCCCTGATCCGGAGGATGATCCCGCACGCCTCGTCCCCCAGCCGCGCCATCGCGACGACGTCGCGATCGTCCCCCGAGAGGCTCGTCATCCGCTGCCCCTCGCGGATCTCCTCGAGCTGGTCGATCTGGCGCTTGAACTGGGCCGCCCGCTCGAACTGGAGGCGCCCGGCGGCGGTCTCCATGCGCCGCTCGAGCATCCGGGTCGCCGCCCGCGTGTCGCCCTCGAGGAACCGCACCACCTCGTCGATCATCCCCCGGTAGTCCGCTTGCGAGACGTACCCGACGCAGGGCGCCTCGCAGCGGTGGATGTGGTAGTCCAGGCACGCCCTCCGCGGCGCCTCCCGGAGCAGGTCGTAGCGGCAGGAACGGACCGGAAAGAGATCCTTGATGAGCGCCAGGTTCCGTCTCAGGAGCTTGACGTGGGCGTAGGGGCCGAAGTAGCGGGCGCCGTCGTCGACCACCCGGCGCGTCACGTACACGCGTGGAAAGTCCTCCTGGAGGGTGACCTTGATCCAGGGGTACGACTTGTCGTCGCGGAGGACGATGTTGAACCGGGGGTCGTGCTCCTTGATGAGGTTGGACTCGAGGAGGAGCGCCTCGACCTCGTTGTCGGTGACCAGGTAGTCGAGGTCGACGGCGTGACCCATGAGGACGGCGGTCTTGTGGGGCAGTCCGGCCTCGTCCTGGACGTAGGCACGGACCCGGGCCCTGAGGTCGGCCGCCTTTCCGACGTAGAGGATCTCGCCGTCCGCCCCCTTGAGGAGGTAGACCCCGGGCTTCCGTGGCAGCCGGGCCGCTTTTTCCTTGAGCGCGCGCACGCTCTCAAGCTACGGCGCCGGGAAGGGCCCCGCATTCGCGCGCCGGGGCGTCAGCGAGAGCGGCGGGCCCTCCGGACATAGCGTGCGAGCATCCCGACGCCGAAGGCGTGGGACAGGGTGAAGTAGGCGAGCGCGACCCCGCCGTAGACGGCCGCCGTCCACCCGATCCGGGGCCCGAGCCCCCAGCCGTCCCAGCGCCCGAGGAGCCAGATATAAGGAGCGGCTCCCGCACCCCCGGCCAGCGCCGCTGCGAGCGCCATCCGCCCGCCGCGCGCCCGGGCAGCGGGCGTGAGCACGCTCCCCGTCCGTCTCCGGAGGGCCCGCGCCAGAAGGGTCGCGCTCAAGGCCGCCGCGAGGGCGGTCGCGAGGGCGATCCCCGGCGTGCCGAGCACCCATGCCAGGCCGATCCCCAGGACCACGTTGGCCGCCAGCGAGAGGACCCCGATCCGGACCGGCGTCCGGGTGTCGTGGAAGGCGTAGAACGCCGTCGCCAGGAGCCGCGCCGAGCCGTAGGCCAGAAGCCCGGCCCCGTACCCCGCGAGGACCCACGTCACCGCCGTCGTGTCGGCTGCCTGGAACCGTCCGCGCTCGAAGAGGAGGCTGACGGCTGGACGGCCGAACGCGACCAGGCCGACCGTGGATGGGAGGATCAGGAACGCCATCCGCTGCCACGATCGGGAGAGCTCTTCGCGCAGGGCCTCCGGGGGCGGCCCGGCGTCGCCCCCCGGCGCCGCAGCCTCGTGGGCGAGGGCCGGCAGCGCGACCTGGGCGACCGCCACGCCGAAGAGGCTCAAGGGCAGGGTGTAGATCCGCTGCGCATAGGCGAGGGTCGCGACGCTGGCGTCGCCCAGGAAGGTCGCGATCTGGATGTCCACGAGGCTCGAGATCTGGGCCACGCCGGTCCCGACCATCATCGGCAGGAAGAGGGCGACGACCCGTCCGACGGCGGGGTCCTTCCAGCCCGCCCCCGGGGCCAGGGTCCCGAGGACGCCCCTGGTCGCGGCGAGCTCGACCAGGACCTGGAGCAGGCTCCCCGCGACCACCCCCCAGGCGAGCACGTAGACAGGCTCCATTCCGGTCCGCCCGACGAAGGCGATCAACGCCCCGGCCGAGGCGAGAGACCAGAAGACCGGCGCGAAGTTGGGCCAGAAGAAACGACGATGGGCATGGAGGACCCCCATGCACCAGGCCCCTACGACGAGGAACGCGACGGTCGGGAAGAGGACCACGATCAGCCGCTCGACGAGGAGCCGGAGCCCGGGATCGAAGCCCGGCGCCACCAGCCAGGAGAGCGGCCGGGCCAGCGCCATGCCGGCTACCGTCACCACCGCCACCGTCAGCAGGAGGAGCCCGAGGACCCCCCGCGCCACCCGCCGCGCCTCGGCCGGGTCGGCGCTCCGCATGCTCCGCGCGAGCACCGGGATCAGCGACGCCGAGAGGTTCCCCTCCCCGAGAAGGACACGCACCAGGTTGGGGACCTTGTACGCGGCCACGAAGGCCGAGTACGCCGCGGCCCGTCCGAAGTAGTAGGCGACGACCTGCTCGCGGACGAGGCCGAAGACGCGGCTCGCGCCGATCCCGAGCATGACGGTCAGGGTCGCGCGACCGGTGCCCGCCGACTGGACCGGCGGATCAGCCGGCATGCAGATGGAGGATCAGAACCCTGATCGCGGCCGAGAGCGGCTCTTCGCCGGAGGCCTTCATGAGTTGAACGTAACGCGGGCGCCGAACCGGGTCCGCTCGTTGCTGCCCCCGAACCCCATCTCTAGGTTCGGCGACCATGACGACGCGATCGTTCACGGGCATCCCGGGCGCCACCGATGCCGGGACGGACGATCCGGCGACCCTGGCGGCGATCGCGCTCAGCCGCACGCACCACGAGAACTTCCCCGTGCTGGCGCCGTTCCTTGGAGACCGGCGAAACGAGCTGGCGCTCATCTACGCGTTCTGCCGGACGACCGACGACCTGGGGGACGAGTTGCCGGGTGACCGGCTGGCCGCCCTCGACCGGTGGGAATCCATGGTTCGCGGGGCCTTCGCCGGCGATCCGCCGTCCGATCCCCCGCTTCTGGCCCCGCTGGCCGAGCTGGCCCGCCGCCGGGGGCTCCCGGAGGATCTCTTCCTGCGGCTGATCGAGGCCAACCGCCGGGACCAGCGGGTCCGCCGCTACTCCGATCAGGCGGCCCTCCTCGACTACTGCGAGCACAGCGCGACGCCGGTCGGCCGGATGGTGCTCGGGGTGATCGGCGCGAGCGCGGATCTGGGCGGGCTCGCGGACGCCACCAGCATCGGCCTCCAGCTCGCCAACTTCTGGCAGGACGTCCGCCGCGACTGGGCGATGGGGCGCTGCTACCTCCCGCTCGACCGGTGCCGCCACCACGGCGTGGATCCCGAGGTCGAGCTGGTCCGCGAGTCGGCCTCCCCCGCCCTCCGCGCCCTCCTGGCCGAGCGGGTCGCGGACGCCCGGTCGTGGCTGAGACGCGGCTGGCCCCTGGCCGACCGCCTCCGCATGCGGTGGCGGCCCCTGGTGCGGGGCTTCGGTCGGGGTGGCTGGGCGGTCTGCGACGCTCTCGAAGCCGGCGGCTTCGACCCGCTCCGTTCGCGACCGGAGGTCTCGCGCACGAAGCGCCGGGCGATCCTCCTCCACGAGCTGACGCGGTCGCCCCGCCGGGGCGTCGCCCTCGAGCGGCGGTGAGCGGAACGGACGCGGTCCTGGTCGGCTACGCGCGGTGCCTGGAGGAGACCCGCCGGAGGGCGGCCAACTTCGGGCTCGGGATCCGCCTCCTTCCGGGCGCCCGGCGGCGGGCCCTCTCCGCCGTCTACTGGTTCAGCCAGCGCGCCGACGGGGCCGCCGACGGCGAGGGCTCTCCGGGGGAGCGCCGCGCCCGTCTGGCGGTGGTCCGGTCCGAGCTCGACCGCACGCTGACGGGCGACCCCCCCGCTCCTGCCTGGGCCGCCTTGGGTGACGCGACCGGCCGGTTCCGGATTCCCCACGGCCTGTATCACGAGCTCCTGGACGGGGTCGGCCAGGACCTCGACCCGGGCCGTTATCCGGACTGGGAGGCTACTCTGGCTTATTGCTACGGGGTCGCCGGCACGGTCGGGCTGATCTCGCTCCCCATCTTCGGGGCCGATGGGGAGGCCGCGCGACGGGACGCGATCGATCTCGGCGCCGCTCTCCAGATCACCAACATCCTCCGCGATCTCCGCGAGGACGCACGGCGGGGAAGGTGGTACCTGCCCCTCGACCTGAGCGAGCGGTACGGCGTCCGGCCCGAGGGCGTCGCGGCGGGAAGGCCCGGACCGGGTTTCGAGGCCCTGGTCATGGCCGCCGCCGAAGAGGCGCGCCGGCTCTACGGGGCGGCCGGGCGCCTGTCGGCCCGGCTCCCCCGTTCGACCCGCGCCTGCCCGGTCTCCCTGGCGGCCGTCTATCGCGGGCTCTTGGAGCGGATCGCCGGCGACCCCGGCGCTGTCCTCCGCGAGCGCGTGCGGGTCCCGGCGCCGGTCAAGGTGGCGCGCGCCCTCGGGGCCAGCCTGGTCGCGCTCGCGCGATGAGCGACCGCTCCGCCAACGTCGTCGTGGGCGGCGGGCTGGCGGGAATGGCCGCCGCCTTCGCGCTCCGGGATCTGGGAGAGCCGGTCGTCCTCCTCGAGGGCCGGCCCTTCCTCGGCGGACGGGTCTTCTCCTTCGAAGACCCGGAGACGGGTTTCGTGATCGACAACGGGCAGCACGTCCTGGTCGGCGCGTGCGAACGTCTGCGCGTCTTCCTGGACCGGATCGGGTCGCGGGCCGCGTTTCGCCGCCAGGCTCGCCTCAGGCTTCCAATCCTGGACGGCCGGGGCCGCCGGAGGGATCTCGCGGCTGCCCCCCTGCCACCCCCTTTCCACCTCGCGGCGGCCCTCCTCGGCTACCGCCATCTGGACCGGGCCGACCGGCGCTCCGTGCTGACGGCCTGCCGGCGGCTGGCGGCGCCGGGGGTAGACCGGGAGGACGACCGACCGCTGGGCGCCTGGCTCGCCGATCAGGGTGCCACTCCAGAGTCGATCGATCGCTTCTGGGACCCGATCGTCCGGCCCGCGCTCAACGTCCAGGTCCAGGAGGCGAGCCTCCTCCTTTCCGCGTTTCTCGTCCGGCGGGCGCTCCGGGACGGGCCGGGCGCGGGGGCCCTTTGGTTTCCGACGACCGGCCTGAGTCACGCCATCGGGAACCCCGCCCTGGCCGGTCTCCGAGCCGCGGGCGCCGACGTCCGGCTGGAGGCGCGGGCCACCGGCCTGGAGCTGACGGGCGGACGGGTGGGTGCGGTCCGGCTCCAGGACGGCTCCTCGGTACCCGCCCGGCGGGTCATCTGCGCGCTCCCGCCGGAAGCCGCGGACCGCCTCCTCCGGTCGACGGGAGCGCCCTCCGGCCACGGGGCCCTGGGGCAGTCCGCGATCGTCAACGTCTACCTCTGGTACGACCGGCCGGTCCTCCCCCTGCCCTTCGCCGGGACGTTCGATTCCCCGCTCCAGTGGATCTTCGACCGCTCGCGGATCCTGGGCGAGGAAGCGGGGGGATCGTGCGTCGGCGTCTCGCTGAGCGCCGCCGACGACCTGGCGGAGCGGCCCAAGGAGGCGCTCGCCCGTCTCTGCGACGAAGCCCTCGCCCGGCTCTTCCCGGCCCGCGGGCGGGCCCGTCTGGAGCGCTCGGCGGTCGTCAAGGAGCCACGCGCCACCTTCCGCGCGGTTCCCGGCGCGGCCGCCCTCCGGCCCGGACCGGCCACGCGAGTCGCCGGGCTCTTCCTGGCCGGCGACTGGACCGACACCGGCTGGCCGGCCACGATGGAGGGAGCGGTCCGGAGCGGCGAGCGGGCCGTCGCCACCGCGATGGCCCGCCCGGACCGGGCCCTCCAGGAAGCGGGCATCCGATGAGCCGCCCGCCGGAGGGTCCGGCCGTACGGTTCCGCCCCTCGGGCGCCCAGGTCACGATCCCCTCAGGCGCGTTCCTGACCCTGGCAGCCGTTCGGGCGGCAGCCGGCATCGTTCACGACTGCGACGGTCAGGGGGTTTGCGGGACGTGTCGGGTCAAGGTCGAGGAGGGCGCCGGGGGGCTGAGCCCGGTCGACGAGCGGGAGCGGCTCCAGCTCGGCCCGGCCGTCGACCGTGGATGGCGGCTCTGCTGCCTCTCCCGGGTGTACGACGACGTCGTCGTGCGGGTGCCGGAGGGCGGGTTCGCGTACCCGCCCGAGCTCCAGCGGGGCGACGGGGTTAGTCCAGCATCCCGCTCGCCCGCTCGGCGTCGGAGACGGCCAGGATGAGCCGGCCCTCCGCTCCCGCCACCGCCGAGTAGGCGTACTTGATGTCGATCTCCGCGTTCGACAGGCGGTCGGCGAGACGGGCCAGGGCGCCCGGCTTGTCCTCCAGCCGGATGTCGAGCACGCGGCTCGTGTAGGTGCGGTAGGAGTGGGCCTCCAGCGTCTGGAGAGCGTCCTGATGGCGGTCGACGACGACGTGCACGATCCCGTAGTCGGTCCCGCTCGGGAGCATCATCGCGTCGATGTTGACCCCCGCCTCGGCGAGGGTCCCGCAGAGCTCTCCCAGCCGCCCGGGACGGTTCTCGAGGAAGACGGAGATCTGATCCACGATCGGCATCGAGCCCGAATATAGGAGCCGGTTCCGACCCTGACACGCGACGGAGTAATAAGGGCTTGCCCCGCCCGCTCGCACAACCCTAGCGTGTGGTGGGCCGTTTATGTGGAAACCTCCGACGAGAGGATACCGCCATATGCGTCACTTGACCCGATTTCTCGGCGTCGCCCTCGCCTTCATGTTGCTGACCGCGGGCGATTGCGACGACGATCCGATCACGCCGACGACGTCCACGACGACGACCTCGTCGACGTCGAGCACGGATACATCGACCTCGAGCACCGACACCTCCACGTCGTCGACCGACACGTCGACCTCGAGCACCGACACGTCGACGTCCTCCACGGACACGTCGACGACCACGACCGCGACGACGACCACCAGCTAGCCAGACCGGGCGGCTCTCCTCTCCCCGAGGGGCCGCCCGACCGCTGGTCTCTCGTCGGAGCCTGGTATGGATGGGCTGGCCGGCGCGGCGCGCGGAGACGCGCCGCGCTCGTCACCCTCCTCGGCCTGCTCGGCACCGCCCCCTCCCTGCCGGCCCAGACGATCCAGCTCCAGCTCTCCCTGACCGTACGGCGAACTCCCGGATCCATCCACGTCTCATCCGTCGTCGTCAACCGCGGCCGTGATCCGGCCTACGAGCTCGAGGCCGAGCTGCGGGGCGTGGACGCGGCGCCGCGACCGCTGGTCGGCGAGCTCCCGCCCGGCGGCCGGGCGGAGATCGCCTGGGAGCTGGACCCGGGCCGCTGGCGGACGGAGCTCCGGGAGATCGCCGCGCTCCGGGTCCGCTACCACGACCGGGGCGGCACGTGGGCGAGCAGCGTCACCGCCTTGGGAGACGAAGCCCCGGCGGTCGTCGAAGGACCCGCCTGGCCGGAGGACCCGTCCCTCCACGTCGCATGGTCCCAGCCCTCTGGGGGGGGCCGGGCGACGTGGTGGGCGGCGACCGAGCTCGGCCTCGAGGGCTCCGGCGGATGGCGCTCCCGGGACGGGACCGCCGCCATCGACGCCCGGCTCCGGCCCGCCACCGACATCACGGGGTGGGAGAGCGTGGCTTTCCTGCTCGTCCTCCCGGACGACCCGGGCGCTCCGGGGAGGATCGTCCGGGTGGTGGTCGACACGCGATCCTTCCGGAGCCTCTGGCGGCCCGATCTCTCCCTCCTCGCCGGCTGGGCGGGTCTCTGCCTGCTGGCCTGGCTGGCGGCGGGTTTCGCCTCGCGATCCCGCGAGCGGCCGCTCGGGACGGCCGCCGGCGAGCGCCTTCTCTCTTTCCTTCCGCTGTCGCTCTCGATCCTCATCCTGGGCGCGGTGGCGCTGACCATGTTCCCGCCCCGCCTCCTCTTTCTCGACACGACCCCCGCCGGCGGAGACTACGCGAGCCACATCGTGGCGCTCGACCAGCTCAGGAACACCTTGATCCCCGCCGGCCGGGTCTACGGCTGGAGCATGGATCAGTACGCCGGCTTTCCGCTCTTCCTCTTCTACTTCCCGCTCGTGTTCCTGGTCATGGTGGGGCTGAGCGCGATCCTTCCGCTGACGGTGGCGATGAAGGTCGGCGCCCTGGCCGGCGCGGTCCTCCTTCCCTTCGCCTGGGCGATCTCGCTGCGCTGGCTGGGGGCGCCCCGCCCGGCGCGCTGGATCGCGCCGGCCCTCGCCCTCGCCTTCCTGCTGATCGAGGTCCAGGCCACCTGGGGCGGCAACCTGGGAAGCCTCCTGGCCGGGGAGTTCGCCTACGGGCTCGGGTATCCGCTCGCGTGGCTCGCGGCGACCTACGCCTGGAAGACGCGCGACCAGGTCGCCCGATGGTGGCCGGCCGGGGTCCTCCTCGCCCTGGCAGGGCTGGCCCACGGCTACACCTTGATCTCGGGCGCCCTCGGGATCGCGCTGCTCGTGATCCACCCCCGGCTCTGGTGGCGGCGTTGGTGGCACGTCGCCCGGATCGGCCTGCTCGCCTTCGGCCTCCTCGCGTGGTGGCTGATCCCCCTCCTCGCCAACCTTCCGTGGACCAACAGCTTCCGGGAGAAGTGGGAGATCGGCGGGCTGGGCGACCTCCTGCCGGCGGTCGTGGCCGCCGCCCTGACGATCCTGGTCGCCGGCGCGCTCGGACGCGCGCTCACCGGACGGCGACCGGTCCTCGCCGCGGGCCAGGTGTGGCTGGCGGGCTTCGCGGCCGCCCTCTTCGCCGTCTACCGGCTGGGGTACAGCCTGGGCGTTGTCGACGTCCGGTTCCTCCCCATGATGCACGGAGCGCTCCTGCTGGCAGGGGCCTGGGAGGCCGGAGCCTGGATCGAGCTCTCGCGCCCGGCCTGGCGTCGGGCCTACGCCGCCGCGACGATCGTCGTCATCTCGGCGTTCGCGATCGCCTCCGTCGCCTACCTGCCGTCATGGGCGCGGTGGAACCTGCGGGGCATGGAAGGAACCACCCGCTGGCCCGACTACGCCGGCGTGATGCGGGAGGTGGCCGGCGGGATCGGCGAGCCCAGGGTCGCCTGGGAGCATCATCCCGATCACAACGCCGCCGGGACGATCCGCGCCTTCGAGCTCCTGCCGTGGTTCGCCCGCCGGGCCACCCTGGAAGGGCTCTACTTCCAGAGCGCGGTTCTGGCGCCGGTCGTCTTCTATCTCCAGTCGGAGATCAGCCTCCGCCCCTCCTGTCCGCTCACCGCGTACGAGTGCGGCCGGTTCCGGCCGGCCGAGGTCGCGCCCCACCTGGATCTCCTGGGGGCTTCCGAGCTGGTCGCGTACACCGACTCGCTGACCACGGCTCTGGCCGGGTCGAGCGAGTTCGAGGAGCGGGCGCGCTCGGGCGTCTACACGGTCTTCGCGCTGGTCCGACGGCCGCGCCTGGTCGAGCCGGTCGCCGTCCGGCCGGTGGCCGATTCGCGCGCCGACTGGCGGCAAGAGGGGTACGACTGGTTCCGTGCCGGCACCGATCTCGACGTCCCGCTCGTCCTGGACGAGGATCCCGACCCGGCGTGGCCCGCGGTCGACCGTTATCGTCCCGGTCGTCTCCCGCGAGTCCCGTATCCTACCCGGCCGCGGGTCTCGGCGACCGTCACAGACGGATCCATGCAGATCGAGACCGACGCGCCCGGCCATCCGCTCCTGGTCAAGGTCGGCTACCACCCGGGCTGGAGGGCGTCCGACGGCTCCCCGATCCACCTCGTGGCGCCGGGGATGATGCTCGTGATCCCGAGGTCGCAGAAGCTGACCCTCGCCTGGACCTCCGGCGGGTCCGGGCGGCTGGGACTCCTCGTGACCCTTCTCTCGCTGGCGGCCCTGGTCGCCGGTCGGGCCGTCGGGCGGCGGGCCGGCTGGCGGTCAAGGGAGCGCCGCCTGCCCGAGGCGGGACGCGCGGGGTGGGTCGGGATCGCCACCTTGATGGCCCTGGCCGGCGCCGGGGCGGTCCTCATGCTGCGGCGGCACCCGCCGGTCGATTTCCCGGCCCTCCTGGCGGCGGGGCAACGTCAACTGTCTGACAGACGTTTCCCCGAGGCGGAGTCCATGTTCGAGGCGATGCTGGCCGCCGACACGCCCCACGGCCTCAAGGACGACGCCGCCTTCTATCTGTGCCTGGTCCCGCTGGAAGCGGGGGATCACGACACCGCGCTCGAGGGGCTGAAGGCTTTCGTGGACGACTATCCGGTCTCCACCTATCACGCCGAGGCGCAGGTCCGGCTGTCCGATCTCCTCGCCGGGCGCGGGGCGGCGGGCCCGGCCCGGGAGGCGCTGGAGGCGGCGCTCGCCGCTCCGCTGGCCCCCGACGGATGGCGGGCGGCCGCCCGCGAGCGGCTGGAGAAGGTGCCGGTCGCGCCGATCGGCGGGTCCGCGCCGGGGTCCCCGTGAACCGTTCCGTCTCCCTCTTCGTTCCCGCCTACGACGAAGCCGGGACCCTCTTCGACACCATGCCACGGCTCCTCCGGGCGGCCGAGGAGGTGGCTCCGCACGTCCAGCTCATCATCGTCGACAACGGGTCGACCGACACGACGGTCGCGGTCGCCCGCGACCTGGCGGCCATTGACCCCCGCATCGTCCCGCTCCGGATCCCGGAGCGCGGGGTCGGCGCGGCCTTGCGAGCGGCGCTCCCCCACCTTCGTCACGATGCGGTCGTCGCGGTCGACGCCGACCTGGCGATGGACCTCTCCTTCGTGGGCGATGCCTTGGACCGCTTGACCAGCGGCGCCGACGTCGTGGTCGGCGCGAAGCGGACCGATGCACAGAACCGTCCGCGGCTGCGGGTCCTGGTCAGCGATCTGTTCGTGTTCGTCATGCGCCGGGGTCTAGGCGTCCCCTTCCACGACGTCTCGATCGGCGCCAAGGCGTACCGGAAGGAGCTGCTCGAGCGTTACGAAGGGCTGATCGGCCGCGGCAGCAACTACGTCATCGACATCCTGGTTCAGGCGTGGCGCGACGGGCTCCGGATCGAGGAGATCGGCGTGGCCTGCGAGGACAACCGGAAGAGCCACTTCAACCTCCTCCACGAGGGAGTGTACCGGTTCGGGCACCTGTTCGCGCTGGTCCTCCGCCGTCGGCTGGGCCTGCTTCGGCCCAGCACCCGCCCCGCCGCTTCCTCTCCCAGCCCCGAGGCCCTGCCCGTCTCGCGTTGACATCCCGCTCCCGCGCCGATAGCGTGGCCGAGGCTCGCTCCCCTGTCCTGGAGGTCGGATGATCGAACTCGGCATCGGGCTCGTCCTCCTCGTCCTTCTCGGCCTCGTCGTCGTCCTCGTCGGCTGGGCGATCGTCACCTACAACTCGCTGGTCGGCCTCCGCAACCAGCTCGACAACGCGTGGGCGCAGATCGACGTCCAGCTCAAGCGCCGCTACGACCTGATCCCCAACCTGGTCGAGGCGGTCAAGGACTACATGGGGTTCGAGCAGGACGTGCTGACCAAGGTCACCGAGGCGCGGTCGCAGGCGGCGGCCGCGACCGGGCCGGCCGACCAGGCGCGGGCCGAGAACGTCCTGACCGGCGCGCTGAGGCAGCTCTTCGCCGTGGTCGAGAACTATCCCCAGCTCAAGGCCAACGAGAACGTGATGCGGCTTCAGGAGGAGCTGACCGGCACCGAGGACCGGATCTCCTCGGCCCGCCAGTTCTACAACGAGAACGTGCGCGTCTACAACACGCGGGTCCAGACGTTCCCGACGGCTTTGATCGCGGGCGTCCTCGGATTCCGGGCGCGCGAGTTCTTCGCCACCGGGGACGACGCCGAGCGGGAGCCCGTCAAGGTCGATCTGCGCTGAGCGGGCGGGTCAGGAGCGGGCGCCGACCGGCTCTTCCTCGTCGGGAACCTCACGCGCGTCTTCGATGTTGCCGATCGCGAACACACGATCGGCCCCCCTGAGCTCGCAGAACGCCTCCAGGTACTCGCGCCCGTCGTAGAAGTGGACGTTGAAGGGTCGAACGACACGATCCGTCGTCTCGCCGGTCGAGCGGGCGGTGTAGCGGATGGAAAGCCGGCTCGCCGACGCCACGGCGCGCTGGATCCGGTCCAGGATGTCCGGGTCGGGATCGACGCCGGGCTCGAGCACCTCGGCGTATTTGGCGAACGCCGGGCCGCCGCCGGCCGCGAGCCGCGCCGCCAGGGACGCCAGCACGTCGTCCTCGGGGTCCGCTTCGCGGGCCCGCTCGACCAGCGTCCTCAGACGCGCCCTCTCGCGCTCGGTGAGCTCCATCAGCGCCCAGTATAGGACGCCCCGGGTACCGCATCCAGCGAGCGCCCTTTGCCCGAGCGACGGGCGGACCTTATATTGCGACGTTGCAACGGCGGCTCGGTTTCGCCCTCGATGGCAGGCCCCCAAGTCAAGCGACATCAGCCGCTTATCGTACCCAGCTCAACCACTTTCTCGTCGGTTTCGGAGGTTCGGCCATGGGCTCGGACGGTGGTTTCTCGATCGGCCGCATGTTCAAGAATCTGTTCGGCAAGGCGCAGCCCGTATCGGAGCAGGGCTCGGTGAAGTGGTTCGACGCGCAGAAGGGTTTCGGCTTCATCGAGCGCCCGGACGGCAGCGACATCTTCGTCCATTACAGCGACATCGTCGGCAAGGGGTTCCGGACCCTCAGCGAAGGGCAGCGGGTCGAGTTCCAGGTGACGCAGAGCCAGAAGGGACCCCAGGCGGTCAACGTGACCCGCGTGGACGGCAAGTGAGATAGGCTCGATTCCGGACGCGTGAATTCAGGAGCCGGCCCGCGAGGGCCGGCTCTTCTTTCATCGTCCACTCTCCCGGTCCACCCAGCGGACGAGGTCGGTCAGCGTCGTCCGTCCGTCCCGGCGCCAGGCCGCCGGCGGGCACTGCATCCGACCGAGCGGGCAGATGCGTTCGACGCCGACCTCGGCCAAGGATCCCGCCAAGTCGGTGACCCGATCGGCCGGACCGGACATTCCCACCGCAGCGATCGTGTCTCGTCTGGCCGCGAGGAGATCGACCGCATCCACGATGTCTTCCAGCGGGTTCAGCGTGAGCATCCGCGGGACCGGCGGTGGATCGGGGGGACCGGCTTTGCGCCGAGCCACGACCGTCCACGCCGAATCGACGTCGCCCCTCCAGGAGCCCCGTTCGCTCGCGGCCTCCACACCGGCCGTCGAGCGCCACTCGGCGAAGGCGGCTCTCTCCGCCAGAGTCGCCTGAGCGCGCGGAGCGGACGGCCAGCGCTGGACGCAGGCCGCGTGGAGGGGCTCGACGAGATCCGCGACCTGGCGCGGTGAAGCCTCCACGTACGCCACGACCGGTGACAGACATCCCATCTGGCCCGCGAAAGCCGTGTCGCGGGCAAGCGCGGCGATGACCGCGCCCGAGTCGGCGTCGAGGGCTTCCCGGAGCACGATCGCCGCCGACGTGCGAGGTCCGTGGAGGACGAGCCGTGTCTCCACCGAGACCTTCCGCTGGATCGCGAGCATGGTCTCTGCGCCACCCGTGGCGACCAGGACGTCCGCGGCTCCCAGGATCAGCTCGCCGTCGGCCTCCCCTTTTCCCCATTCCTCCACGAGCAGCGCCGCCGCGATTCCCGCGTCGATCTCCGAAAGCGTTCGCACGAAGCGACGCGCCAGGTCGTCCGCCCCGGTCGCGGGCTTGAGCCACGCCGACGACTTGACGCACAGGGCCGAGATTAGATCGGCGACCGGTGAGGTCGGGACCCCGTGCGCCGCGAGGAAGACGGCGAGACGTGGCCCGAACGTGCGGCGCTCGGCACCGCCGATCGGGACGAAGCCATCCATGACGGTGGGATCGCCGAGCTCCCCCGCCACCCAGTCGCGGAGGCTACCGACGGTCCAGCTGCCGAACCCTGCATCCAGGATTTCGGCGATCGCCGGCCGTGGCACGCCGTAGTGGGCCGCCAGCGCGTGCTCCCCCGCCTCGCGATCGGGACCCGGGCCGCGCCAGAGGCGGCACGCCTCGGCGACGACCTCGAGGACCTCCTCGAGCCGCCGCGCTCTGAGACGCTCCCCCGCCGCGACCAGGGCCCGGACACGTTCGCCGACCTCGACAGGACCCGTCACCGAGCGAGTCACGGTTACCCCCGCCCGAGCCAGAGCTCGGCGGCCAGCGAGCAGCCGCGGGACTCGGCCCCCGGCTCGCGGCCGGCGAGCCGGATGCCCCCCTCCACGGCCGCGCCAAGGTCGCTCGTCTGGACGACGACCGCGCTCCCCCGGTTGGCCAGGTCGACGTGGACGAGGGCGCCGGTCTCGCCGGGCTCGACGTCCCGGCCCGAGAAGGGCTCGACCACCCGGACCCGCATCCAGGGCGGTACGCGGAACCCCTCCGTTGAGGGCTCGCCGTCGAACCCGAGCGCACGCCGGAGACGGTCGTCGTAGAGCTGCGAGGAGAGCTCGGTCATCCCGTACTCCTGAACCTGATGCGAGAGGGGGATCCCGAGCCGCGCACCGATCGCCTCCGCGAGCGCGCCGGGGTCGGCGTGGCGGGCCGCCCCCTTGAACCCGCCGGTCACCAGGGCCCGACTCCCCGGGGGAAGGTCCCACGACCCCGCCGACGATTCGAGCACGCCGAGCCAGGCGAGGGCCGCGCCCGCCACCAGCACGGAAACGCCCTCGGAGACCGCCGCGTCGAGCGCCGCCGGAAACGCAACGCCGCCGGAACGGCCGAGAGCGAACGCGCTCCCCGGATCACCGAACGCCTCGGCGTAGACCGCGAACATGTGGACGAGCGAGCTCTCCCGGGCCGAGCCGGGCGGCGGGCTCAGGAAGAGACAGCGGATCCGGTCCCGGTCGGGGACGACGTAGCGGCGCGCGGATTTCAGGATCGCCGCGTTGGCGAGCCCCAGCGTGTCGAGGCGGTGCACGCCGGAGGCTTCCCGCGTCGTTCCCGACGTCCGGAACGCCGCGACCTCCGCATCGGGAGGGAACGTCGCCCAGCGGCCGACCTTGAACGCCCCCGCGGGAACGGGTGGGATCCCGCGCCACGACGCAACGTCGGCCGGGGCGCTCACGCCGGCCAGCCCGCAGAGGCGGCGATAGGCGGGGATGAACCGGAACTGGTGAGCGAAGACCTCGCGCGCCAGGCGGTCGAACTCGCCCTCGGTGAGCGGGTCCTGCCAGCCGCCCCCGATCGCGCTCAGGATCTCGACGTCGAGCCGCTCGGCCTCATCGCGGCGAGCCTTCTCGCGCGGCGGGGCCGCTCGCGGGAGGGTCACGTCAGACTCCGCGCGCGGCGGGCGACCAGATGAACTTGTGCATCTGGAGCTGGAGCCGGACCGAAAGGCGGTCCTCGAGGATCCAGGCGGCCAGCTCGTCGGCGGCAAGCTGGCCGAAGGAGGGCGAGAAGAGAACGGCGTGGCGTGCGGTCAGGTCGTGCTCGGCGACCACCACCCGCGCCCACTCGTAGTCGGCGCGGTCGCAGATCACGAACTTGACCTCGTCGTCCTGGTCGAGATGGCCGAGGTTCTCCCACCGGTTCTTCGACACCATCCCGCTTCCGGGCGTCTTCAGATCCATGATGATCCTGACGCCGTCGGGCACGGTCTCGACCGGCCACCCTCCGCTCGTCTCCAGGAGGACCTCGTACCCTTCGTCGAGGAGCCGCTCGAGAAGGAGGATGGTCTCCCGCTGGACGAGAGGCTCGCCGCCCGTGACCTCGACGAGCCGGCACCGGTAGCGGGCGATCTCGGCCAGGATTTCGTCCAGCGGCCGCTCCTTCCCCTCGAAGAACGCGTATTCGGTATCACAGAAGGAGCACCTCAGATTGCAGTACGTCAGGCGCACGAAGACGCAGGGCCGCCCGGCATGGGTCGACTCGCCCTGGATCGAGTGGAAGATCTCGTTGACCTTGAGCGCCATGCGTCGAATCTACCGCGCGCGATCGGCGGCCCCAACCCTACAGGAACTCGAAGCTGTAGCGCCTCAGCACCCGCTCCGCCACGCGCCTTCCCAAATCGAACGCACGGTCGACCGCCTGCGGGGTGAACGAGAGGGGGTCCAGGCGGCGGAGAAGGCGGCTCTCGACCGCCAGGTCGGGGTCGGGGGTGATCCGGATCCGGACGTGATCCACCCACGCCAGACGCTGGAACGCCGCGTGAAGCTCCTCCACCGCCTCTTCGCCGCAGCCGGCTCGCTCCAGCACCCTCCGCCCTTCGTCGAAGAGACGCCGGTTCATTACCTGCGCGCGCGCTGCGTTCTCCTGCTTGGCGTCGCGGCTCTGGGTCGCCTTCTGGGCGTGGAGCTCGGGAAAGCCGAGCCGCGCCAGCGACCCGACCGAATGCAGGTACTTGTAGGGCGTGCTGATGGAGGAGACGAAGACGAGGTCCGCCCCCGACTGCTCCGCGACGTCCGTCGTGAACGGGTCCCGATCCTCGCCGTCGATCACGACCGGGGTGTAGTGCCCGATCCTGAAGGACCGCCCGTCTTCGTCCTGGAGCTCCACGGGCGCGTAGAACGGATACGCCGCCATCGAGCCCGCCGCCGCCCGCGACATCGGCACGCCGCGGACGTAAACCGTCGTGTGGCGGGCCCACGGCTCCGCCCGGAACGGGGCGAGGACCGCATGATCGGGCGCGACCCCGGCCGCCACGAACTCGGTCACGATCTTCCATCCCTCGGACCCGAGGATCCGGTGGATCGCCTCCGGGTCGACCGGCTCGTCGCGAAGGAGCTCCAGGATCGGCGACTCGCGCTCGCCGAGGACGAAGGTGACCGGGTGGTTCAGGTCGACCGCGAGGACGGCCGCCTCGGTCCTCAGGTCCGCCCAGTCCCGTCCCTTGAGAACGTCGTCGGCCAGGTAGTGGTCGATCGCGTCGAGCGACCACAGCGGGAAGAGCGCGTTCAAGGTCGATTCCGCCGCCCAGGCCTTCCAGGTGCGGCGGCCCTTCCAGGACGGCTTGACCCCCGAGCGGAGGTAGTCCCAGGTCTTCCGGGTGAGGCCCTTCCCCTGCCCCAGATAGCGCGCCTGGAAGGGGGCGGTCTCGACATTTTCCTCGATCGTGCCGGCGATCTGCCGGCGGTCCGCTCCCGCGCACGCAGCTACCGTGAAGAAGGCGCCCGCCGAGGAGCCGATCACGAAGTCGATACCGGGAGCCCCTGTCTCCCGCTTCTCGCCCGCCTCGAGGAATCCCTTTCGAAGCCGGAACCCGCGTCCCTCTAGCACCTCGAGAACGCCGAAGTGGTACGCCACCGCGGGAACGAATCCTCCGAGGAACTTGGCCGCGATCCGCCGCGGCTGGCCCACCCGGACCGGCTCCAGGCCCGAAGCGGACCCTGTGGGCTGAAATGGACTCGGTGGGTTGGGCACGGTGTGGCGGCTAGCTTAACGCCGCCAGTCCTGACGCTGCCAATCCCAAGGAGGATCGATGCGCCCTTCTCCATGTCTTGCCGCGACGGCCCTGCTCGTGGTCGCCGTGGCCGCCTGTCAGCGGGGCGGGCCCCGCGAAACCCCGCCCGACAGCGCCGACACGACCAGCCTCGCCGAGGCCGGTTCGTCCACGCCCGAGGGCCACGATCACGACGCCGAGATCCCCAGCCGCGCCGCCGAGCTCGAACGGGATGCCGGCTCCAGGCCCATGGAGGTCATGGATCTGGCCGGGATCGGCCCGGGAGACCAGGTGGCCGACATCTTCGCTGGGAGCGGCTACTACACCTATCTCCTTAGCGAACGGGTCGGCCCCGAGGGGCGGGTCTACGCGCAGGGGTACAGCCCCGGCCTGGCGGCCAGGGTCGACCGTGGCGACCTGGCCCGGGCCGGCAACGTGGTCCTGGTCGACTCGCTCTCCGGGCTTCCCACCGGCCAGCTCGACGCCGCGCTCATCATCCGCGGCTACCACCTGTTCGAGGATCCGTCGGTCCTGTTGTCCGCGCTCCACCGCTCGCTGACTCCCGCCGGTCGGGTGGCGGTGGAGGAGGTGCGGCTCGGGCGGGAACGGGGTCACGACATGGAGACCCACCGGATGGGCGAGCAGACGGTCATCGAGCAGTTCGGCGCCGGCGGCTTCGAGCTCGCCGAATCGAGCGACCTGCTCCACAATCCGGACGATGACCATACGGAGTTCTGGGAAGGTCGCCGCCATCTGACCGACCGGATGCTGCTGGTCTTCGTCCCGGTCGCTGCGGTCGAACCGGGAAGGCGTTGAAGCTCAGCGACCCCGGAGCTCCGCCGGTGCCTTGCCCGCGCCCAGGATCGCCGCGATCTCGCCGGCGTGACGGTTCACGAACGCGCCGTACGCATTGACCTGGGGTGGCTGGATTCGCTCGCCACGGGCGCGGCGGGCTTGGTTTTCCTCGGCCAGACGACGCGCGCGGACGGTCGGCGAGCCGAGCTGGTAGAGGGTCGCGAGGACCCCCGGGTTCCCCGCGATGTCGAATCCCGCCAGGTCGCGGTAGGCGGCGCGGGCTTCGGCCAGGAGCGCCGCCGCGTACTCCAGGTTGCCGGGGACCGAGGTGACGGCGTCCAGCACCTCCTTCACGTTCCGGCGTCGGCGATCCATCCGGTTCGCCACCACGGGCTCGTACTGGAGGGCGAGCCGGAAGGAGACCTGGGCCGGTCCCAGGGTCCACAGATACGGATTCCGGATTCCCCCCTGCGCAGGGGCGGGCGCCGATCGCCGGAAGGACCGCTCCTGCTCCGCGACCCACCCCTCGAGGTCGTCCTCGGGCAGGGATCCGAGGACCGCCCGAAAGAGCTCCTCCCCGAGCGCGTCCACCCGCCCCGTCAGCAGCGTTCGCTCGGCGGCCACCACGCCGCCCAGGGCAATCGGCGACACGTCGAAGTCGGCGGCCACCGCGCGGACGACCTCGCGCTGGGCGGCGAGCCACGAGCGGGCGGCGAACGACAGTGGGGTGTCGGCCCGGCGCCGGGCATCCTCGGTGAGGGCCTCCCAGCCGGGGTTGCCGTGCACGATCAGGATCCCGCTCGGCCGCACGACCATGCCCGCGGCTTCGGTCGGATCCTCCGGCGGATCGCGCCCGACCTGCCCCTCGCACGCCGCCAGGGTGGCCAGCGCGAGCCGGCACGCCGCGAGCCTGACGGTGCGCCCGGTCACGCCGCCGCCAGTCGGCGTAGCCGCGCGAGGTTGACCCGGTCCATCCCCCCCTCCTTCGGCGTCTCGATCAG
The DNA here is from genome assembly GCA_035550715.1 of Gemmatimonadota bacterium. Lineage (GTDB taxonomy): Bacteria > Gemmatimonadota > Gemmatimonadetes > JACCXV01 > JAHWKZ01 > DASRVA01. Next base: position 5,870 of record DASZOP010000167.1, on the reverse strand, counting down.
CTTGGGCAGCCCCTCCAGGCGCGGATCCCGGAGGATCCGGCCGAACGCGGCCGCACCGATCTCCCCTTCACCGATGTGCGTGTGGCGATCGACCCGGCTTCCCAGGGGCCGCCGGCTGTCGTTCAGATGGAGGAGCCGGAGCCGGTCCAGCCCGACCAGCCGGTCGAACGCCTCCAACGTGCCCTGGTATCCCTCGTCGGACGAGATCTCGTACCCCGCCGCGAAGACGTGGCACGTGTCCAGGCAGACCCCCAGCCGCTCGGCGTGCCGCGTCTTCTCGATGATGCGGGCGAGTTGCTCGAAGCGGTGCCCCACGTCGCTTCCCTGACCCGCGGTGGTCTCGAGGAGGATCGGGGTCCCGTCTTTGTCGGATTCCTCGAGGACGGCGTCGAGCGATCGCGACACCCGCTCCAGCACGCGATCCGGCCGGGGGGCCCCCGGATCGCCGGCCGGATGGACGACCAGGCCGTCCAGACCGAGGAGACCGCAGGTCCTGATCTCCTGAACCAGGGAGGTTCGTGACTTCCGCCGGATCGTCCGGTCCCGGCTCCCCAGCCGGGTCAGGTAGATGTCGTGGGCGTAGCAGGCCATGCAGCCCGAAGCCTGCCACGCGTCGTGGAACCTGGCGACGTCCTCCTCCGAGAGATCGCGGCCGCGCCACTGCCGCGGGCTCGACAGGAAGATCTGGATGGCCGTGCATCCCAGCTCCTCGCCGCGCGCGAAGGAGGTATGGAGGCCGCCGGCCGTCGAGAGATGGGCGCCGAGATGCATCCGCGCGGCGATTCTACGCCGCCCGCGCGGCGGCGGGCCACCGGCAACCGGCCCCGGCGCCGGTGTATACTCCGGCCCATCCGCCACTCGCTCCGATCCACCGCTGAGGAGGCTCCGCATGAAGGTCCCGATCCACCGCCCGGTCCTCCTCGCCGCCGCCCTGGTGACCCTCTCCCACGAGGGGGCGCCGGCCCAGACCCCGATCACACCCGCGGACCGGGAGGCGCTCGAGCTGACCGTCTACCAGGGCTTCGTCCAGGTCCGGGACACGCGGCGGTCGGCGGGCTCCGCCGGCGACGTCTTCTGGACGGGCTTTCCGAGCTCGCTCGATCCGGGCACGGTCGTCGCGCTCAGGGACGGTGCCCCGCTCGCGCTGGATCGGCTCCGTGTCCGGACCTCTTCGCTGGACCCCGCCACCGTCTACGCCGCCCACCTCGGCGAGCGGGTCCTTCTGGTCGGCGAAGATGGCTCCGAGGTCCCGGCCGACCTCGTCTCGGAGGCGCCGATCTTCCGCGCCGGCGACCGGCTGATTCTCGGCTGGCAGGGCCGGATCGAGATCCCGGGGGTGCCGGGGGGCGCCGTCGAGCGGGGCCTCCGCTGGAGCGGCCCCCAGGGCGACCGGCCCATCACCCTGAGCTACCTGGCCGACGGCTTCGGATGGCGGGCCGACTACACGGCCGTCCTGGCGGACGGCGGGCCGGTCGAGCTGGGCGGCAGCGTCACGATCGACAACGGAACCGACCACGACTTCCCCGAGGCCCGGGTCCAGCTCGTCGCCGGCGACGTCCGGAGGGGAGGCGGAGGTCCCCGTCCCGTCCCGTATGCGATGGCGGAGGCCCGGATGGCGGACGCCGGGGCCGCGGTCCCATCGCCCGAGGCGCTCGGAGACGTCTACCTCTATACGCTCCCCGATCCGGTCACGGTCGGTGCCCGGGAGACCGTGCGCGCCACCCTCTTCGAGAACGCCCCGATCGACGTCCAGCGCGAGTACGTGCTGCGCGGTCAGCCCTACTGGTACCAGGCCGGCCACCCTGGGATACCGCCGCGCGAGAACCCGGAGGTGTGGCTCCATTTCCGAAACCAGGATCTGGCCGGCGAGGGCGACCCGCTGCCCGCCGGTACCCTCCACGTCTACCGCCGCGACGGCGCGGGCCGGCTCCAGTTCGCGGGCGACGGGACGGTCCCGCCGACCCCCGACGGTGAGCGGATCGACGTGACGATCGGCAGCGCCTTCGACCTGGTGGCCGAGCGTGTCCAGACGGAGTTCCGGCAGCTCGATCCGAACACCCACGAGTCCGCCTGGGAGATCACGATCCGGAACCGCTCCGGCGACGACCGCACCGTCGCCGTCTACGAGCCCCTCTCCGGTGACGCCGTAATCGTCGAGGAGAGCCAGGAGCACGAGCGGATCGACGCCGACACCGTCCGCTGGCAGGTACCCGTGGAAGCCGGCGGCGAAGCCGTCCTGACGTACCGGGTTCGCACGAGGTTCTGACGGTGGGAAGTCGAGCCCTTCGAGGTGGGAGGGGTGCGCCGGCACGTCGTACGGAGCCGTATGCGCGGGAGCAAGGGGAGACCCCGCAGGCGCGAAGCGCCGAGGAGGCTCCCCGCAGCGAAGCGCCGGCTCCGGTAGACGTGCCGGCGCACCCCTTGAATGTCTGCAGGCTACGGGCGGGCTCCCCGTTATGAACGTCTGGGAAGCGCTGACGTCGGCCCTCTGGTCCCTCCGCTCCCACAAGCTGCGGTCGTTTCTGACGCTGCTCGGCATCATCGTCGCTGTCACCTCGATCATCGCGGTCGTGACCGTAATCCAGGGGTTGAACTCCAAGGTGACCGAGCTCGTGACCGGCCGCGGCGCCGACGTCTTCATTCTGGACCGAATCGGGACCAGCGAGGCCTTCAGCGCGCAGGCCATGGTCGAGGCCATGCGGCGGCCGGAGCTGACCGCCGAGGACGCCGAGGCGCTCGCCCGGGATGGTCGGAACCTCCTTTATGTCGCCGCCGAGGCGGACCAGTACGAGGACGTCTGGGGCGGTAGCCGCAGGGTCGAGGACATGAACGTCCAGGGGGTCGGCCCCGAGTATCCCTTCCTCTCGACCTACGACATCGCCCGCGGCCGGCAGCTGACCCCGCTCGAAATCGAGCACGGGCGCCCGGTGGCCGTGATCGGCGAGGACGTCGCGGAGGAGCTCTTCCCGACGTCGGACCCCCTCGGCCAGTCCGTCCGGGTCCGCGGCCGCCATTTCACCGTCATCGGGATCGCAGAGCCGCAGGGAACGACCTTCGGCGTCACCCAGGACGACTTCGTGGTGATCTCGCTGAACGTCTGGCAGAAGATCTTCGACCGCCGGACCAGCGTGGAGATCTCGATCAAGGCCGCCGATCCGGACGACATCCAGGCCGCAATCGACGAGACGCGCATGCTGATGCGGATCCGCCACGGGCTGCGGCCCTCGGAAGAGGACGACTTCGGCTTCATCACGACGCAGGAGTTCCTCGATCTCTACCAGCGGGTCACGACCGGCGTCTACTCGGCGCTGGTCGGGCTGGTCGCCATCTCGCTGGTCGTCGGCGGGATCGTGGTCATGAACATCATGCTGGTCGCGGTCACCGAGCGGACGCGCGAGATCGGGATCCGGAAGGCGATCGGCGCCCGCCGGCGGGACATTCTGCGCCAGTTCCTCACCGAGGCGGTGATCCTGGCGGCGATCGGGGGGCTGGTCGGGGTCGCTCTCGGCTTCGCGATCGCGATCGTGGTCTCCCAGCTCACCCCGCTCCCGTACTCGCTCACGTGGTGGTCGATCGCGCTCGGGATCGGGATCTCGTCCCTGGTCGGAATCGTGTTCGGGATCTATCCGGCCGCCAAGGCGGCCAGGCTGGACCCGATCGCCGCCCTGAGGTTCGAATGAGGGCGACCGGGACCCCCCTGCTCCGCCAGTTCCTAGAGAGCGCCCGGCTCGGCCTCGACACCCTCTGGAGCCACAAGTTGCGGTCCTTCCTCACGATCCTCGGCATCGTGATCGGCGTCACCGCAATCGTCGGGATGACCGCCCTGGTGCGCGGACTCGACCGTTCGATCACCGGCGAGATCCAGAGCATCGGCGCCAACCATCTCTACATGCGCAAGTGGGGAGGCCGGATCGTGGCCAGCGAGCGCGAGTTCCTGCGCCTGGAGCGTCGGCCGGAGATCTCCGAGGCCGACGTGGCCGCGATCCAGCGCGAGATCCCGGCCATCCGGACCGTCGACGTCTTTCTGGGTACGGGGCCGTTTCCGATCCACCGGTCGCTCACCTTCCGCAACAACGAGACCGACGCCGACCTTCTGGGAACCAGCGAGACGTACCCGATCGTCGACGGCTCGGACCTCGCTTCGGGCCGCTTCTTCACCGGCAGCGAGGTCCGCAACCGGAACCGGGTCGTCGTGATCGGTCAGGGGATCGTGGACGTGCTCCTTCCCCACGTCGACCCCGTGGGGAAGGTGATCCGGATCGGCGGGCTCCCCTATACCGTGACCGGCGTGTTCGAGGATCGGCCGCTTCTCCTCTGGGGACAGACCAAGGATACCCGGGTGATCCTCCCTTACACCGCTCTCGATCGCGACTTCGGCGAACGTGGACCCATGGACCTCATGGCCGCCATCGTCCCGGCCGACAGCGTGTCGGTCGACGACGCCCGCGAGCAGGTGACGTTCCTCATGCGCGCCCGCCACGATCTCAGGCCGGGTGAGGAGAACGACTTCGACATCGTGTCGCAGTCGAACTTCCTCGAGCTCTGGGAACAGATCACCGGCTCGGTGTTCCTGGCCATGATCGTGATCAGCTCGATCGCGCTCATGGTGGGTGGGATCGGGGTCATGAACATCATGCTCGTCAGCGTGACCGAACGGACCCGGGAGATCGGGATCCGGAAGGCGATCGGCGCGCGGCGCCGGGACATCCTGTGGCAGTTCCTGGTCGAGGCCGTCGTCCTGACCGGGATCGGCGGGATCTTCGGGGTGGCGATCGGGAGCGCGCTCGGGGCCGGGGTCTCCAAGCTGATCCACTTCCCGGTCGCGCTCGAACCGTGGTCGTTCGTGGTCGGCGTGGCCTTCAGCGTCGGGATCGGGATCTTCTTCGGTCTCTACCCGGCGACCCGGGCGGCGGCGCTGGATCCGATCGAAGCGCTGCGGTACGAGTAGTCCTACGGATCCCTAACGCGTCCCGGCGGCCTCCACCGGCTGCCGGTCGGGCTCGCCGCGGGCGAGCTTCAACGCCTCGTCGATCGTGAGCCTCTTCCCGGCCTCGAGCTCGCGCCCGAACCCGGGCTCCCCCAGCGCGGCCCTGCCCGCGTTCTCGACCTCCTCCTCGGCCTTCTCCTCGGGTGCCTCCCGGGTCATCCGGGTGTCCCGGCGGAGCGCCCGTGAGGTCCCCAGCAACCGGACCGCGCGGTCCGCGCGTCCCTCTCTGATCTCGACCGTCGCCAGGCTGAGGAGCGACACCGCGATACCCGGCCGATAGTCGAATTCCTGGAACCGCTCCACGACGTCGAGGAAGATCGTCCGAGCCTCGGTCAGATCACCCCGGTCCCGGGCGATGTTCCCCAGGTAGTACCACGACCACGAGATCCCGGGACCGGCCGAGAAGGCCTCGAAGATCGCCAGCGACTCGCGGAACCGGGTCTCGGCCGCGTCGAGGTCGCCGCGCTGATGGCTTACCGCTCCCAGGTACTGGGTCGCGAAGGCCACCGCCACGCGGTCGCCCTTCGCCCGGCCCGTCCGCCGGGCCTCCTCGAACATCTCCTCGGCGCAGTCGAGGTCGTCCTCGCCGAGGTAGGTGTCCCCCAGGTTCATGAGCGCACCGCACTCCCCGAAGACATCCCCCAGCTCCTGGTACAGGGGCAGGGCTTCCCGGAACAGACGGCGCGCCTCCTCGAAGCCACCCTCGCGGGCCCGCACGTTGCCGAGATTCATGAGCGCACGGGCGGTTCCCGCCTGGTGACCGGCTTCGCGATAGAGCGCGAGCGCCTCCTCGAACTTGGCGACCACCTCCGGGCTGTTGTCCCCGCGCAGCTGCGCGAACCGGCCGGCCATGTTGATGGCATGCGCGCGCTGGACGCCATCC
>DASZOP010000166.1:0-2711 GCA_035550715.1 Gemmatimonadota bacterium | reverse complement strand
GACCGTGGTCCGCCTCGTGCCCCGGTCTCCGGCCGGGCTGGGGGCCGACCGGCGAGAGCGCGTCCGGCGGCTCGTCCGGACGGCCTTCGGGCAGCGCCGCAAGCAGCTCCGGAACTCCCTCCGGGCCGAGCTCGAGCCGGTTCTCGCGAAGGCCGGGGCGGAGAGCGGAGTGGCCCGGATCGACCTGGAGCGCCGCCCCGAGACGCTGAGCGTCGAGGAGTGGATCCGGCTCGAGGCGGCCCTGGCCGGGAGCTCTCCCTGACACGTGGCCGCAAGCCCAAGAGCGGGCCCCTTTTCCACACACGACCTCGACAAGAAGGAAAAAGACCGATGGGAAGGGTAGGAAACGGCGTCGACCCTAGCCGGAGCCCGCGTCAGGCTTCGAACATACCGTGCCGGTTGATATGAGCGGACCTAAGCGCCTGTTGTTGAACGGCTCGAGCCTGTTCGCCGGTCCGATAGCGGCGCCGGGATCCTGGCCCCCCACGCCCTCGCGAGGCGACCCTGCCCGTTGTGCGAGGGCCCCCGGGGGGAGACCCTGCCGCCTGTGGATAGCTGTGGAAAAGAAATCCCGTCAACCGGCCGGCCTGAGCCCCTGGTCGGCCTCGCGGGCCGCCGCCCGGCCGGCCTCCACGTCGACCCGGGTCAGGAGGAGGGCGCCGATCACGAAGAAGGCGATGATCGCCAGGATGGCCTGGCGGCTCTCGCCCGTGAATCCGTGAACGATCGCGAACAGGGCCGGGCCCGCGACGCCGGCGAACTTCTCCAGCACGCTCCAGAAACCGAAGAACTCCGATGACTTGTGGCGCGGGATCAGGCTCGCGAACAGCGAGCGACTGAGGGCCTGGGTTCCCCCCTGGACCATCCCCACGACGACGGCCAGCGCGAGGAACTCGGCCTCGCTGCGCAGGAAGTAGGCGTAGACGGAGACCCCCACGTAGACCACCAGCCCGATCAGGATCGAGCGCCGGGCGCCGATCCGGCCGGCCAGCGACCCGAAAACAAAGGCGAACGGGATCCCGACCAGCTGCGCGATGAAGATCGCCAGGATCAACGCCTCCGATCTCAGACCGAGGTCGTTCCCGTAGACCGCCGAGAGCTTGATGATGGTGGCGATCCCGTCGTTGTAGACGAGGAAGGCCACCAGCATGAGGAAGGCGTGCCGGTACTTCCGGAGCTCGCGAAAGGTCTCGCCAAGGCGCTGCCGGGCGATCCGGGCGGGGTTCTGCCGCGGCCGCTCGTCGGCCTCGAGGAGCGGGGCCGGCTCTCTGACCCGCAGGAAGAGCGGCACGCTGAAGGCGACCCACCAGACCGCCACCGACACGAACGCCAGGCGCACCGGCAGCGAGGCGCCGGCCGGATCCAGGTTCTCGCCCGAGGGCAACCCCAGGAGGTCGGGTCGGCGGATCCAGAGGATCTGGAGGGCCAGCAGGATCGAGCTCCCGAAGTAGCCGAGGGCATAGCCGGCGGTCGACACGCGGTCCATCTCTTCGCCGCGGGCGATGTGCGGGAGGAGCGACTCGTAGAAGACGAAGCTTCCCTGCGCCCCCACGGTGACGAGACCGAAGAGGAGGACCGCGGTCAGCCAGTCTCCCTGGCGCAGGAAGAACATGCCCGCCGTGGCTCCCGCGCCGAGCGCGAGGAAGGCGGCCAGGAACCGTTTCTTGAGGCCGGCGTAATCCGCCATGGCGCCCAGGATGGGCGCCAGCGGGGCCACCACCAGGAGGGCGAGCGCGCTCGCCCACGCGAAGAGCTGGAGGGCGACCCCCTCGGGCAGGCCGGCGCCGGAGTGATTGACGAAGAAGAGGGGAAAGACGGCGGTCATGATCGTGAGGACCACCGCCGAGTTGGCCCAGTCGTACATGGCCCACGCCCGGTGCTCGGGCGTCCGGAGACCGATCCGGGCCAGGAAGCCTGAAGGTCCGGTGCGGGTCTCGGGAGGCGGTCCGGTGACGGCCATCGGGCGCCCAGCATACTCCCGCCCCGGAGCGGGGTCGACGCTTGACCGCCTCTTCGCGGGCCCCGTATACTCGCCTCGGGCTTGTGAAAAAAGTCACAAATGCCTCCGCGACGACGAACCCGCGCACGATCTCGGAGTCCGCCGTTCGCCGTCTCAGCCACTACCTCCGCTTCCTCGACGAGTTCGAGGCGGCTGGAGCGACGACCGTCTCGAGCGACGACCTGGCCGGCAAGGGCGGCATGACATCGGCCCAGGTTCGGAAGGACCTGTCGCGATTCGGATCGTTCGGCAAGCGGGGGCTAGGCTACCCGGTGGACGAGCTGCGCGAACGGTTGCGCCGGATCCTCGGGCTCGACCGGCGCTGGCGTGTCTGCATGGCCGGTGCGGGCCGGCTCGGGGCGGCTCTCTATCAGTATGAGGGGTTCCGCCGCCAGGGGTTCGACTTCGTGGCCGTGTTCGACAAGGATCCCGCCAAAATCGGGCGCCGGTGGGGCGATCTCGAGGTGGAGGACGTGGCCCGGCTGGCCGAGGTTGTGGCCGAACGCCGGATCGAGATGGGGGTGATCGTCACCCCGCGGGAGAACGCGCAGGAAGTCGCCGACCGGCTGGTCGAGGCCGGGGTCGAGGCGATCCTCAACTTCGCCCCCAAGAAGCTGTCCGTCCCGAGCGGCGTGACCCTCCGCGACGTGAACCTGGCGATCGAGATCGAGGGGCTCTCGTTCGCCCTCACCCACGCCGGCGAGATCGTCAC
>DASZOP010000165.1:0-12860 GCA_035550715.1 Gemmatimonadota bacterium | reverse complement strand
GAGACCCCGCAGCGGCGAAGCCGCGAGGAGGCTCGACGACCGGGCGCCCACCTCGTCGCGGGATCCCCTCGGCGCGGCCCGCCCGATCAGTGCCGGATCGCCGCCCCCTCCCGCTCCGCCTCCGCCTCCTCGACGATCTTCTGCGCGATGTGGTGGGGTACTTCTTCGTAGCCGCGGAACTTCCGGGCGTGGTCGCCGCGGCCCTGCGTGATCGAGCGCAGCGTGGTCGAGTAACGATAGAGCTCCGCCTGCGGGACGTGAGCGACGATCTTCTGCTTCCCCGATCCGCCCGGCTCCATCCCCAGCACGCGCCCGCGACGCTGGTTCAGGTCGCCGATCACGTCGCCCAGGTACTCGTCCGGAGTGACCACGACGACCTCCATGACCGGCTCGAGGAGGACCGGGTCGCACCGCTCGGCGGCCGCCTGGAACGCCATTGAGCCGGCGATCTTGAACGCCATCTCGCTCGAGTCGACGGTGTGGTACGAGCCGTCGTACAGCTCGACCCGGAGGTCGACGACCGGGTAGCCTGCCAGAATCCCCTTGGACATCGCGTCCTGGATCCCCTTGTCGACGGCGGGGATGAACTTGTTGGGGATGACCCCGCCCGTGATCTGGTCCACGAACTCGTACCCCTCGCCACGCGAGCGAGGGACGAGCCGCACCCAGCAGTCTCCGAACTGACCGCGCCCTCCGGTCTGCTTCTTGTACCGGCCCTGGGCGTCGCCCTTCCGCTTGATCGTCTCACGATAGGCGATCTTCGGCTGCAGCATGTTGGCCTTGACGTTGAACTTTCGCTCCATCCGCTCGAGCACGACCTGGAGATGGAGCTCCCCCATCCCCCGGATGATCGTCTGGCCGAGCTCGGCGTTGTAGGCGTGCGTGAACGTCGGATCCTCTTCGTGGAGTCGGGAGAGCGCGTTGCCGATCTTCTCCTCCTCCCCTTCGCGAGTCGGCTCGATCGCCACCGCGATGACCGGCTGTGGGAAGTCGATCCTCCGAAGGAGCAGCGGGTTCGACCGGGTGCAGAGGGTGTCCCCGGTGTGGGTAGACTTGAGCTTCGGCACGACCCCGAGGTCCCCGGCGTTCAGCCGGGGCACTTCGGTCCGCTCCTTCCCCTGCATGACGCCGATGTGGGCGAGCCGCTCGTCCTTGTCCTGGGACGAGTTGTAGACGTCCTGGCCGCCCTGGAGGGCGCCGCTGAAGACCCGGAAGTACGACAGCTCGCCGACGTGGGGCTCGGTCGTGGTCTTGAACACCAGCGCCGAAAGCGGGGCTTCCGCCGTCGGCGGCACGAACACCTTCTCTTCGTTTCCGGGCCGGGTGGCGCGGATCTCGCGCCGCTCGGTCGGCGCGGGAGCCAGCTCGACGACTTTCTGGAGGAGCGAGCGGACGCCCTTGAGCTCCGAGGCGGCGCCGCAGAAGACCGGGAACAGCTCACCGCGCGCCATCCCGCTCTTCATCGCCTCGAGCACCTCCTCACGCTGGAACGCCTCGCCCTCCAGGTAGCGCTCGATCAGCGTGTCGTCGGTCTCGGCGACAGTCTCGATCAGGGATTGCCGGTAACGGTCGTAGTCGGCCCGAACCTCGTCCGGAATCTCGCCGATCTCGCGCTCCCCTTTCGCGCCATCCTTGTAGAGGTGGGCCTTCTCGCTGAACAGGTTGCAGAGACCGCGAAAGTCAGGCCCCTGACCGATCGGGACCTCGACGGGGATCGCCCGCGGAGAGAGACTCTCACGGATCTGCCGGAAGACCGACTCGAAGTCGGCGTGCTCCTTGTCCATCATGCTGACGAAGATGAAACGCGGGAGGTTCTCCTCGGCGGCGAACTCCCACACGCGTTCGGTCCCCACCTCGACGCCGGCCACGCCGTTGACGACGACGCACGCGGTGTCGGCCACTCTCAGCCCGGCCTTTACCTCGCCCACGAAGTCCAGGTATCCGGGCGTGTCGATCAGGTTGACCTTGGTGTCCATGTGCTCGGCATAGGCCAGCGCGACGTTGATCGAGATCTGGTGCTCGATCTCGTCGGGGGTGAAGTCGGTGAGCGCATTGCCCTGCTCGACCGAGCCCATCCGGCCGCACGAGCCGGCCAGCCATGCCATGGCATTGACCAGGGTCGTCTTGCCCGACGCTCCGTGCCCGACCAGGGCAAGGTTCCGGATGTGCTCGCTGTCGTAGACCTTCATGCAGCTCCTCGGGTCTCGAAGTTTATGGGTCGCGGGCGGCCCAAAATGCTTCGCTCAGCGCCCCTCGACCACGCGCTTCACGATCCGCCCGGCCTCGAGGGTCGTGCCCGGCGAGACCGCGTTGATCAGCCCCACCTCTTCGGTGGGGATGGTCGAGGGATGACGGCGGGCGAACTCCTCGAGCGTCATGGCGGAGGAGAGGGTCACCGGCTCGATCCGGTCCGGCCTCTCCCCCAGCAGCGCGGGATCGGTGAGCGGGCGGAAGCTCGAGAACGAGCGCTCGACCGCGGCGGCGTTGGACCGCCACCGCGACTGCGGACCGTAGCCGATCAGCTGATACACCCGGCCGCCGTGCTCCACGAACATGACTGCACCGGCGAGGATGGAGTTGTCCTGGGCCCGCGCCTGGAACTCGGCCACCCTGACAGGGAGGCCGTTCGACGTCCCGCGCGTGAAGCCGGACGTCCGCACGGCCGAGCTCGACGCGAACGCGCGCGCCGCGCCGTCCGCCGTCGGCGCCTCGGAGAGGGTCAGCACCTCGAGCGCATCCTGCTGCGGGCTCAGCGCGAGCACCTGCTGGCGCTGATTCACGGCCCGCCAGCCCGCCGGAAACTCCATCCGGAAGCGCAGCTCGGGGTGGATCAGCTCGTTGTTCCGGAAGAATCCCTGCCGCGGATCCTGGCCATAGACGAGCCCATCCAGCTGTCGTTGATACGCCTCCCGGGACACCGTCCCCTCCCGTTCGGCGGGAGTCAGCGCGGCCAGCGCATCGGCCGCCCGCTGCCCCCGTTCCTCGGGCGCCGGATGAGTGGCCAGCCAGTCGGGCACGCGCTCCGACTCCGAGAGCCCGCTCGCCCGTTCGAGCTGGGAGAAGACGTCCACCATGGCGTCCGGGTCGTAGCCGGCCCTCAGCATGTAGCGGAGGCCCAGCTCATCCGACTCGCGCTCGTCGTCGCGGCTGTACTTGAGGAAGAGCAGGTTGAGGCCGAGGCTCGCCAGATCGCCGAACTGGGCCAGCTCGGGCGAGAGGATCATGCCGATCCCGAGGCCCAGGCCGGTCAGCTGGGCGCGGCTGATCCGGTTGACCGCGTGACGTGCGGTCACGTGCCCGATCTCGTGGCCGACGACGGCCGCCAGCTCGGCTTCCGAGTTCATCGTCGCGAGGAGACCGCGGGTCACGTAGATGAAGCCGCCGGGCAGGGCGAACGCGTTCACGGCGGGATCGTCCGCCACACGGAAGGTCCATGGCAGATCGGGTCGCTCGGAGGACTTCGCCAGGCGGGTTCCCACACCCTCGACATAGGCCTGGAGCGCCGGATCGTCGTAGACGCCGATCGTCGCCTGGACGTCCTGGTCGGCCTCCCGCCCCATGGCGATCTCCTGCCCCTCGCCGATCAGCGAGAGCTCCCGCTCGCCGGTGGCCGGGTTGGTGGCGCAGCCGGCCAGGACCGCGGCTCCCAGGATGGCGACGGCCAGATTCCGGCGGATCCCGTCGAACCTCATGTGCACCTCCTCGAGAGGGTTCCTGGAGTAGGTCTGCTCACCGAGCCTCGGAGCCGGTCGCCGGAGAGGCACCGGTCGATCGGCGGCGGAGGTGGTCGACCTGGACCAGGACGTCCCGGGCCGGGGGAGGCGCCGCCTCGGGACCGTCCCAGCGAAACCGGACCCGACCGGTTCCGTCGACCACGAGGAGGGTCGGCAGCCGAGCGACCCGGAACCGGGACCGCGCTTCCGCCGGGTCCTCGGGCACGAGGATCGGGAAGGGCCCCGCAGGGCCGGCTCCCGGAGCGGGGCCACCACCCAGCCATACCCCGACCAGCGCGCCGTCCCGGCGGCGCATCTCCCCCGCCAGGTCGGTCAGCCGCACCGCGTAGGTGCCGCAGGCGTCGCACGTGGCGTCCCAGAGCGCCACGACCGCCGGGCGGCCGGACAGGGCGGCGGCGTCGAAGGGGGACCCCGTGCGGGTCGGATATCGAAACGCCGGCAAGCGCTCGGAGAGGGCCCCGGTCACGAGCTGCTGGCGCCGCTCGTCCTCGACCCGGGCGCGCTCCCGGGCGCGCAGCTCGTCCAGCCCGCGCAGCGAGCCCCGGTGCCGGAGGTATGCCGTCTCGAGCTCCGGCGTGACCTCGCTCCCGAGGCCGCGGATCTCCGCGTCCAGCAGCGCCTCCACGGCCGGACCCCAGCGGGAGCGCGCCACCAGCACGCGCCCGAGATGATGGAAGTGACGCGCGTATCCGCGGGTCGTACCGCGGCTGTTGATCTCCGCCACCGCGCTCACCAGGGCTGCCTCCGCCTGACGGAGGTCGCCGCGCCGGAAGGACGACCAACCCAGCGCGTCGTAGAGCCGCCCGCGCCATGGACGCAACGCACGCCGTGGGTCCGTCTCGTCCTCGGCGACGAGCGACGGGTCTCCGTACTCGAGCCGACCCAGCCAAGCCCGGATCTCCTCCTCGAGCGCGGGCAGGCGAACCGGCGCGAGGGTGTCGGCGCGCGTCACGAGCGAGGTCGTCAGGCTGTCCAGATCGGGACGCCGAACCAACGCGACGGTCGGCAGCGGGGGCGGGGGCGTGGTGGCGACGGGCTCCGTCCGGCAGCCTGCGCCCAGCGAGGCTCCAAGGACGAGCGCGGTTGCGAACGCGCTCCCGTGCCACCATGTTGCCGGCCGTGCGAAACCGGAGAAGCGTTCGGATGGGGGCATCGCCATCGAGAGAGGGGCACGATAGCCCGTCCCCGGGGGAGCGTCCAACGCGCCGGCGGCGCGTGGCCGCGCTGGCGGGGCTCGGGCTCGCGGTGGTCGCGGCCGCGCTGTGGAGCTACCGGACACGGGACTATCGCCCGACCTTCAGCCGGGCCGCCGGCACCCTCGTCGCCGTACGCGACTCCACGCTGGTGGGTACCGCAGCCGACGGCAAGGCGCTGACCGACGTCACGCTGATCAGCGGCACGGGCCTCGAGGTCAGGCTCCGGAGCCGCGCCTTTCCTCGACGGGACGGGGAGCGCCATCCGGCCGTCCTCATGATCGGCGGCTTCGCGACCGGCCGGAAGGCGGCCGACCTTCCGCGCTCGACCGGGAACCTCGTCATCGCCAGCATCGACTACCCGTACGAGGGCCCGCGCGAGCTCGAGGGGCGGGAATGGCTCCAGCATCTCGGCGCCGTCCGCCGCGGGCTTCTTCGGACGCCGTCGGCGCTCCTGCTGGCGGCCCAGTATCTGTACACGCGCGAGGACGTCGATCCGGCGCGGGTGTCGATCGTCGGCGTCAGCCTGGGAGTGCCGTTCGCGGTCGCCGCCGCGGCGACCGACCGCCGGCTGTCGGGCGCCGCATACCTCCACGGCGGTGGCGACATCCGGCGTCTCTACGAGTACGCGTACGGGAGCCGGACCGCGGGCTGGCTCACGCCGATCCTGTCATGGACGGTCGCCTGGCTCACCTCGCCGCTCGAGCCCACCAAGTACGCGGGTGGCGTCGCGCCGCGTCCGACCCTGCAGGTCAACGCCACCCACGACGACTTCATCCCGCGTGCGTGCGTGACCGCGCTCTACGACGCGACCCGCGAGCCCAAGCGCCTGCTCTGGATCGATGGCGGCCACGTGGACGCCAGCGAGGCGGAGATCGTCGAGAGCCTGATGCGGCTCACGCTGGACTGGATGGCCGAGGAGGGCCTCCGCTGAGGGTCACAGGGAGTCTGCTCCGGCCCCTTCTCCCGAGTCCTCCTTGACCTCCGTGCCGGCCCGCTCGAGAGCGCGTCCCGTCTCCTCCATCGCCCGGTCGACCGCGGCGCCCGTCTCCTCGGCCGCATCGCCGATCGCACGTCCGCTCTCCTCCATCGCCTCCCCCACCGCCCGACCGGTCCGGTCGACGGCCTCGTCCACCGCTTCGCCCACCCGATCCAGGTCCTCGTCGGACTCGACCTGGAGGGTGTCCACCTCGAGCTCGATCTCGTCCTCCTCCCGGTCGGCGCAGCCGAGCCCGAGAACGACCATGGCCGGTCCGACGAGGAGCGCTATCCAGGTACTCTTCTGCATGTTCCCTCCCTGGCCTGCCGGCCCCGGGGCCGTCCCGCGACCCGCTGGCCACCCTTTCAGGCCCGACGGCCCGAGTATCGAATCCGCGCCGAATCGCGGCAAGCCGCTTGACGAAGCTCGGGCCCAGCGCCCACATTCAGGGGATGCGTGCGGGCCACAGGGGTCAGCCGCTCGGGCATCGACGGGTTGTTTCCACCAAACAGGACCCAGAGACGGAGGTTCCGCGAATGCGTTTGTCGAGGATCATTCCGGTGCTGACCATCGCCGTGACGCTGTCGATCGGCGCCTGCGGCCAGCAGGGCGAGGAAGCCGACACCGAGCTGACGCCGGCAGACACCGCGATGACCACGCCGCCGCCCGCCGAGTTCCCGGAGGACACCATGATGATGGGCCCCGAGGACACGATGATGATGGGCGACACGATGCTGATGGGCGACACCACCCACCAGATGTAACCCCGGCTTTCTTCCACAAGAGGATCGGATCCAGACGGGCGGCCGCCTCCCACGGGGCGGCCGCTTCGCGTTCGCCGGGACGCCCGTACCCGCGGCCGGGCTCGAACCCTGCCTCCGGAGGTCCATGACGACGATCGACACCATGCTCCACGAGGACCGGCGGTTCCCGCCTCCCGAGGCGTTCGCCCGCCGCGCCGTGATCAGCTCGCTCGACGAGCTGCGCCGCCTTCACGCGGAGTCGCTCGAGCGACCGGAGGCGTTCTGGGGTCGGATGGCGGAGCGCCTGGATTGGATCGAACCATGGGACCGGGTTCTCGAGTGGGACCCGCCCCACGCGCGGTGGTTCGTGGGCGGCCGGATCAACGTCTCCTTCAACTGCCTCGACCGGCACCTCGCCACGCGGGCGGGGCGGATCGCCATCCGGTGGGAGGGTGAGCCCCCCGGAGAGCGCCGCGACATCACCTACGGCGAGCTCCACGCGGCGACCGCGCGGTTCGCGGGGGCCCTCCGCGGGCTCGGGCTCGAGCCGGGGGACCGGGTGGCCATCTACATGCCGATGGTTCCCGAACTGGCGATCGCCATGCTGGCCTGCGCGCGCGCCGGGCTGGTCCACAGCGTGATCTTCGGCGGCTTCAGCGCCGAGGCCATCAAGGACCGCGTACAGGACGCCGGCGCCCGGACGGTGATCACGGCCGACGGAGGCTGGCGACGCGGCCAGATCGTCCCTCTCAAGGCCAACGTGGACCGGGCCATGGCCCACTGCCCGACCGTCGAGACGGTCATCGTCCTGCGACGGACCGGCGCCGAGGTCGAGTGGCACGAGGGCCGGGACGTCTGGTGGAACGACTTCGTCCGCGAGTCTCCCGGACCGTCCGAGCCCGTCTCCCTCGACTCCGAGCACCCTTTGTTCATCCTCTACACCTCGGGCACGACCGGGAAGCCCAAGGGGATCCTGCACACGACCGCGGGCTACCTGCTGGGCGCCGCGCTCACGACGGCGTACGTCTTCGACCTGCGGGACGAGGACGTGTTCTGGTGCACCGCCGACATCGGGTGGGTCACCGGCCATTCCTACGTGGTCTACGGACCGCTGGCCAACGGGGCGACGGTGGTCATGTACGAGGGCGCGCCCGATCATCCCGCGCCGGACCGGTTCTGGGACATCGTCGAGCGCCACGGCGTGACCGTCTTCTACACGGCGCCCACCGCCATCCGCGCCTTTGAGAAGTGGGGCGACGAGTGGCCGGCACGGCACGATCTATCGTCCCTGCGTCTCCTCGGGACCGTCGGCGAGCCGATCAATCCGGAGGCGTGGATGTGGTACCACCGCACGATCGGGGGCGGGCGGTGCCCGATCGTCGACACGTGGTGGCAGACCGAGACCGGGTCGATCATGATCACCCCGTTGCCCGGAGCGACCACCACCAAGCCCGGCTCGGCCACCCTTCCCTTCTTCGGGGTCGATCCCGCCGTGGTGGACGAAGAGGGCCGCGAGGTCGGGCCCGGCGCCGGTGGCTACCTGGTGATCCGGCGTCCCTGGCCGTCCATGCTGCGGACCCTCTGGGGCGACGACGATCGGTACCGCGAGCAGTACTGGTCCGGATACGCCGATCGCGGGTGGTACTTCACCGGCGACGGCGCGCACGTCGACGAGGACGGGTACTTCTGGATCGTGGGCCGTGTGGACGACGTCCTCAACGTGGCGGGTCACCGGCTGGGCACGGCCGAGATCGAGAGCGCGCTCGTGGCCCACGACGCCGTCGTCGAGGCCGCCGTAGTCGGCCGGCCGGACGAGCTCAAGGGGCAGGCGATCGTCGCCTTCTGCACGCTCGAGTCGCGCGCCCTGCCCGATGACGGACTTCGCGACGCCCTCAAGGCCTTCGTCGCCGACCAGATCGGCGCGCTCGCGCGCCCCTCGGAGATCCGGTTCGCCGAGGCGCTCCCGAAGACCAGGAGCGGCAAGATCATGCGCCGTCTCCTCAAGGACATCGCGGCCGGGCTCGAGAAGGTCGGCGACACGACCACGCTCGAGGACTACTCCGTCCTCGAGCGCCTGCGCGAGGAGCAGGAGAGCTAGCCGGGTCGGCGCGCTCGCCGGAAGAGGGCTTCGTAGCGCTCCGCCATGGCCGGAAGCGAGAACCGCTCCCGGACGATCGCGCGGCCGCGCTCCCCCATCTCGCGCCGCCGCTCGGCCGGCAGGGACAGGATCGCCTCGACCGCGCCGGCGATCGCGACGGCGTCGCCGGGGGCCACCAGACGGCCCGTCCTCCCCTCCTGGACGGCCTCCGCCATCCCGGAGATCGCCGCACCGACCACGGGCACCTTCATCGCCATCGCCTCGAGAGCGACGTTGGCCAGGCCTTCGGTCGACATGACCCGTGCCAGGACGTCGGCGTCCTTCAGGATCGACGGCACGTCCTCCCGCTCCTCGAGGAACAGGATCCGGTCCCCCTGCGGGAAGGCCCGGGCGCGTGACCGGAGCGATTCTCGGAAGCCGCGGTCGGCCGGCCGGCAGGAGCCGGCGAACACGAACCGGAGGTCGGGACGGGAGGCGACCAGGCGCCCGGCCGCGTCCACCTCCGCCTCCTGGGCGCGGCCAGGGGCGTAGCGAGCGACCGAGACGACGAGCGGAGCCCCCGCCGGGATCGCGAGCTCCGATCGGAAGCGGCCGGGGACCACGCGACCAGGATCGAACCGCTCCACGTCGACCCCGTTGTGGATGACCTCGACCCGGTCCGGTGCGAGAAAGCCGCGGGCCACGAGATCCGCCTTTCCCGCTTCGGAGTTGGTCGCGGCCAGGTGGACCAGGTGGCGGTGGTAGAGCCGGTGGCGGCGCCAGGTCCACCCCCCGCGGACGACCGGATCGTCGGGCGACCAGCCGCTGTTGAGCCGGGCCACCGCCCCCGGAAGCCCGGCCAGCCGTGCGCCCAGTCCGGCCGCGACCAAGTCGGAGCGGCTGGTCGAGACGATGACGTCGTAGCGCGCGCGCCGGGCGCGCCGCGCGACCCGGGCGGCGGCCAAGAACCTCGCTCCCGGCCCGTATGGAAGCGTCCACGCCGCTTCGGCGCCGGCCTCCCGCGCGCGGTGCCCGAGCGACGAGCGGGGATCGTGCGCGACTTCGATCCGGTGGCCGCGCGGCGCCAGGCCGCGGACGAGATGGAGCAGCCACTCCTCGGCCCCGCCCACGAAGGAGATCGCGTTGACCGCCAGGATCCTCACCGGTCCCGGCGCCCCGCCGACGCCGCCCGCTCGAAAAGCCGCTCGTACTCCTCGACCATCCGGTCCATCCCGAAGAGCCGCTCGACCCGCTCTCGACCGGCCTCCCCGAGGGCGCCGCGTCGGCTCGCCGGAGCGCGCAAGAGATCCAGGACCGCGCGCCTGAGGGCCGCGGGATCGCGGGGCGGGACCAGCCGGCCGGTCGTGCCGTCCACGACCGCCTCGGGCGTCCCGCAGATCCCGGTGGCCACGACCGGCACACGCATCGCCAGGGCCTCCAGGACGATGTTGGGAAGCCCCTCCTCGACGCTTCCGCGGACGAGGAGGTCGGCGTCGGCCAGGACCACGGGAACGTCCGGACGCTCCTCGAGGAAGCGGATCCGGGCAGCGCCCGGGAAACCGGAGGCCCGGCGGACGAGCCCGCCCCGCCAGGCGCGCTCCTCTTCCCGGCAGGGCCCCACGAAGACGACGTGGACGTCGGACCGCGCGGCAACCACCGGTCCCAGCGCGGCCAGCTCCCACGGCTGTCCCTTCCGCTCCACGAACCGGGAGACGGAAACGACGAGAACGTGATCGGCGGGGATCCCGAGCTCGGCCCGGAACCTCCCACGCGGCACCCGGTCGGGATCGAATCGCGCCAAGTCGACGCCGTTCCGGATCGTGGCCACCCGCCCCGCCGGCAGAATTCCCTGGCGGACGACCTCCCGCCGGCCGGCCTCCGAGTTGGCGACACCCAGGAGAACGAGTCGCCGGTAGATCGAGCCGCGAAGCGCCCGTCGCCAGGCCGGCGCCCGGCCGTCCGGAGTCCAGCCGCTCATGAGCCGGGCCACCGATCCCGGCAGGCCGGCCCGGCGTGCAGCGAGGCCGACCCGGCGGTGCTCGCCGCGGACGGTCGAGACGACGACGTCGAACCGTCCCCGGACGATCGCCCGGGCGAGGCCGGCCGAGCGGCCGGTCCGGGGCGTCCACGGAAGGACGGTCGCGCCCGACCCGAGGGCCGTGTTGGAGAGACCCGACGCCGGGGGGCACGCCGCGGTGACCCCGTGACCGCGCTCAGAGAGCCCTCGCGCCACGTGCGCCGTCCACCGCTCGGCGCCGCCCATCCAGGGCAGGCCGTTGGCGATCAGGACGCGCACGCGGGTCAGCCGTGCCGGCCGGGGCCGCGCGGTGGCGCCTCCGAGCCGGCGCCCAGAACCTCCAGCGCCGCCTCGACGACCTGCTCCGGCTCGGGCAGGAGGAAAGGCTCGAGCCCGCCCCGGCCGCGGGTCGGCCAGTGACGGGCATCGGGTCCCGCGACGACCTTCCCGGGCAGATAGGGGGCCGGACCGTGAACGCGCGGATCGGAGCGTCCGAAGACGGCCACGGCAGGCGTCCCCATCACCCCGGCCAGGTGCATGGGCCCGGTGTCCATCCCGACGAACAGGTCGCATCGCCCGAGCAGGTACGCGAGCTGGCGGATCGAGGTCGGCGGAGCCACGGGCGATCCGAGCGAACGCGCGAAGTCGAGCGCCTCCGCCTCCTCGGCCGGACCCCACCCGACCACGACCGTGCCTCCGGTCCGGTCCCGTATCCCGGCCAGCGCGCTTCGGAACCGGTCCGGGTCCCACCGCTTGTAGCTCCCGGTCGCGCTCGATCCCGGATAGGCGAGAATCCAGGGGCGGGGTCCCTCGAGACCCTTCAGGAAAGCGTCCACCGTGGAGGTGTCCACGTCGGAGAGCTCGAGCGGGAGCGCGGGGACGTCCGGGACGTCCAGCCAGTCGACGAGCGCCCGGTGGCGGAGGTGACGGTTGATCTCCTTCCCGGGCGGGTACCGCACGCCGTGCGTCCAGAGCCAGGTCAGGTTCTTGGTGTGCCCGGGGCCCCACCCCACGCGGACGGCAGTACCGCCCGCGGCCACCGCCCATACCGCCCCCTTCAGCATCCCCTGGAAGTCCAGCACGAGGTCGTACCGGCGGGCCCGCATCCGGCGTCTGAGGTCACGGGCGGCGGGAGACAGGGCCTCGCTCCAGCGGACGAACGGGACGATCCACAGTCGATCGATCTGGGGATGCCCGGCCAGGAGGTCGGCGGCCTTCGACTGGACGACCCAGTCGATCTCCGCCGCGGGGAACCGTTTCCGAAGCCCGTTCAGCATCGGAAGGACGCGCGCCACGTCACCGAGCGCGCCGAGGCGCACGATCAGGATCCGGTTCGGCTCGGCGGGCATCGAGCGCAGCATGGCGTCACCTCCTTCCGGGCGTCGGCTCAAGGGAAATAGCCCCCGCCCCGGGCCCGGTCAATCGGGTTCGGCCCTCCGGCTCGGCCTTTGTCCCGCCCGTCGGCCCATGTATCTTCGAAAGGTCATGACCGCCGACACGACACCCCGCGAAACCGGCACCCTCGAGCTCAAGCGCGGCCTCGCCCGGATGCTCAAGGGCGGCGTGATCATGGATGTCGTCTCGGCCGAGGAGGCCGTGATCGCCGAAGAGGCGGGCGCGGTCGCGGTGATGGCGCTCGAGCGCGTGCCCGCCGACATCCGGCGCGACGGCGGCGTCGCCCGCATGAGCGACCCCGAGTTGGTCCAGGGGATCATCGACAACGTCACGATTCCGGTGATGGCCAAGGCGCGCATCGGCCACTTCGTCGAGGCGCAGATCCTGCAGGCGCTGGGGGTCGACTACGTCGACGAGTCCGAGGTGCTCACCCCGGCGGACGAGGCACACCACGTCGACAAGTGGGCCTTCACCGTGCCCTTCGTCTGCGGCGCCACCAACCTCGGCGAGGCCCTGCGGCGCATCTCCGAGGGCGCCGCCATGATCCGCTCCAAGGGCGAAGCCGGCACCGGCAACATCGTGGAGGCCGTCCGCCACCTCCGGTCGATCCTGGGCGACGTGCGCAAGATCACCCAGGCCGACTCCGCGGAGCTCTACGACTGGGCCAAGCGCCTGCAGGCCCCGCTGCCCCTCGTGCAGGAGATCGCCGAGACCGGCTGGCT
>DASZOP010000164.1:0-5557 GCA_035550715.1 Gemmatimonadota bacterium | reverse complement strand
GGAGCGGACCGCCTCCTCCAGCGCCTCGACCCGCGTTCGGGCGTGCTCGGCACCCGCCGGATCGCCGCTCCTGAGGCACAGCTCCATCGCCGTGCGGTACTCCTCCAGCGCGTCCTCGCGGCGTCCCTCTTCCTGGAGGAGGCGTCCGAGGCGCTCGCGGAGACGGGCGTCCTGCGGAACGATCCGGACGACCTCCTCGAGCGCGGCCAGGGCGTCCCGACCGCGACCGGCGCCCTGGCGCTCGTCGGCGAGCCGCGAGAGCACCTCCACGGCCTCGGCGATGAGACCTTTGGCGGCGTAGGTCCGGCCCAGGAGGAGGGCCGCTCGCGGGTGGTCCGGCTCCCTCCGCAGGATCTTCCGGCAGCAGGCAACGGCGTTGTCCCACAGCGACTCGGAGGCGTACGCCTCGGCGGCCTCCAGGTGGTGGTCGCTGGCCTGCGCTCCATCGCCCAGATCGAGGTAGGCATCCCCGAGCCCGTTGAGCGCGGCCGCGGGGGGCGGCGAGCCGGCCGCCTCCGCCCGGCGGATCGTTTCCAGGTACCGCGCCACGGCCCCGTTGGGGTCGGTGTGGCGGACCGGCGGCTCCTCGGGCCGGTGCCAGACAGGGCTCATGGCATCAATCTGACGCTTCGCGGGCTCTTCATCCAAGTTGCGCCGCGCCCGACTCCCCCGGCGCCGGACCGATCGGCCGGCCGCCCCGCACCACCGCGGTCAGGTGGCTCACCCCGTAATGGTAGACCAGATCCCGGTAGTCGGAGACCGCGAACACGGCCAGGTCGCCGGCCGCCCCCGGCGCCAGGGTGCCCAGGTCCTCCCGCGCCACCGCCCGCGCCCCGCCCCGCGTCACGGCCCGCAGCGCCTCGTCGATCCGGAGCCCCATCAGACAGCAGCCGAAGGCGGCCATGAGGAGCAGGTTCTGGGTCATCGACGAGCCCGGGTTGAAGTCGGTCGCCAGGGCCACGGTGGCGCCCGCGTCGACCAGCCGCCGGGCGGGGGCGAAGCGCCCCAGACGCAGGAAGAACGACGTGCCCGGCAGGAGCGTCGCGACGGTCGTGCCGCCGGCCAAAGCCTCGATCCCCGCCTCGTCGATCGCCACCAGATGATCGGCGCTGGCGGCTCCGAGACGCGCCGCCAGGCGTGCCCCCCCGAGCCCCGAGAACTCGTCGGCGTGGAGCTTCAATCCGAGCCCGAGGTCGGCCGCCCGCGCCAGGATCGTCTCCGTCTCCGCCGGCGTGAACGCCCCCTCGTCGCAGAAGACGTCGCAGAAGCGCGCGAGATTCTCCTCGGCGACGGCCGGCAGCATCTCGTCCACGACCCGCCGTACGTAGCCCGCCCGGTCGCCGGCGAACTCGGGCGGGATCGCGTGGGCGCCCAGGAACGTCGGTACGACCCGCGGCAGGCCCGGAGCCCCGTCGAGCCGGCGCGCGATCCGGAGCATCCGGAGCTCGTCCTCGACGGTCAGGCCGTAGCCCGACTTGACCTCCACGGTCGTGACCCCCCACCGCACGGACTCGGCCAGCCGGGCGGCGGTCAGGGCGAGGAGCTCCTCGTCGCCGCGCCTCCTCAGGTCGCGCACGCTCCACAGGATCCCGCCCCCGCCGGCCGCGATCTCCTGATACGTGGCCCCCGCCAGCCGGCGCTCGAACTCGTGCGCACGGGTGCCGCCGAAGACGGCGTGGGTATGGCTGTCGACGAGGCCCGGCAGGACCACCCCGCGGGCGGCGTCCAGCCGGGCCGCCGCGGCCGCCGCGGTGGGGGTCTCCCGCGCGGGCCCCCGTGCGGCCACGCGACCGTCCTTGATCCAGACGAAGGCGTCACCGATCAGCTCGGGCGGATCCGACGGTCCGCCCGGCCCGAAGTCGACGAGCTGGCCGATCCCGGTGACGAGGAGGTCCTCTCCCCCGCCCTCCCAGGCCGCGCTCACTCCGCCATCGGGATCCGGACCCCGCGCTCGCGGGCGGTCGCCTTCGCCCGCTCGTAGCCGGCGTCGGCGTGGCGGGCGATCCCGAGGCCGGGATCGTTGGTCAGGACTCGCTCGAGCTTCGCCGCCCCCTCGCGCGTGCCGTCGGCGACCGTCACCTGGCCGGCGTGGAGGCTGTTTCCGATCCCGACCCCGCCCCCGTGATGGAAGGAGACCCAGGTGGCCCCGCTGGCCGTGTTCAGGAGCGCGTTCAGGACCGGCCAGTCGGCGATCGCGTCCGACCCGTCCCGCATCCCCTCGGTCTCGCGGAACGGCGACGCCACCGACCCCGTGTCGAGGTGGTCGCGGCCGATCACGACCGGCGCTTCCAGCGCGCCGTCGGCCACCAGCGCGTGGATACGCTCGCCGAGCCGCCACCGGTCGCCGTAGCCGAGCCAGCAGATCCGCGCCGGGAGTCCCTGGAACGCGACCCGCTTCGCGGCCAGGCGGATCCAGCGCTGGAGCGCCTCGTCCTCTGGGAAGAGCTCGCCGATCGCCGCATCCACCGCGGCGATGTCGGCCGGGTTTCCCGAGAGCGCCGCCCACCGGAACGGTCCCTTCCCCTCGCAGAAGAGCGGGCGTATGTACTCGGGGACGAAGCCCGGGATCTCGAAGGCGTCGGCGACGCCCGCGTCCATGGCCTGCCCGCGCAGGTTGTTGCCGTAGTCGAACGCCACCGACCCGGCCGCACGGAGGTCCAGGATCCCGCGGCAGTGAATCGCCATCGACTCCATGGAGCGGCGGATGTACTCCTCCGGGTCGGACCGGCGGAGCTCGAGCGCCTCCTCCAGCGGGAGACCGGCCGGGACGTAACCCTCGAGCGCGTCGTGGGCGCTGGTCTGATCGGTGACGACGTCCGGGACGACGCCGCGCCGGACGATCTCGGGGACGATCTCGGCGCAGTTGCCGATCAGCCCGACCGAGACGGCCTCCCCCTTCCGCGCGGCTGCGGTGACCCGCTCGAGAGCGGCGTCCAGGTCCGTGGCGATCTCGTCCAGGTAGCGGGTGGCGACCCGCCGCTCGAGGCGCCGCGGGTCGACCTCCACGATCAGGCACGCGGCCTCGCTCATGGTGGCCGCCAGCGGCTGCGCCCCACCCATCCCGCCGCAACCGCCGGTCAGCACCCAGCGCCCCCGGAGCGAGCCCCCGAAGTGCTTCCTGGCCAAGGCCGAGAGCGTCTCGTAGGTCCCCTGCACGATTCCCTGCGAGCCGATGTAGATCCAGGAGCCGGCCGTCATCTGGCCGTACATGGTGAGCCCGAGGGCTTCCAGCCGCCGGAACTCGTCGCCGGTCGCCCAGCGCGGCACGAGGTTGGCGTTGGCGATCAGGACGCGCGGGGCGCCGGGGTGCGTCCGGAACACACCCACGGGCTTGCCGCTCTGGACGCAGAGGGTCTCGTCGTCGCCGAGATCGCGGAGGGTCGCCACCAGGGCCTCGAAGGCGTCCCAGTCGCGGGCCGCTTTCCCGGCCCCGCCGTAGACGATCAGCCGGTCGGGGTCCTCGGCGACCTCGGGGTCGAGGTTGTTCATGAGCATCCTGAGGGCCGCTTCCTGGCCCCAGCCACGGCACTGGAGTCGGGTCCCGCGGGGGGCCCGGACCGGCCTCGGGATCGTCAGCGTGGACATCGGACCTCCTCTCGAGAGCGCACCCCCGCCCCTCAGGTCAGCAGGATCGACGGATCGCGTCGCGGTCCGGCGGCGCCGATCGCGCCCGCCGCCACGCCCTCCGTCTCCAGCCGCCCGAGGAGCTCCTCCGCCCGGTCGGGCGGAGCGGCGAGCAGGAGCCCGCCGCTGGTCTGCGGATCGTAGAAGACCCGCAGGAGGGCCTCCGATGGCCTTCCGCGGACCTCGACCCGCGGCCCGTAGAACGCGCGGTTCGTCTCGCCGCCGCCAGGGACATGGCCCGCCTCCGCCAGCCGCAGGGCGGACGGTAGGAGGGGCAGGCGGTCGGCCTCGATCTCGAGCGAGACCCCGCTGGCGTCAGCGAGCTGGACGGCGTGGCCGGCGAGGCCGAAGCCGGTCACGTCGGTCGCCGAGCGGACCCCCGCGCGGAGCGCTTCCCGGGCCGCCGGCCCGTTCAGCGTCTTCATCGCCCGGACGGCCGGCTCGAGCTCGTGGGCCTCGATCGCCCTGCGCTTGAGGGCGGTCGTCAGGACGCCGGTCCCGAGCGGCTTGGTGAGGACGAGAACGTCCCCCGGCCGGGCCCCGGCGTTGGTCAGGATCCGTGCGGGATGGACGGTCCCGGTCACGGCGAGCCCGTACTTGAGCTCCTCGTCCTGGACCGAGTGGCCGCCGATCACGGGGCACCCGGCCTCGAGCGCCTTCTCCGCGCCGCCGGCCAGGATCGCGCCCAGGATCTCCGGCTCGAGCCCGGCGGGCGGCCAGCACACGATCGCCAGCGCCGTCCGCGGGGTCCCGCCCATGGCGTACACGTCCGAGAGCGCGTTGGCGGCTGCGATCTGGCCGTAGTCGTAGGGGTCGTCGACGATCGGCGTGAAGAAGTCGACGGTCTGGACCAGGGCCAGCTCGTCGTTCAGACGGTACACGCCGGCGTCGTCGTAGGTGTCGGTGCCTACGAGAACGTCCGGATCGGGGTCGTGCCGCGGCAGCCGAGCGAGCGCGCGGCGCAGGTCCTCCGGACCCAGCTTCGACGCTCAACCCGCGCAGCGGACCTTTTCGGTCAGCCGCGTGATCTCGTCCCGTGTCATCTTCACGGGATCGAATATCGCCCTTCCGGAGGCGTCCCGTCAGATGGTAGCGCCGGCCGCCCGCGTCAACCCTGCCCGAAGGCCACGGCCTCGATCTCCACCAGCGCGCCTTTCGGCAGGCCCGCCGCCTGGACGGTCGAGCGCGCCGGGGGGGGATCGCCGACCATCTCCGCGTAGACGGCGTTGAAGGCCGCGAAATCGCCCATGTCGCGCAGGAAGACCGTCGTCTTCACGACGCGCTCCATGCCGCAGCCCGCCGCCCCGAGGATGGCGCGGATGTTCTCGAGGGCCCGCGCCGTCTGGGCCTCGATCGTGTCGGCGAGCTCGCCGGTCCGCGGGTCGAGCCCGATCTGCCCGGCCGTAAAGACCCACGGGCCCGCCTGGATCCCCTGGCTGTACGGCCCGATCGCGTCCGGCGCCTCGTCGGTGCGAATGACTCGCTTCTCCATCGTTCCTCCTCCTTCGGGTCGGGTCGCCAGGGCTCACGCCTGGATTCGTTCCTCCTCGAGCCTGATCATCGAGCGCACCAGCAAGAGCAGCACGAGGTTCCCGGCGAGCTCCACCAGGGCCGCGAACTGCTCGGCATAGAAGCTGAACACCTGCACCAGGAGGATCGAGACGAGGATCGCCCGCTCGAACATCTGGTACGCGGCCAGCCGAGCTCCGCGAGCGACCCTCGCGACCCCCAGCAGGACGAAGACACCGGACACGCCGCTGGCCACGAGCTGGGCGATCTCGAGCCCCGACAGGTCGCGCGTCCGCTCGACCAGCCAGCCGACCAGCTGCCAGTCGCGGACGGCGTCGAGCGATGCGCCGAGCGAATACACGAAGACGGCCCCGACCAGGAGCTTCAGGGCGAGCTGGCCGGCGAAGACGAGGATGACGGCCTG
>DASZOP010000163.1:0-12300 GCA_035550715.1 Gemmatimonadota bacterium | reverse complement strand
GTCGTCCAGGGGTACGGGCTCACCGAGACCGCGCCCCTGGTGACGCTGAACCATCCCTTCGACACCGCACCCGGGTCCCTCGGTCGCCCGCTCCCCGGGGTCCAGGTGCGGGTCGCCGAGGGGGGAGAGATCCTGGTTCGCGGGCCCAACGTCGTTCACGCGCGGCTGGGCGGGAGCGCGATCGATCCGGACGGGTGGCTCCACACCGGGGACCTCGGCCGCCGCGACGAGACGGGGCGCCTCTACTACCTCGGACGGATGGGCGAGCGAATCGTCACCCCGGCCGGTGTCAACGTGGATCCCGGGCCGGTGGCGGATCGCCTCCGCCGGGAGCCGGGGATCCACGACGCCGTGGTCCTGGAGCGTCCATGGGGCGAGCGCGGGATGGTCCTCGCCGTCCTCGCGGTCGAGCCCGGCTCCGATCCGGCAGCGGCCGTCCGCGCGGCCAACCGTGACCTGCCGGACGCCGCGCGGGTCCGCGCGTGGCAGGTCTGGCCGGATCCCGACTTTCCGCGGACCCGGACCGGCAAGGCCCGCCGGCCGCCGATCCAGGAATGGCTCGCGGACCGCGCCCCGTCCGAACAGGCCGGGGATCGGGCGGACCCTCCGGTCGGGGAGGCCGCTCCCGAGAGCCCCGCCGACGCCTTCACCGCCCTCGCCGGGCTGGTCGCGCGGATCTCCGGCGTCCGGCCCGGCGAGCTCTCGCGGTCGACCTCGCTGGACGAGGTGCTGGGTTCACTCGATCGGATCGAGCTGATCACGCGGATCGAGTCGCTGTACGGGATCGCCCCGGACCCGGGCGCGTTCGCCGGCGAGCTCACGCTGGGCGCGCTGGCCGAGGAGATCTTTGCCGCCCGCCGGGTCCGGATCGCGTGGGCCGGCGGGCCCGCGCCAAAGATCCCTCGTGCGGGGGAGTCCGGGGAGTCGGTCCGCTCGCCCCTCGCGACACGGCCCAGGCCCGCGCAGGCGCGCCCGGCCGATCGTGCGGACACCGTGCCCGAGGCCCGCTGGCGCCATGCCCTCCCCGTCCGGGCTACGAGGCGTCTCTTCCGGACGGGCTTCCTGCGCCCCCTCTGGCGCTCCTTCTTCGTCATGGACGTGGGCGAGCTCGAGCACGTGGAGGCGCTCGACCCCCCCTATATCATCGCGGTCAACCACCTGAGCGAGCTGGATCCGGGTGCGGTCCTGTTCGCGCTCGACGAGCGGGAGTCGTCGCGGATCGCGACGACCGCCATGTGGGAGTACTTCCCCCGCGCCCGCACCGGCTCCTTCCTCTACGCGCTCGGAGTGTGGGGGCTGAACCTGATTCCCCTGGTCCAGGCCGGAGACTGGCGCCCGACTCTCCGGATCGCCGGCCGGGTCGCCGACCGCGGAGGCTCTATCCTCGTCTTCCCGGAGGGGGAGCGATCGATGGACGGAGCGCTGCTCCCGTTCCGCCGCGGTGTCGGGGTCATGGCCCGCGAGCTTCACCTCCCGATCGTCCCGTGCGGGGCGGCGGGACTTCTGACGGTCCTGCCCAAGGGACGCCGCTGGGCGCGTGGCTGCTGGCTCGCCCGGGCGCCGGTCGCGGTCCGTTTCGGCCGGCCGCTCGCAGCCCCCGGACCGGACGTCGATCCGAACGAGGTGGTGGACGAGCTAGGACGGCGGATCGAGCCGCTCGTTCTCGAGGCCCGGCGGGCAGCCGGCCGGTTCTGAGGCTTTCCCGGGTCGTGGTCGGCCGCTAGCCTGTCGCCCGGCCGGGACAGGCGTTCATCCTCGCAACACGGGAGGGGTCGTGAAGCTGACCAGCGCCGGAGCCGCACGCACCGTCACCGGAAGCTGCCATCTCCTGGAGGTCGGCGGAAAGCGGCTCCTCATCGACTGCGGGCTCTTCCAGGGCGACGTCGCGAAGCGGAATCGCGAGCCCTTCCCCTTCGATCCGTCGTCGCTCGACGCCGTGCTCGTCACCCACTCCCACCTGGACCACGTCGGGCGGCTCCCCATCCTCGTGCGGAACGGTTTCTCGGGGCCGATCCACGCGATCCGCTCCACCCGCGCGATCGCCGAGGTCATCCTCTACGACTCGGCCAAGATCCAGACCGAGGATTATGAGCGGGCGCTGCGTCACGCGGGCAAGGAGCCGGTCGAGTCCGAAGAGGGACCGGCCGTCCAGGAGCCCCTCTACGGCGACCCCGACGTGGCCGCCACGCTCGCCCTCTTCAAGGACACGGCGTTCGACTCAGGCGTGGACCTGGGCGAGGGGGTGCGGGCCACGTTCAGGCCGGCGGGCCATATCCTCGGGAGCGCCTTCATCGAGATCGAGAGCCCCCGCGGGCGGATCCTCGCCTCCGGCGACCTGGGGAACCGGGAGAGCGGCCTGCAGGCCGACGCCGCTCGACCCCCGGCCTGCGACGCGGTCCTCATCGAGACCACCTACGCCGACCGGAACCACCGCTCCCTGGCGGCGACGCTCGACGAGTTCCGTACTGTCCTGAAGGAGAGCCTGACGAGGGGCGGGAACGTCTTGATCCCCTCGTTCGCCCTCGAGCGGACCCAGGTCGTCCTTTACACGATCAAGAACCTCATGCAGGCCGGCGAGATCCCGCGCGTCCCGGTCTACGTCGATTCTCCGATGGCGACCAGGATGACCCAGCTCTACGAGACCTGCGCCAACGAGTTCCAGCCCGAGATCGCGGAGGCGCTCAAGAACGGCGAGGATCCGTTCGAGCCGCCAGGGCTCCAGTTCACACCGAGCGTCGAAGAATCGAAGAAGGTCAACGCCATCGAGGGCGGAGCGATCATCATCGCCGGCTCGGGCATGATGACGGGCGGCCGGATCGTCCATCATCTGAAGCACAATCTGTGGCGCAAGGAGGCGAGCCTGATCGTGGTCGGCTTTCAGGCGGCGGGCACGCTCGGCCGCCGGATCGTCGACGGTGCGAAGACGGTCCGCATCCACGGCCAGCCGATCGAGGTGCGGGCGCGCGTCGTCACGATCAATGGCTTCTCGTCCCACGCCGACCGGGAAGACCTGCTGGCGTGGATCGAGCCGACCGGGAGCGCGCGCGTCTTCCTCGTCCACGGCGAGCCGCCGGTCATGGAGACGTTCGCCGGCGAGCTGCGCGGCCGCGGCCGCGAGGTGATCATCCCCGAGCAGGACGCGACGTACGACCTCGTCTGATCCGTCCCCCGTCACCAGGTCGCGGGAGGCTCCTCATCGCCGGAACAGCACTTGCAGCTTGGCGAAGAGCTGCCGCGACGTGTGGACGAGGTCGTACTCGCGCGGGTCCTCGAAGTCGCGGAAGACCTGCGTCGAGCCCACGAAGAACATCGTGAACGGGTTGATCCGATAGGTCAGCAGCGGCTCGACGTTGAACTGGCCGTCGAAATCGTCCCACTGGAAGACGAGTCTCAGGAAGAGCTCCCTGGTGAAGTGGAAGTTCGTCCGGGTCCGCAGGACGTAACCCTGAAAGATCTCCTCGTTCGTGTCCGGGTCGTGGAGCTCGGAGTAGTTGATGCTGGGCTCGATGACCAGGCGCTCCCACGGACGGATCGAGCTCCATACTTCGAGATGGGTGCCTTCGCCGACCACCGGCGGGTCCTCGAGGCGCGCGATGTCACGCTCCCGCTGCAGAAAGAAGCCGCCCTGGACGAGCTCGCTGAAATCCGAGTCGAAGTACAGCCACCAGTTCCGGAGGTCATCGAACTCCAGGCCCGCGAACCGTTCGGGCTCCCATTCATACCCGATCTCCACGAAGTTCTGTCCGGCGAGCTGGACCTCGACGGTCGGCGTGTAGAACTGCTGCTTCAGGACTCCGTCGTAGTTCCACCTCCCCTCGGCGTCGATATCGAAGCCGAAGCGGTCGATCCACGACGCCTCGGGATACCAGTTCCATTCGTTGAACAGCACCAGGTAGTGGAAATCGTTACGGGTCTCGAAGCCGCTCTCGGTCCGGAACGTCGGGCTCGACGTCCAGTAGTCGAAGTTGAGGCTCCACCGCTCGGCGGCCCGTTCGAGGCTCGCGTACCCCGCGTACCCCGAGAACGTCTCGCCGTCATAGGCAGCGGTGTGCCTCCCGCGGTCGAAGGTGAGGTCGGCCAGTTCCTCGGTCAGAGCGGGGTCGTCAGGCTCGACTGTGTGGCTCCCCAGGAGCTGGCCTTCGACCTGCCAGCGGGAGTCGAGCTTCCAGAGGACGTCGGCGCCGTAGTTGCTTCCCGCCCCGTCGGTCCCCTCCAGCCGGCGATCGGTCACGAGGGCTCCGACGTGGCTTCCGGCTCCCAGGCTCCGCCGGTAGCGCATGATGTTCGTCACGCTCCTCCCTGATTCGCCCACGAAGCTCCGCTCCTCGAACGGCAGGAGTAGCGGCGTCGTCTGGTCGTAGGCGCCCAGGTACGCCACGGTGGTCTCGCCGAAGCGGCCCAGCACCTTGGCCGCCAGGTCCGGGTCGTTGATCTGACGCGTGTAGACGGCCTGGATCCAGGTGTCGAACAGCTCGCTCCCCTCCTGGAAGAAGGGCCGCCGCTCGGGGAAGAAGAGCGCGAACGTCTCGTTCACGTCGATCTGGGCGACGTCGGACTCGACCTGGCTGAAGTCCGGGTTCAGCGTGCCCTCGACCGTGAGCCCCGACGGGTGCGCGTAGCGGACGTCCATCCCGACGTCGGCCTCGGAGTTCCCATCGCCGATCCCCGATGTCGGGTCGTCGGCGTTCCGGATCTCGGCCGCCTGGGATGCCACCGCGTAGGGCAGGAACTCCATGGCACCCCCCGGCTCGACCCCCCGGATCCCGGTCAGGGTCCCGTACTGACAGAGGAAGCACGACTCCTCGCGGCTCATCGCCGCCCACGAGTAGGTGGCGCGGCTCCCGCGGGGTCGCGTCCGCCAGAACGTCACCTTCCACGCCTGCTCGGGCCGATCCGGGAAGCGCAGGCTCTCGAACGGTATCGCCATCTCCACCTGGTACCCTTCGTTCGTGATCCGCCCCTCGGTCTCGTACACGAGGTCGATCGCGTCGTCCTCTCCGTTCGCGGTCGAGAAGCGGGAGTCGCCCTGTACTCCGAGGGGGTTGGCGAACAGGAAGTACGCCCACTGCGCGTCCCCGTAGGTATCCAGCAGGATGCCGAAGTAGTCGTCGTTCCACATGTCGTCCCGGTCGGTCAGGGTGGCGCGGATGGTGGACGGATCGTCCCGCGCCAGGAAAGCGACGTAGAGGTTCTCGTCGTCGTAGGTCACCCAGACCTCGCTCCCGACCGGGGGCCGCCCGCGTTCGTTCGGGAAGGTCTCTGAGAAGTCGTCGGTCCGGGCCGCCCCTTCCCAGCCGGGATCGTCGAGCTCCCCGTCCAGCGTGATCGGCGCCGCCGCCCGGCCGACCTCGAGGGTCGGCCGAAGGAGCGGCTGGAAGGAATCGGCCTGAGCGGGAACGTCGACCGGGGATCCGATCGCCGACGTGGGGGTCGAATCGTCGGGGGTCTGAGGCTGAGCAACCGCCGGCCATGCGAGCGGGGGCGCGAGGGCGAGGATCAGCGTGCGGACCGGGCGTATCAGGGACATTCTCCCTCCTCCGGGGGTGCCCCTCCACCCGTGCTTGGACTTGCCGACGACGTTGAGGGTTGGAACCGCTCTTCGCTACGACGCGACCGCGTTCGAGGTTTCGGAGGTCACTCGATCTCTCCCAGGGCCCACGCGGCGGCCTCGCGGACCTGGGCCTCCTCGTCGCGGGCGAGGGTTTCGGCGAGCGGCGGGATGGCGTCCGGGCTCTCGATCTCGCCGAGGGCCCAGGCGGCGGCGATCCGCACCCTGGGCTCCGGATCCTCGAGCGCCGCGATCAGCCCGGTGAGCGCCGCGCCGTCCTCCGCGAACCCGAGACCGACGGCCGCCATCTCCCGCTCCCCCGGCGCGGCCGAGCCGAGGGACCGCCTGAGCGCGGCGGCGGCTTCGGGAGCGCCGGTCCGACCGAGGACGCGGGCGGCGAGGCGGCGGACGCAGGGGTCAGGATCCGCCAGCGCCGCCGCGAGCGGGGCGATGGCTCCCGCGGCCTCGCCTGGAGCCAGAATCCACTCCACGACCTCGTTGGAGACGGGATCGTCGCTGACGGCCGGCTCGATGTCCATCCCGCCGTTCCACCACCCGCGGTCGAGCGCGCGGGCGGCCAGCCCGCAGATGACCGGATCCGCGCCGCGCGCGGCCTGGATCAGCCGCATCGCCAGCGTCGAATCCGCGATCCCCGCGGCCGGGCGCGTGGCCGCCACGCCGTTGGATTCCGGCCCGCTGCAGGTCAGGGGAATCGTCACGGCGAGGAAAGCGGTCGCCGCTGCGATCGCCCACAGGCGGGCGGGGGATCCGGAATGGCGGGCGGTCGATCGCGTGCGCATCATGGCTGCTGCATGTTCCCGATCGCCTCGGCGGCGAGCTGGCGGATCTTCGGATCCTCGTGCTGGAGGAGCGGGAGGAGCGCCTCGTAGGCGGCCGGGCTCTCGATGTTGGACAAGGCGTCCAGCGCCTCGTACTGGAGCTCCCGGTCCGTCGAGCTGCGAACGATCTCGAGGAGGACGGGGACGGCCGCCGGATCCTCGAAGTTCCCGAGCGCACTCACCGCACCGTGCCGGACATCCCGGTCGCGATCGCGGACGGCTCCCAGCACCTCCGGCGGCGCGGTCCCGAGCTCCAGGTTTCCGATCCCGTCGATGGCCGCCCGGCGCACGTCGGCCCGCTCGTCCTTGAGGGCGACCAGGAACGCCGGCTGCGCCCGGATGTCCCCCTGGTTCCCGAGCGCCTCCAGCGCGTAGACCCGGACCTCGAGATCGGGATCCCGGGTCACGGCGATCAGCGGCTCGACGGCCTGCGGGCTCTCGATGTTGCCGAGCGCGCTGGCCGCGCTCCGGCGCACCAGGGCGTCGTCGTCCCTGAGGGACGGGATCACCAACGCGACCACCCTGGAGTCGTCCATGTTCCCCAGGGCATCGACCGCCGCCCGCCGGACTTCGACCGCGGGATCCTGGGCGGCCTCGCCCAGCGCGTCGATGGCCGATACGTCCTCGATGTTCCCGAGCGCCTCGGCCGCCTGGACACGGACCTGCTCGTCCTCGTCCGAGCCGAGCGCGGTCGAGAGCGCGGACACGGCCGCCGGATCCTCGATCTCTCCGAGCGCCCACGCCGCCATCGCGCGGACCTTGGGGTCGGGGTCCTGCTGGAGGGCCTGGATCAGCGCCTGGACCGCACGCGGGTCGCGGAGTTTCCCCAAGGTCTCGGCCGCGCTCAGCCGGACCTCGTGCTCGTCGTCGGAGAGGGCGTTCACGAGGGCGATCACGGCGCGTCCATCTCCCCCCTGGACGGGCGGTTCCACCAGCTTCTCGATCCCGGTGATCACAATCTCCGGGATGGCGTCGGTATCCGCAGATGGCGCCTCGTCCACCGCTTCCTCGAGATCCGCATCCTTCTCCCGATCGCTCGGCCCGCCGTGGAACGAGTCCACCAGCTTCCCGCCGATCTTCTGCGCTTTCTCCACCACTCTTCCCATTTCGACCCGCCCGTCCCCCTCGATGCGGTCCCGCCCCGATTCGACCTTTGGACCGACCGCCGCCAGCGGGACCGCGAACAGGGCGACCAGGAGCGCCGCCAGGCCGGCATGGGTGACGGAGGCCGCCTGCCGGCGGCGGTCGGGCTCGAGGATGGCCAGGATCCGGCCCTCGAACTCCGACCGCTGAGCCAGGGGCACGACCGCCACCGGGGCGCGGACCGTTCCCGCCCCGGTCACGATGTCGAGCAGGTCGTCGGCGTAGCGGGAGGCGCGGGTGCCGACCTTGAGGACGAGGTCGTCGCACGCCTTCTCGCTCTCGGACCGCATCCGGCGGGCGGCGCTCCAGGCCAGCGGATGGAACCACCAGAGCGCGCACACGACCCAGGCCATGAGGTGGGGGAGCACGTCCCGGCGCTTGACGTGCGCCATCTCGTGGAGGAGGACCGCCCGGCGTCGCGGTTCACGCCACGTCTCGGCGTCTTCCGGCATGAGGATGACCGGTCGTACGATTCCTGCCGCCAGCGGCATCGTCGCCTCCCCGCTCACGAGGAGACGGATCGGAACGTCCAGGAGGAGCCGGCTCGAGGCCCACGCGCGGGCTTCCTCCCAGCGCGGCCCCGAAGCGGCCCGGGCCCGGCGGATGTATCGGCGCAGCGTGACCATCCCCACCACGAGCCGGGAGAGGATCAGGGCCGCGCCGGCGAGCCAGAAGAAGACCAGCAGGTCGGAGATCCCGAACGGGAACCCCCGCTCCGCTTCGCCCGGGGGAGGATCGGGGATGAAGGACGGGACCGTGAGGTCGCTCGATGCCGGGCCGCTGGACTCACCGGCCCCGGCGCGACCCACTGCCTCTCCGCCCGCCTGTCCCCGCCGCACCGCGGCTTCGGGGGCGGCCGTCGGCAGGAACTCCCCGACCGCCACCCCCTCCACCGGGGGCAACACGGGCAGGCGCCACGGCATGACGCTCGAGAGGGCCGGCATGACGAGCAGGCCCAGGAGACCGAAGCACCACAAGAGGTGGCGGGTCGCGGCCGACCACCGTCCCGACACGGCCGCGAGCCCGAAGATCACGATCAAGAGCGCCGTCCCCTTCACGAGCGCGTCCACCACGAACGACATCGTCACCTGCCTCCCTTTCGTGCCTGGCGGATCTTCCCGACCAACCGTTCCACGTCGTCGTCGGACAACTCGCCATCCGACATCCTGAGGAGCGTCACGGCCGCCTGCTCGGCCGATCCGTCGAAGAAGGTGTGGACCAGGCGGCGCAGGGCCTGGCGGCGGGCTGTGTCCCGCTGAACGACCGGGAGGTAGACGTAGCGGGGCCCGTTCTGCTCGTGACGAACGACACCCTTCTCCTCGAGCACCCGGAGGGTCGCCCGGACGGCCGAATAGCTGGGTGGGTCGTCGATGGCGTCGATGACCTCGCGCACGGTGGCCTGCCCGAGCCGGTAGAGGGCGTCCACGATCTGGCGCTCGCGCGGGCTCAGCTCGGCCAGCGATCTCTCGCTCATGCCATCCTGGATCGGCCGGCGGGGCAAGAGCTCCAAAGCTGCTGGAATTTCAGCACCATGCTGGGATCCTAGCACACGACCCCAGCCGTGTCAAGAGCCCGCGCTCGAGATCATGTATCGTAGGCCGGGATGCCCCCCTCCAAGATGCCTCCCGGTCCTGCCGGCCACCCGCTCCTCGGGAACCTTCGCGAGTTCGCCGGCGACACCCTCGGCTTCGCGACCCGCCTGGCTCACGAATACGGGGACGTCGCCCGGTTCAGGATCGTGCGACGGACGGCGTATCTCCTGAGCGCGCCCGAGGCGGTCGAGCGGGTCCTCGTCGAGAACCACCGGAATTACGTCAAGCACACGTTTTTCTGGCGCAAGGTGAACGCGATCTTCGGGCGCGGTCTCCTCACCAACGAGGGGGACGACTGGCTGAGGCAGCGGCGGCTCGTCCAGCCGGCCTTCCACCACGAACGGATCGCCGAGTACGGCAGGATCATGACCAAGTACACGCTGGACCGCCTGGACGGGTGGCGTGACGGCGAGACGCGCGACGTACGGGGCGAGATGACGTCGATCACCTTCCGGATCGTCGCCAAGACCCTCTTCGACGCCGAGGTGGCGGACGACGCGGCCGAGATCGCCGCGGCCTTCGACACGGGGATCGAGGAGATCGCGCGGCGGATCCGGCGGCCCGTCCTGATCCCCGACCGGATTCCGACGCCGGGCAACCTGCGGTACCGCCGGGCGGTGGATCGGATGGACCGTCTGGTCTACCGGATCGTCGACGAGCACCGGGATGGCCGCGACCGGGGCGACCTCCTCTCGGCCCTGATGGAGGTTCGGGACGAGGAGGGACGCCCGATGAGCGAGGAGCAGCTCCGCGACGAAACGATCACCATGCTCCTGGCCGGCCACGAGACCACCGCCCTCGGCCTGACCTGGACGTGGTATCTCCTTTCACGCAATCCGGACGCAGTCGCCCGGCTTGAGGCCGAGGTGGACGCGCTCGGGCACCACCCGGAAGTCGGCGACCTGGCGCGGCTTCCGTACACGGAGCGGGTTGTCACCGAGGCCCTCAGGATCTATCCGCCCGCTTACTCGTTCGGCCGCGAGGCCCTGGAGGACGACGAGATCATGGGCTGGCCCGTACCCGCCGGGACCACCCTCTTCGTCTTCCCGTGGGTCCTCCACCGGGATCCGCGCTTCTATTCGGACCCGCTCCGGTTCCATCCCGACCGTTGGACGGACGCCTTCCGCCGCGATCTCCCCCGGCTCGCCTATCTGCCCTTCGGGAGCGGCCCCCGGATGTGTATCGGCCGCGAGTTCGCGCGGATGGAGCTCGTCCTGATCGTGGCGACGATCGCGCAGCGGTTCCGCCTGGAATGGGGTCCCGAGCCGCCGGTCCCCATGGCCAGCATCACCCTCCGCCCTACGGGCGGTCTCCAGGCGGTCGTCAGTCGGAGATGAACCGGGGCGCCCTCGCTCCGGCCGTCCTGGTCGTCGCGCTTGGCGCAGTGGCCGCCGGCTGTCGCTCGGCGCCCAGCGACGAAGCGCGGGTGGTCGAGGTCGACGAGGACGGCGACGGTCGAACGGATGCCTGGCGGACGGCGGGATCGGCCGAGGTTCGCGCCCCGGAGCCGGGGTCGGACCCGCCCCGGACGGTCGTCCTCGCGATCGATGCGATTCCGCATGACCTCTTCGCCGAGCTCCAGCGGGAGGGGCGGTTCCGCGCCTTGTTCCCCGCCAGCCGGCTGGTCGCCCCCTTCCCGTCGCTCACCAACCTCGGCTTCACCGCGATCCTCCGGACGCAACGCCCGAGCGGCTACGAGGACCTGTACTTCGACCCGGAGAGGGACGCGGTGGTGGGCGGCGCCTGGGAGCGGCTGACCGGCGAGTACAAGGGGATCGCCCCCTTCCACGAGCGGTTCGACTGGGAGGAGCCCCGTCTGTGGGGCGCGTTCGTGTTCTATCTCCCGGATCGAGTGCGCGAGGCCGAGCTCCTCCGTATCGAGGAGATCCTGACGGGCATCGCGCGCGAGGATACCGCAGGGGGCGGTGACGACGCCGGGCTGGTCCTCTACATGGGCTCGACCGACGCCGTGGGCCACGTCGGCGGGCGGGAAGCCCTGCGGCGGCACCTCCTGAGGGTCGAGAGCGTCCTGGACCGCTTCCTGGCCGCCGGCGGTGGCCGGCATCGGGTTGTCCTCCTGAGCGACCACGGGATGAGCGAGGAGTCGAGCAGGCTGTTCGAACTCGGGGCGGCGCTGGATCGAGGCGGGTTCCGGCTCGCAGAGACAGTGCGGGACTCACACGACGTCGTCGCGCCGGCCTACGGTCTGGTCGGCTCGATCCAGCTCTACACGGCGGCGGGACGGGAAGAGGCGGTGGCGCGCGCGATCGTGACCCAGGAGGGCGCGGACTTCGCGGTCTGGCGGAGCGGGGCCGTCGATGCCGAGGGCTCCCCCGATCCTCTCGACCGCCCGGCCGAGGAGTATCCCATGCTGCGGGAGCGCGTCCGGCGGGCGCTGGACGAGCCGACCCGTCATCCGGCCGACGTCCTGGTCAGCCTCGAGGACGGCTGGCATTACGGGAGCACCCTCTTCGACCGGCTGGTCCG
The DNA here is from genome assembly GCA_035550715.1 of Gemmatimonadota bacterium. Lineage (GTDB taxonomy): Bacteria > Gemmatimonadota > Gemmatimonadetes > JACCXV01 > JAHWKZ01 > DASRVA01. Next base: position 691 of record DASZOP010000163.1, on the reverse strand, counting down.
GATCCAGGGGACCCATGGCTCGGCCCGGGCATCCTCCTCGGTCGGGTTCCTGGCCTCGAACGTCGACCGGACTCCGGCCTGGATCGCCGCGTGGGAGGCGTGGCCGTGGCTGGCGCTGGAGGACGATCCTTAGCGCGCTTCCAGCCGGATCTCGAGCTCGACGCCGCACGCTTCGGCCCACCGGCGCATGAAGCCGACCGTCGGGTTCGCGTCCCAGCGCTCCGCCTGGCTCACCGCCTGCTGGGTGATCCCGAGCCGTGCGGCAAAATCGGCCTGCGTGAGCCCCGCATTCTCGCGAGCTTCCTTCAAGAGATATCCTGGAGGGGATTCTTCCCAATAGGGGAGCTTCTTCAATTCGCGAAGTGCCCTCCACTCGAGATAGTCGCGCGGCTTACGGCGCTTGATCCCGGGCGCGAGGCGCAGCAAGGTCCGCCTCTCGCGAACCACACGGAAGACCCTTCCACCCTCTTCGATCATCGTTCCACTAGGGCCCATTCTTCGACCTCTTTCAAACTGCGTTGGCGTTGGGCGAACTCCCTAAGCTTCACCAGCGCGTCCTCGACGCCCTCCATTCCCGCCAATCTCTCCAGCCACTCGCTGTCCATCTCGCTTCCGCGATCATTCCAGATCAGATAGGCGTTCACGCCACTCAAAGACGATCGCCAGAACTTCCAGGCCGCCAACCGATCTA
>DASZOP010000162.1:0-7786 GCA_035550715.1 Gemmatimonadota bacterium | reverse complement strand
GCCTTCCTCGGGCGGGCAATGGGTGTCCGGGTCGCGGGCCACGGCGGGGCTCTACCCTAACCCTCGCCGCCGACGGCGCGCAACCGGCATCGGTTATCCCCAATCCGTCGCACGATTCTTGCTCGGGGCCGGTCGTGAGCCCGAGTGTGCGATCTGGCCTGACCGAGGGATGAGCGCTTCCCCCCGCTCGACGTCGCGGCGATGGCTGATCGTCCTGGCCTTCCTGGCTTTCGTCGCGGTGGTCGCGATCCGTGCGCGGTGGAAGCCCGGTGACGCGGCGACGGACGCGGCCGGGGCGGAAGAGGCGAGCCCGACCGGCGACCGGTCCGAAGCCGGTCCCGGCGCCGGCTCGGACGGCGACCTCGCCGTTCCCGTCGTGGTCGACACCGTGCGGAGGGGAACCCTCGAGATCCGGGTGTCGGCCACCGGACAGACCGAGGCCTTCAGGCAGGCGGCGGTGGCCGCGCGCGCCCCCGGGCGGATCTCCGATCTCCTCGTGGGGGAGAACGACCACGTTGCCGCCGGACAGGTCGTCGCCCGGCTGGACGACCGTGAGGCCCTGTTGGCGGTTCGACAGGCAGAGGCCGGGCGCGAGGAGGCCGAGGCCCGCTATCGGGAGATGACGCTCTTCGACGACCGGATCGAGGATCCGGTCGTGCGCCGGCAGAGGGCGGAGGCGGCCCGCGCCCGCAGCGGCCTCGAGACGGCCGAGGTCGAGGTTCGCCGCGCCCGCCTCTTCCTCGACGACACCGCGCTCACCGCCCCCTTCGCCGGCCGGATCGCGAACCTGCGGGTCGAACGGGGGAATGTCCTGGCCGCCGGCCAGGAGCTTCTCACCGTGGTCGACCTGGCGCCTGTCCTGGTCGAGGTCCGGGTCGTGGAGAGCGAGCTCCGCTGGCTCCATGAAGGCGGCGGGGCCGAGATCACTCTCCCCGCGCTCCCGGACACCGCATTCCGGGGGCGGATCCGATCGATCAATCCGGTCGTCGATCCCGGGACGCGCGCGGCCCGGGTGATCGTCGTCCTCGCCAATCCGGACGGGCGCATCCTGCCCGGGATGTTCGCCCGGGTGAGCCTCGAGGGTCGCTCCTACGAGAACCGGGTCCTCGTCCCCGGGGAGGCGATCGTCGAGCGGGACGGGCGGGCGATGGTGTTCGTCTTCGAGCCGATCCCGGGAGAACCGGGAGCGGGGCGCGCCCGGTGGGTCTACGTCACAAGGGGTCTCTCGAACGATCGCTACGTCGAGCTCGTCGATGAAGAAGGAACGAAGCCCCCCGAGCCCGGAACGCTCGTCGTCACCGCCGGGAACTACACGTTGGTGCACGACGCCCGCGTGCGGATCGCGGGAGTGCCATGATCGGCTTCGGGTCGGGGCGTCCCGGCCGCGCCCTTGTCCTGGCGGCCCTGCTGTCGGGGTCGGCCGGGGACCTCACGGCCCAGCCGGCGAACCAGGCGGACACGCTCTCGCTGGCCGACCTCCTGGCGCTGGCCGAGCGCCACAACCCGGAGCTGGTGCGGGCGAGAAACGGGGTCGCCATGGCGGGGGCGGCGCGCCTCGTCGCCCGGGCAGCCTTCCTGCCCGACGTCACCGCCTCGACGTCCTTCGACGTCAGCCACGTCCGCCGCTTCACCACGACCGACGTCTTCGGCGATCCCGCCGAGCGCGAGGAGGCGGTCGAAGCGACCTCCCGCGGGGCGATCCAGGGCGTCTTCATCGATTGGAGGCTCTTCGACGGAGGCCGGACCGTGGCCGAAGCCCGGGCGGCGGGAGCCCGCCGGCGGGCGGCCGAAGCCGACCTCGCGGCGGCCCGAACCGGGGCTCGCGCGGGGGTGGCGCGGGCCTACTTCGGCCTCCTGGAGCGACGCCGGATGCTGGATGTCGAGCGGGCGATCCTGGATGCCCGGCGGCGTGACGTCGAGACCACCGAGCGTCTCTTCCCGATCGTCGCTGCGGACCTGATCGACGTCCTGGGGGCAAGGATCGAGGTCCGGCGGCAGGAGGCCACGGTGGCGGCTGCGGAGGAAGCGGCCCGCGCGGCCGGGCTGGACCTCGCGCGGGCGGTCGGGACGGAGATCGATCCCGATCTGCCCCTGCGTCCCCCCTTCGAACCGTTCGATCCCGACTCCCTGGATGAGGCGGACCTGGTGCGGGCGGCCCTCGACGCCCACCCCGAGATCCTGAGCCTGGCCGCGCGGGCGGAAGCGTCGAGGATCGAGACGTGGGACGACGGCTGGCTCGCGTATCTCCCGGGGGTGGCGGCCAGAGCGAGCTACGTCAGGAGCGAGTTCGGAGGCTCGGGCCGGCCGTTTCTCGAGCTCGATCCCCGCGATACCGAATCCTCCTTCGGGCTCTGGCTCGAGCTGCCGCTCCTGGATCGCTTCGGCCGCCGGGCGGAGCGGATCCGGGCCCGCGCGGCAGCGGCCGACGGTCTCGCGGCTCTCCGGGCGCGAAGGCTGGACGCGGAGACCGGGGTCCGCTCCCGCCTCCTCGGCCTGCGCTCGGCGTGGCGGAGCCTCCAGTTCGAGTCGGAAACGGCGGCCATAGCGCGCGAGCGGGCCGGCCTCGCGCGCGATTCGTACGAGGCGGGGGGGATCGACTTCATGCGCCTCCAGCAGGTCCTCGGCGGGGCGACGGAGGCCGAGCGCGCGCTCGTCCAGCGCCGGTTCGACTACTACCGCGCGCTGGTCGAGCTGGAGGCCGCCGTGGGGCGGCCGGTCGACCGGCGGGAGAGGTGAGCCTCGCGGCGTTCGCCGTCCGGCGGCCGATCGCGATCGCGATGTTCTTTCTCGCCCTCGTCCTGATCGGCTCGATCAGCCTGTTCCGGATGCCGGTCTCCCTCCTTCCCGACGTCGCGGTTCCCCGGCTGATCGTCTGGACCGCCATCCCCGACGTCGCTCCGGCCGAGGTCGAGCGCCACGTGACCGAGCCGATCGAATCGGCCTTGTCCTCCGTGCCTGGAGTCATCGCCCTCGAGAGCGTCTCGTCCAGCGGGCAGTCGATCGTCGAGATGCGGTTTCCGTGGGGCACGGACATGGAGTTCGCCCGGCTCCACGTCCGGGAGCGGCTCGACAACCTCGCGGAAGGCCTCCCCGAGGGCGCCGGGCGACCGACGATCGTCCGAGTGGACCCGGGGGCCGAGCCGATCCTGATCGCCGCCGCGACCGCGGTCGGGTCGTCGCGGGGCGGCTCCACCTGGACGGGCCCAGCGCCCGCCGGGCGCGAGGTCGAGCGGCTCGCCGAGACGGTGTTTCGACGGCGTCTCGAGCAGCTCGACGGGGTCGGGCGCGTCGCAGTCGTGGGAGGCGCCGAACGGTTGATCCGGGTCGAGGTGGATCCCGCCCGGCTCGAGGCGCACGGTCTGTCGCTCGGGGACGTAGCCGCCGCTCTCGACCAGGCCAATGCTTCCGCCCCGGGAGGCACGATCCGCCGCGGTCGCCACCGCTACGCGCTGCTCGCGCTCGGGGAGCTGGCCTCGCTCGGGGACGTCGAACGCGTCGTGGTCCGACGGGGCGAGAACGGAGCGACCGTGGTCCTGGCCGACGTCGCCGCGGTCGCCGACACGGTCGCGGAGAGGGACCAGGCCGCCTACCTGGACGGAGAGCCGGCGATCGGTCTCGTGGTCTACAAGGAGAGCGGCGCCAACACGGTCGCGGCCGCGAAGCGGGTCGAGGCGACCTTCGCGGAGCTCGAGCGGGACCATCCGGGGATCGAGCTCACCACGGTGACGAGCCAGGCCGGCTTCATCACCGCGGCGATCCGGAACGTCGTCGGGGCGCTCGTCCTGGGGAGCCTGCTCGCCTGTCTGGTCCTCTTCCCGTTCCTCGGGGATCCGCGCTGGCCGGGCGTCCTCGCGCTCGCGATCCCGATCTCGGGAGTGGGGGCGCTCGTGCCGCTCCATCTCTCCGGTGTCTCGCTGGACGTCATGAGCCTGGGCGGTCTGGCGCTCGGCGTCGGGATGCTCGTGGATGCCTCGATCGTGGTCCTGGAGAACGTCTTCCGTCACCGCGAAGGAGGAGCGGCGGCGGAGGTGGCCGCGGTCCGGGGCGCCCAGGAAGTGCAGGGGGCGATCGCGGCCTCGACGCTCACGACGATCGCCGTCTTCGGCCCGATCGTGGTCGTCGAGGGGGCGGCCGGCGCGCTCTTCCGGGAGCTGGCCCTGGCGGTCACCTTCTCGCTCCTCGTCTCGCTCCTGGTGGCGCTGACGCTCCTGCCGGCGGTGGCCGCCGGTCTGAGCGGCGGGGCCACGGTCGAGGCGGGGACGGGCCCCGGCGGCCCCGGCCGCGCCTTCTTCGAGAGGGGCTTCGCCCGGACCGCATCCGAGTACCGGCGTCTCCTCTCGCGCGCCCTCGACCGCCCGCGGGGGGTCCTGGCGGGCACGGCGACCGCGCTCGCGGTGACCATCATGATCGGCCTTCTCCTCCCGCGCGACATCCTGCCCGAGGTGGATCAGCGGGCTTTCACCGTCCGCCTCACGCTGGGTCCCGGGACGCCGCTCGAGCGAACGGAGGCTGTGGCCCTCGGTTTGGACCGCTGGCTGCGCGGGCAGCCCGGGGTGGAAGCGGTTCAGATCCGGGTCGGGCGGGCTTCGGCGACGGAGGCAGCGCTGGTCGGAGAGCGCGGGCCCGACGACGCGATCCTCGACGTCCGGTTGGGCAGGGGCGGTGCGCCGACGCGCGCGGTCATGGAGCGGCTGCGGACGGCGTTCGAGCATCTTCAGCCGGGAGCGCTCCGGCTCGAGGCGGGCCGGGCGACCGAGCTCGGCACCGTCCTGGGAACGGCCGAGGCGGATCTCGCGGTCGAGGTCCGGGGCAGCGACCTGGAGGCGATCCGCCGGGGTGCGCGGGACCTCGCGGCGGCTCTGGAACGGCTCCCGGCCCTGGCCGAGGTCGCGACCGGCGGCGAGACGGCTCATCCAGAGATCCGGGTCTCTCTCGATCGCGACGCCGTCGCCCGCCACGGGCTGGAGCCGCGGGCGGTCGTGACGGCGCTGACCGACCGGACCCGCGGCCGGGTCGCCACCCGACTGGTCGACTTCGACCGCCGCGTGCCGGTCCTGGTCGTGGCGGGGAGGGACGAGAGCCGGTCGCTGGAGCGGGCCCTGTCCGGATCGGTCGCCGGGGTCCCGCTCGGGTCCCTGGTCGACGTCGGGTCGGGGAGGGGTCCGACCGCGATCCGCCGCGAGGGGCAGGAGCGGATCGCCCGGATCATGATGGATGTCGATGGCGGCGACCTCGCGGGGGCGATCGCCGATGTCCGGCGGACCATCCGCGGGACCGATCTGCCGGAGGGGGTCCGGGTCCGGGTGGCCGGTGGTGGCGCCGAGCTCCATCGGACCTTTCGCGGGGTGGCGATCGCATTTCTCCTCGCCCTGTTCCTGATCTACATGATTCTCGCCGCCCAGTTCGAGTCGTTCCTCCTGCCGGTGGTCGTCCTCCTCGCCGTGCCTCTCTCTCTGATCGGAGCGGTCCTCCTGCTCGCGGTGACCGGAAACGGGCTCGACACGATGAGCCTGATCGGAATCGTGGTCCTGGCCGGGATCGCCGTCAACAACGCGATCCTCATGGTCGACTCCATCGGCCGGGCGCGAGCGGGCGGGATGCCGACCCGGGCGGCGATCGAAACGGCGGGCGGGGCGCGCCTCAGGCCCATCATGATGACCTCGTCGACGACGATCCTCGGGCTGCTACCGATGGCGCTCGGGCTCGGAAGCGGCGCAGAGCTCCGGTCGCCGCTCGCGGTCGCCGTGATCGGGGGGATGGTGACCTCCACCGTGCTCGTCCTGATCGTCGTTCCCGTCGTCTATCTCCGGATCGCCGGCCGGCGGGCGTGATCGCCTTAGCCGTCCGCCGCCCCGTGGCCACCGTGACGGGCCTCGCCGGTCTGGCCGCGCTCGGGATCCCGAGCGCGTGCTGGATGCCGCTCGAGCTCCTCCCGGACGTGACGTTTCCCAGGCTCGAGGTGTCGACCGTCTGGCCCGGCGCCTCTCCCGAGCAGGTCGAGGCGCTCGTGAGCTCGCCCATCGAGGCGGCGACCCAGGAAGTCCGGGGGGTCCGCTCGGTGAGCTCGACCTCCTACGCAGGCCGCTCGGCGGTGACCGTCGAGTTTGAACCGGGGACGGAGATGGGGTTCGCGCGCCTGGAGCTGAGCGAGCGGTTCGCCGCTCTGGCCCCGGATCTTCCCGCGGGCGCCCTACGGCCCGAGGTCGAGCCGTGGGTGCCCCCCGAGCTCGCCGAGGGGAACCGGGCGCTCCTCGTCTACACGGTCGCCGGCCCGCGGACGCCGGGCGCTCTTCGCGAGGTTGCCGAGAGGGATCTCGCCCGAGACCTGGCCGCAGTCCCCGGGGTGGGTGCGGCGCTGGTGGCCGGCGGGACGAGACGCGAGATCCAGGTTCGTCTCCGGCCGGACCGGATGGCTGCCCGTGGAATCGCGCCGGAGGACGTCCGGCGGGCGATCGGGTCCGGACTGAACCTTGCCGAACCTGGCGGAGCGCTGAGGGTGGGCGAGCGGACGATCACGATCGCGATCGAGGACCGGGCCGAGGGTGTCGCCGACGTCGAGGCGCTGGTCGTCGAGCCGGACGGCGCGGGCCCGTCGGTCCGGCTCGGCGACGTCGCCTCCGTCCTCCTGACCTACGCCGAGCCGCGCGAAGTGCACCGCCTGGACGGCGCGTCGGCGGTCGCGCTCTACCTCCACCGGCTTCCGGGGACGAACGCGATCGAGGTCGTGGACCGCGTTCGCGAGAGGCTGGCCCGACTCGAGACGAAGCTCCCCACCGGCATTCGGGTGATCGAAGACTATGACGGGAGCGAGCAGATCCGCCGGGAGCTCGACGAGCTGCGCGACCGGTCGTTCCTGTCTACGGCATGCGTGTTTCTCGTTCTCTTCCTCGCCTTCGGGAGATGGCGCCCTGCACTCCTGGTCGTCGCGACGATCGCGGCCTGTGTGCTCGTGACGCTGGCCCTCATGGCGATGACCGGGCTCTCCCTGAACCTTCTCACGCTGGCGGGTCTCGCCATGGGCGTCGGGCTCATCGACGACAACGCGATCGTCGTCCTGGAATCGATCGAGGCGCGCCAGGGCGGTCACGCGGGCGGATCTCAAGGAGCGTCGGGGGCAGCCGCGCGGGCGGGAGCGCGACGGGTCGTCGCCCCCGTCCTCGCGGCCAGCCTGACCAACCTGATCGTGTTCGTGCCCTTCCTCTATCTCCAGGGGGAGCTTCGCGCGTACTACCTGCCGTTCGCGATGACGGTCGGCCTGGCGCTCCTGGCGAGCCTGGCCGCCGCCTTCACGCTCATCCCTGCCCTCGCCGCGCGCACGGGCGGCCGCGCGGCGCCCGTGGTTTCCTTCCGCCCACGCTTCGCACGATCCCGGCACCGGATCCGATCGCGAGACCTCCGCCAGGACGCGATCGTCTGGACGGTCCATCACCCGCGGCGGACCGTCGGATCTGTGCTCCTCGTTCTGGCCGGGAGCGGGTGGCTGTTCTGGGAGGAGGTCCCGCGAGGGCGTACGTGGGCGGGCCTGGAAGAGGAGAGCTTCCTCACCGTCCAGGTCACGATGCCGCCTGGCGCCGGACTCGAGCGGACCGACGAGGTCGCGCGCCGGATCGAAGCCCGCCTCGGGGGAATCCCCGCCGTCGACCGATACGACACGCGGGTCGGTCTCGGGTACGCCTGGGTCCAGATCGCCTTCTCCGACTCGCTGGCCACGACCTCCGCGCCTCTCGCGGTGAAGGAGGAGCTGATCGCCCTCTCTCGCACGATCGGCGGGGCCTCCGTCCGCGTT
>DASZOP010000161.1:0-18498 GCA_035550715.1 Gemmatimonadota bacterium | reverse complement strand
ACGGCCACCTCGGGACGCGCCCCGAACCCGTCGACGATCGACTGCGGGAGGAGGTAATGGCCGGCCGGCCCGCTGGTCCGCACGGTGACCCAGAAGGGATCGCCCACGGTCAGGGGGGCCGACCCCGGCGGCCTCTCGTCGGGCACGACCCGGATCTCGAACGCCGCGGCCGGCTCCTCCTGGGCGCGGAGCGGGGCGGCGGCCAGGAGCGCCAGGAGCACCAGCTCCGAGATCCGGATCACCGGATCCTCCGCCGCCGGAGCCGGCGCCGCTCGCGACGCTCGAAGAAGCGCCGGAGCGGCTCCACGTAGTCGGCCAGCGTGTCGACGTCGACCACGTCCACTGCCGCCTTCCGGAGCCGCCGCGTCCGTTCGTCGACCACCCGCGCCGCCGAGGCGGCGTACGCCTCGCGGACCTTGGCCGAGCCGGTGTCGAGCCACCGCCGCGCGCCCGACTCGGGCTCGACCGCCTCGATCAGCCCGACGTCGGGCAGCTCCAGATCGCGCCGGTCGGAGAGGACGAGCGCCACCACGTCGTGACGCGCGGCCAGCGCCCCCAGGCCCCGGGCGTAGCCCGAGTCCAGGAAATCCGACAGCAGGAAGACCACGCTCCGGCGGTGCAGCACGCGCGCCAGGAACTCGATCGCTCCCGCCAGATCCGTTCCCCGGCCCGGCGGATCGAAGGTCAGGATGTCGCGGACGAGCCTGAGGACGTGGGTCTTCCCCTTCCGCGGCGGGACGTACCGCTCGATCCCCTCGGCGAACAGGAGCGCGCCGGCGCGGTCGTTGTTGCGGATCGCGGCCAGCCCCAGCACGGCGGCGATCTCGGCCGCCCGCTCGCGCTTGAGCTGCCCCTGCGTCCCGAAGCGGGTCGACGCGCTCCCGTCGACCGCCAGGATCACGGTCAGCTCGCGCTCCTCGACGAACTGCTTGACGTAGGGCACGCCGCGGCGCGCGGTGACGTTCCAGTCGATCGCGCGCACGTCGTCCCCGGGCTGGTATTCGCGAACGTCCGAGAACTCGACCCCACGCCCCTTGAAGACGCTGGTGTACTCGCCGCTGAAGATGTCGGTGACCAGGTGGCGGGTCTGGATCTCCAGCAGCCGGACCTTCTGGGCCAGCTCCGGAAGGCTCACGGAACGTCGAGGCGCTCCAGCAGGCGGGCGAGGACCGCGTCGGGATCGACCTCCTCGGCCTCGGCTTCGTAGGTCAGGAGCAGCCGGTGCCTGAGGACGTCGGGCGCGACCGCCTTCACGTCGTCGGGAATGACGTACGCGCGCCCCTGCAGGAACGCGCGCGCCTTGGCCGCCTTGGTGAGGAAGATCCCGGCGCGCGGAGACGCGCCGTAGGCGATCCATGGCGTGAGGTCCTCGAGCTCGTAGCGGTCCGGATAGCGGGTCGCCTCGACGAGGTCGAGGATGTATTCGAGAACCTTCTCGTCGACGTAGACGCCGGCCACGACGCCGCGCGACCGGAGGATCTCCTCCGGACCCACGACCGGCCGCACCTCGGGCGTCTCCAGCGCCGTCATCCGCCGGATGATCTCCCGCTCGTCGCCGCGCGGCGGATAGGTGACGAGGAGCTTAAGCATGAACCGGTCGACCTGGGCCTCGGGAAGCGGGTACGTCCCCTCGTGCTCGATCGGGTTCTGGGTCGCCAGGACGATGAACGGCTCGTCCAGCCGGTAGGTCCCCTCGCCCAGCGTCACCTGCTTCTCCTGCATCGCCTCGAGGAGCGCCGACTGGACCTTGGCGGGAGCGCGGTTGATCTCGTCGGCCAGCAGGAGGTTCGTGAACACGGGCCCGCGGTGGACGTCGAACTGGCCGCTCTGCGGGCGGTACACGGTCGTGCCGATCAGGTCCGCCGGCAGGAGGTCGGGGGTGAACTGGATGCGCTGGAAGTTGCAGTCGATGGCGGCGGCCAGGGTCCGGACGGCGAGCGTCTTGGCGAGGCCGGGAACGCCCTCCAGGAGCACGTGGCCGTCCGAGAGGAGGCCGATCAGGAGGCCCTCGAGGAGCTTCTCCTGACCGACGACGACGCGGCCGATCTGGTCGAGGAGGGTTCCCGCGAACGCGTTCTCGCGGGCGATCCGGCGATTCTCCTCGGCCAGCGAAACCGCCGTCTCGTACGCCGCGCCGTCCTCGCGGGACGTCACCGTCGGCTCCTGCGTCATGCGCTCCATGCCTCCTGTGCGATACCGGCCCGGGACCGGCAAAGTTCCTCGCACCGCCCGCTCGGACGCGCGCGTCGTGACGGGCCTGGCTGGGCGGACGGCGGCCCCGAAGATAGGAGCCGGGGGTCGAGAGCCGCCAGCCGTCGGCCGCGCAGCGGGCGAAGACCGGACCGCGCCGATCGGTGCGCCAGACCTGGGCTCCCGCGGCGGCGAGCCGGGCGAGCGCCTCCGGATGCGGGTGGCCGTGACGGTTGGCGCGACCGGCCGAGACGACCCCTGACCGTGGCGCGACCTTGGTCAGGAACGGGGCGCTCGACGAGTGCCGGCTGCCGTGATGGCCGACGTGAAGGAGACCCGCCCGGAGCGAGTCGGCGAGCCGCGCGACCAGCGCCCGCTCCCCCGGCTCGCCCAGGTCGCCGGTCAGCAGGAGCCGGCACGGCCCCTCGCCCATGAGGAGCACCGCCGACGACTCGTTGGAGGGCCGCCGGTCGTCCAGGGGGTCGACCGGCACCCACTCGGCGGCCGGGTGGAGCACGTCGATCGACACGGTTCCCTGTCGCAGCCGCTGTCCGGCGCGGAGCGTCACCGCGCGCGGCGGATCGCCGTGCGCGGTCGCCAGGAGCTCGAGCCATGCCGGACCGTCGTCGACCGCCATCGGGCTCGCCAGGCGCACCACCTCCATCCCGCGGACGACGCTCGCCGCCCCGCCGACGTGATCGAGATCGGGGTGGGTGACGACCATCCATTCCAGGCGCGACACGCCGCGCCGCCGGAGGTACGGGAGGACGACGCTCCGGCCGGCGTCGCCAAAGGGGTACGCCGGCCCGGCGTCGACCAGCCACGTCGCCCCGTCGGGGAAATGGCTGACGATGGCGTCGCCCTGGCCGACATCGAGCCAGGCGACCTCCCACCCCCGGTAAGGCCGGATCGGCGCCGCCAGGAGGATGGCCACACCGAACGCCGCCGCTGCGAGCGCGTACCGGGGCCAGCGCCGCCAGACTCCGAGGGCGGCCGCCACGATCCCGACCGCTCCGATCGTCCAGCCGGTCTCTCCCGGCACCCACACCGGTGCCCCCCGGCCACCCGCCACCACGACCGCCTCGAGGCCCGCCAGCGTCGCCCCCGCCGCCCGGGTCAGCGGGCCCGCCAGCGCCTCGACCCCCGTGCCGTCGGCGAGGAGCGCCATCCAAAGCGCGGGAAGAGCCAGGCACGACAGGGGCACGGCCAACGGGTTGACGGGCAGGCCGGCGGGAGCGATCCAGCCGAACGACGCGGCCTGGATCGGCATCGTCCCGAGGGTCGAGGCGGTCGTCGCGAGGAGACCGCCGACCAGGACCCGCCGGAGCCGTCCTCCTCCGGCGGCGAGCCTCCGGTCGAGCGGCGCCCCGGCGAGGAGCCCGGCCACGGCCGCGAACGAGAGCGCGAACCCGAGATCCAGGAAATCCAGCGGCCGCCAGGCGAGCATGGCGACGACCGCCAGCCCCCACGCCTGCCAGCCGGAGATCCGCCGTTCGTCCGCCCGCGCCCAGAGGACCGCCCCCGCCATCAGGGTCCCGCGGACGATCGACGCGGGCGCCCCCACCAGCGCGGTATAGAGGGCGAGGAGGAGGCCGGTCGCCACGGCCCGCGGCCGCGGCGCGAGCCCGGCCAGCCCGAGGAGCAGATGGAGGATGGCCGCCAGGAACCCGACCTGGAGGCCGCTCACCGCCAGCAGATGGAGGGTCCCGCTCGCGGCGAAGGCGTCCGAGAGGGCGGGATCGAGATCCACGCGGTCCCCCAGGAGGAGGGCCACGGCAAGGGGCTCCAGCGTGGCGGCGAAGCGGGCCCCCATCCGCTCCCGCAGGTGGCCTTCGAGGAGGGAGAGCCCGGGGGCGCGGCCGGCCATGGCGGGGCCCGTTCGAGCGTCGAGGACGCGACCCCGGAGCGCGCCCGGGCCGAGCCCCTCGGGCGGATACCGCGCCCCGGCCAGGGAGCGGGGCGGGTCGGCCACCAGCCGGCCGACGACCTCGCGACTCTCCCCCGCACGGGGTGGGGTTCCGCCGCCCCGCCAGGCCAGCTGCGCGCCGGGACACGGACGCGGGCACCCGGTCGCCGTGCCGATCGCGCTCCATCCGTTCGGGCCCGAGGGTCGCACCCGCTCGACCCGGACGACGACCGCGACCGGGGTCGGCGTTCCGGCGGCGGCGCGGGCCCACCAGGCGCGCGCGTCCGTCCGGCTCGCGCCGACCGACGCCAGGATCCGGAGCCCGATCGTGATCGTCACGAGGAGCCAGGCCCGGGACGCGCGAGCCCGGAGCGCGAGCGGCGCGCCCGCCGCGATCGCGACGAGCGCACCCGCCATCGGCCCGACGTACGCCGCCACCAGTCCGACCCCGATCAGGATTGCCGCCGACACGGCGGCGGGAGCGGGGCCGGCGCCACGACGAAAGGCCGTCGGCGTCGGAATCTCGACGATCGGTACGTCCTCGAGGGAGGCGGAGATGCAGTCGGCGCTGGGCGGTGAGCGCCATCGGGCGCGATTGCGGCGACACGCCGGGACTCGGGCGCGCGAGTGGCAAGAGAGGGGCCCGGCTGTCAGACCCCCGGACTACCGTGGGGTGACCCGTTCCCCCGACCAGGAGACGATCGTGGTGCTGCCTCTCGACAGGAGTCCTCCGGAGCCCGAGCCGCCCGAGGATCGTTCGTCCAAGAAGGAGTCGCACGACGACGTGGAGGATGCCTGCGACGGATGCGGCGCGACCGGGGTTCCCCTCCAGCCCGTCGAGTCACGGTCGGCGCGGGGCGGGCGTTTCGAGATGCTCCTCTGTCCCAAGTGCCGACGCCGTCTCTGATCGGGGCCAGGCGCCCGCGCACCAGCGTCAGTCGACGATCTGGAAGCTCGTCTCGGCCCGGACCTCGCGGTCGTACAGGTTGTGATCGGTGACCGCCACCTCGAGCGAGTACGTGCCCGGCTCGAGCTCGCTCGCGTCGAAGGAGAGCCGCTCGGGCCACACCGCACCGGCCGACCAGGGGATCGTCCGCTCGAACGACAGCGTGATCGCGTTCGGCTCCTCGCGCACGCCGACCAGACCGCGGAGCCCGCCGAAGAACCGCTCGATCGCGCTCCGGTCGAGCTCCCGCGCACGGATCGTGTAGTCGATCCGGAAGTCGAGCTGACGCTCCGTCCCCGGGCTGAGATGATAGGCCTCGAAGTAAAGGGCGAGCGGTCGATCCCGCAGGAAAGTCCGGTTGGGAAGCGCGACGACCGGGATGCCGTAGCGCGCGAAGCGCGGCGGTGGAATCCCCTGGATCGTCTCCGACGAGAGGACCAGGTCCGAGAGCTCGAGACCGGTGGCCGAGAACCGGCGCACCCTGAGCGGCCCTTTCACGATCCCGACTCCGCCCCCCTGGAGGTCGTCCACCTGGAGCGCGAGGTGGTACGCGCCCGGCGCCATCCGGAGCCGGAACATGTCGACCAGGTAGTACTCGCTCCGGCCGTCGGCCTCGGGGACCCGCGTCACCACCGCGTCCGCCTCTTCGGTGCGCCGGAAGAGCTCGTTCCAACCGTCGTCGTAGACGACGAGACCCTTCCGGTACCGGTACTGGCCCTCGTCGAGCTCCACCGAAGAGAGAGGAATCGAGAAGAAGAGGTGCAGATCGGTGCCGCGCCGGAGCGCCGAGAAACCGGCCGGAAGGTCCGCCAGCGGAATGGTCCTTTCGACCCGATGCTCGTAAGTGTCGGTCGAGAGCCCCTGCTCGAGGTCGTCGAGAGCCTTCTCCTGCGCCTTGAGCAGGTCGGTTCCCGACAGCCCCCACGGCGCGAAGTACTCGAGCGCGCGCCCGGTTCGCGGGATGGTGGTAAAGTTGCAGTCGTTGCCGAAGAACTGGCCGCGGGTCCCCATGATCGAACCGGCACCGGCGGTGAAGTTCACGGCCACCTCGCCATCGTCGCCGAAGCCCTCGTTGCGGTAGAGCCAGAACCCGCACTCCTGGACGCCGACGCCGTCCGTCTCCTGCGGCCTGCCGTGACGGACGTAGAACGCACCCCGGTCGTCCAGCGCACGCCCGTCCAGCTCGACGTCGACGGCCGGAAGGCCCGAGTCGCGGCCCCCCAGCGCCACCAGCTTCGACTTCGAGACGGGCTTCTTCCACGCATACGCGGTCCGGGCCAGGCGATTCCGCGCGAGCTGCTCCTCCCACCGCTCGTTGATCTCGCTGAAGGGGAGCGGGTCGCGGGCGTTCCACCACCCGATCAGGAAAGCCCGCCGCTCGGCAACCGGGGCCTTCTTCCACGTCTCCCGCTCGGTTTCGCTGAGGAGGGGCTCCACGTCCCGATAGAAGGGATCCAAATCCTCGATCGTGCGGGCGAAGCCCAGACCGTTGAAATAGTAGGCGGCCCCGCTCGCCGTCTCCCCCACCGCGGCCAGGACGACCCCCGCCTGGTACGAGAGCCGGGCCAGGAAGCGCTCCTGCCGCACCCGGCGCCGGAACTCCTCGATCGCCTCACGCGCCGCCTCGAACTCGCCCGCGTCCGCCAGCACGTCGATCCGCCTGAGCGCGAGCTCCGGCTCGTACTCCCGCTCGAGGCCGCGCGCGAACTCCGCCGCCAGCGCGCGGCTGTCCTCGGGGACCAAGTACATACGGCTCCAGAGTCGGTACGCCTCGTCGTGCAGCGGATCGCGGCGGAAGACATGGTGCAGCGCCCGCCGGGCGCGCGGGTCCGCGTCGGCCCCCTCGAGCTGCAGGTTGACGCGCGCCAGACGCAGCCAGTTGTCGAGATCGCCGGGATCGGCCTCGAGCGAGCGCTCGAGGGCCTCGCGGGCATAAAAGAGACGGTTGTCGAGGGCGAGCCACGCTTCGGCCAAAGCGCGGTAGCCGGGTCCCTCGGGATACCCCTCGCGCAGGGCGCGCTCGAGGAGCTCGCGGGCCTTCCAGGCCTCGCCCCCCGACAGGGCGGTCATCCCCGCCTCGAAGTACGTCGCGGCCCGGTCGGGCGCCGCCTCCGAGCGCTGGGCGCGCGCCGGCAGGGGCCAGGCGATCGGCGCCAGGAGCAGAATGGCTGTCAAGGCCCGGATGGCCTTCCTCAGATCGACCACCTCCCGGGACGGGCGAAGGGGGATCGGAAGGAGCGGCGGATCGCGGCGCGGCCTACAGGCGGGCGCCGCCCTCCCGGTTCGCGTCGATCCGTGTCTTCTCGGCCATTCCGGCCGGTCCGGATTCGCCGGCGGCGGAACGCGGCCGACTCACGACCCCCTCCCCACCACGAACCTCGCCCTTCGGTGCGGGACGCCCGGCCGCGACGAGATCGCGCTCACGCTCGAGCTCGCGGACTCGACGCGCCAGCCGCTGCCGCTCGCCGCGGGCGGCGAGGTCGGCCGGCAGCCCCAGCAGGAACATCGCCAGCAACCCCACGAAAACGCCGGCGTAGACCGCGTAGACGGCCTCGCCCCGCCACGTCCAGAAGCCGAAATCGAGGCCGATCCTCTGCCCGCGGTTGAAGATGGCGAACGGGACCAGGAGGAAGGACGCCGCGATCCCGGCCAGGAGGGCGACTCGGCGGGAGCCTCCCACGGCTCAGCCGGCCAGGACGGGGATCTCGAGAACGGCGCGCTCCTCCGGGACCGTGCGGCGGGACCGGCCATGAAGCGTGATTCCGGCCAGCGCCTCGATCTCGACCGGGACGATCTCGCCGACCATGGCCGGGTCGCCCGGGAAGACGACGGTTTCGCGATGCTCGGTCCATCCGGTCAGCCGTCCCTCGCCGCGCCGGGCCGGTCCCTGAACCAGGACCTCTTCCGTGGTCCCCACCTTTGCCATCAGGTAGCTCGCGCCGATGGTCCGCTGGAGACCGTTCAGCGCCTCCAGCCGCTCGACCGCGACCTCGTGCGCGACCCGCTCCTCGGTGAGGTCCGCGGCCGGCGTGTGAGGCCGCGGCGAGTAGATGAACACGTAGGCCGAGTTGTACCGCACCTCCTCCATCAGCTCGAGGGTGGCGCGGAAGTCGGCATCGGTCTCGCCCGGGAAGCCGACGATGACGTCGGTCGTGAGCGCGCAGTCGGGAATCGCCCGGCGCAGCATCTCGATCCGCTCCAGGTACCACGCCGCGGTATGCTCGCGTCGCATCGCGGCCAGGATGCGGTCCGACCCCGACTGGACCGGCAGATGGACGTGGTTCATCACGTTCTCGTGGGACGCGATCGCGTCGACCAGCCGCTCGGTGAAGTCCCACGGGTGGCTGGTCGTGAACCGGACCCGCGCCAGGCCCTCGACCGCCGCGACGGCCTTCAGCAGATCCGGGAAGTCACGGCCGGCGTCCTTGTACGAGTTCACGTTCTGGCCGAGAAGGGTCACCTCCTTCGCGCCGGCCCGGACCGCGCGCCGGACCTCGGCCACGATCCCCTCGAGCGACCGGCACTTCTCGCGCCCCCGGGTGAACGGGACGATGCAGTAGGAGCAGAACTTGTCGCACCCGCGCATGATCGTGATCCACGCCGCGAAACGCTCCAGCCGGAGCGGCTCGAGGTCTTCGTACCCTTCGCTGCGGTTGAAGCGGTCGTAGACGACGCGCTCGCCGTCGCCGACCTTGTCGAGGATCTCGGGGAGGTGCCGGTAGGAGTCGGGACCGACCACGAAGTCGACGTACGAGGCCCGGTCGAGGAGCTCCCGGCCGAGCTCCTTGGCGACGCAACCGGCGACCCCCAGCCGGACGCCCTCCCGGTCGAGCTTGTGACGGTTCAGCTCGCCGATCCGGCCGATCACGCGCTGCTCCGCGTGCTCGCGGATGGCGCACGTGTTGACGATGAGAACGTCGGCCTGGCCAGGGTCCTCGACCCGGAGGTGGCCTTCCCGGTTCAGGACGCCGCCCATGAGCTCGCTGTCGGCGACGTTCATCTGGCAGCCATAGGTTTCGATGTAGAAGCGGAGCGCCATGGACCGGCAATATACGGCCGGCCGTGGTCAGTCGCCGCCGATCGTGAGCGCGCGCTCGACCTGGACCGTGGCCCCGCCGCCCGCTCGATCGGTCACCCGGATCGCCAGCGTGTAGTCGCCGGGAGAGAGCGCCGAGGTGTCCAGGGACACGTGCTCGAGGAAGGCATCCGTCCCGGGGAGAGCGGCCGCCTCGCGCTCGAACGAGAACGTCGTCGCCCGCTCCTCCTCCCGAACCCCGACCAGCCCCTGAAGCCCCTGGAAGAGCCGCTCGAGCGCGCTTCGCTCGAGCCGCTCGGCGCGCACCGTGTAGTCGACCTGAAAACGCCGCCGACCGTCGGCGTCGTGATCGAGCCCATAGACCTCGTAGACCAGGTGGAGGGGGTCCCGCCGGCCGAACTCGAGCGAGGGGCGGGCCAGGACCGCGAGGCCGCTCCGGACGAAGCGCGGGGGACCGGCGTCCGCGCCGACCCTGATGGCAAGGACGACGTCCGAGAGGGCGAGCTCCCGACCGTTCAGCGCGGGCACCTCGATCACGCCCCGGGCCACGCCCGCACGCTCGCCTCCGTCCGGCTCCACCTGGACGGCGTACCGGTAGCTCGCCCCGCCTCCCCCGACGGGCAGCCGGAGGATCTCCAGCCGCCCTCCCGTTCCCGGGTCGCGGACGGCCGGCTCCGGCGCCGGGTCGAGGACTTCCCGACCGACCTCGTTCCAGTCGGCGTCGTAGAGGACGACCCCGATCCGGGCTGGCCCTTCCCCGTCGTCGAACCCGACGTAGAACGATTCCTCCGTCCGGCCGTCCACGGCTCTGAACGCGGCCGGCTGGACACGCACGTCGATCGCCTCCTCGACCTCCTCGACGTAGCTGTCGGTCGTGAGCGCCACCTCGATCTCCTCAAGGGCCTCGGCCTGGGCCTTCCCGACGTCGGCCCGTGACCAGACGCCGAAGTGCTCCAGCGCCATCGGCGTGGTGGGCAGGGTGGTGAAGTTGCAGGCGTTCGAGAAGAACTGGCCGCGCGAGAACGTCATCAGCTCGGCGCCGCGACCGAAGTTGACGCCGATCTCGCCATCCCCCGGCAGCTCGTCCCGGTGGTAGTACCAGAACCCGCACTCGTCGCTGCCCGGCCGCTGGCGGTCGTCCGGCTCGCCGTGTCGGAGATAGACGGCCCCGCGGTCCTCGAGGGGACGGCCATCCAGACGGATCTCGACCGCCGGGAGCCCGCTGTCCCGCCCTCCGAGGGCGATCAGCCGCTCCTTGTCCAGCGGCCGCCGCCAGCGATAGACGTCGCGCGCGACCCGGATCCGACGCTGCTGCTCCGCCCACCGCTCGTGCCCGGGCGACAGGGGCCGCGGGTCCCGCGCGTTCCACCAGGCGATCAGAAAGTCGCGTTTGCCGCCGGTCGTCCGGCCTCGCCACGACTCGAGCTCCATGGCGGACAGGAGCGGCTCGACGTCCGCGTAGTAGAGGCTCAGCGCACCGTCCGTCGCCGCCTCCTGGAGACCCTTGAAATAGACTGCGGCGCCGGCCACCTCGTCGCCCCGGGCGGCTTCGATCACCCCTTGGTAGTAGGCCAGCCTGGGATCGTCCGCGAGCGCGCCCGCCAGACGCCGGAAACGGGCGACCTCGGCCGCCGCTCCGTCGTCGTCGCCGACGTCGTGGAGCACGTCGATCCGTTTCACCCCGAGCTCGGGATCGTACCCGGCCTCGAGACGCTCTCCCAGGATCGACGCCGTCGCCTCCAGGTCGTCGGGCTCCCACGACATGCGGCTCCAGCGGTCCCACGCGTCCCGGTAGCCGGGGTCGCGGCGGAAGACCTCGTGGAACGCCGCCCGGGCGCGCGGGTCGGCGTCGCCGCCGTCCAGCCGCAGGTTGACGTCGGCGAGCAGATACCACCAGCCGGTGCTGTCGGGCTCGGCGTCGAGCGCGCGCTCGAGCGCGTCGCGCGCGTCGAAGAGACGGTTGTCGAGGGCGAGCCAGGCGTCCGTGAGGGCGCGGTTGCCGGCGCCCCGCGGGTAGCCTTCCTTCAGGGCGCGCTCGAAGTGGCTGCGCGCCTCCCAGGCGTCGCCCGAAGAGAGCGCCGTCCGGCCCCGCTCGAACCAGGCGGCCGCCTCCTGGGCGGACGCCGGCGGAGCGGTGGCGAACACGGCGATGGCGGCGAGCCCGATCCATGTCCGGGTGCCGTGAGTGGGGCGGATCATCGACGGAAAAACCGCTCGCGTCCGGCCCCGGTTGCCGGCAGGTGGCCCGGCACGCGCGCGGTCGACCTCTACGACGTCTCCGTCGTGTCGGCCTCGACCGCCGGGATCGGCGCGCCGATCTCGGTCGGGTAGCCGGCCTCCTTCCATCCCTGGAGACCGACCCGCATGTCGTAGACCTCCCCGTACCCCATCCGCGTCAGCGCATCGTGGGCGTACTGGGAGATCGGGCAATCGGAGTCCGAGCAGTAGACGACGATCCGGGCCTCCCGCGGCGGGAGCCGGGCGCCGGGACGCATGTCGACGTAGGAGATCTGGACCGCGCCCGGGATGTGCTCCTGCGCGAACTGGACCGAGTCACGGGCGTCGATGAGAACGAACGGGATCGAGTCCTGCTGCCACTCGCGCACCCGCTCCGGCGTCGCGATCAGGATCCCGGCCTCGACCTCGGGTGCGGGGATCGAGGGTGGCAGGTCCTCGGCGCCCGAATCTTCGGCGGCGGCGCCGCCCTCAGGCCCGGTGTCGGCGCCGCAACCCAGCGCCAGCGCGATCACGAGAGGAACCGTCCAGCGGCGCCTCATACGGTCACGCCCTCCTCCAACCGGACGACCGCCGCGGCGGCCGTCATGTTCTCGAGGGCCGGGACGACCTCCTCGTAGCGGCGGGTCTTCAGCCCGCAGTCGGGGTTCACCCACAGCCGGCTCATCGGGATGACCTCGGCCGAGGCGCGGATCCGGTCCGCCATCTCCTCCACCGACGGAATCCGCGGGGAATGGATGTCGTAGACCCCGGGGCCGACGTCATGGTCGTAGTCGAACTCGCGGAACACCTCGAGGAGCTCGGCGTCCGACCGGGCGTTCTCGATCAGCAGGACGTCGGCGTCCATTGCCGCGATGTGCTCGATGATGTCGTTGAACTCGGAGTAGCACATGTGGGTGTGGATCTGGGTGCCGGGCTCGACCCCCGACGTCGCCACGCGAAAGGCGGCGATCGCCCATCCCAGATAGGCGTCCCATTCGGCGCGCCGGAGCGGCAGCCCCTCCCGGAGCGCGGGCTCGTCCACCTGGATGACCTTCGCCCCGGCCGCCTCCAGGTCCCTGACCTCGTCACCGACCGCGAGAGCGAGCTGGAGGCACGTCTCCGACCTCGGCTGGTCGTCCCTCACGAACGACCACTGGAGCATCGTCACCGGACCCGTGAGCATTCCCTTCACGGGCCGCGCGGTGCACGACTGCGCATACTCCCACCACGTCACCGTCATGGGCCGCTCGCGCCGGATGTCGCCGTAGAGGAGGGGCGGCTTCACGTACCGCGACCCGTACGACTGCACCCAGCCGTGCCGGGAGAAGGCATACCCCTCGAGACGCTCGCCGAAGTACTCGACCATGTCGTTGCGCTCGAACTCGCCGTGGACCACGACGTCGATTCCGAGCTCCTCCTGGAGACGGATCGCCCTGCCGATCTCCGACCTCAGGAACTCCTCGTACGCCTCGCGACCGACGGCGCCCCGCAGGTAGTCCCGGCGGCGGCTGCGGACCTCGGCCGTCTGCGGGAAGGAGCCGATCACGGTGGTCGGCAGGGGCGGCAGGTCGAGTCGCGCGCGCTGGAGGCTCCGCCGCTCGTCGAACGGCCGCGACCGCGCCGCCGCCGCGGGATCGAGAGCCGCGCGGCGCTCGCGGACGGCCCGGTCGCCCGTCCGTTCGCTTCCGGCCCGCGAAGCAAGCCGCGCACGGTTCGCGGCCAGCTCGTCGGCGACGGCTGCCCGGCCCTCGCTCACGCCGCGCGCCAGGGTCGCCACCTCGCGGAGCTTCTCCTCGGCGAACGCGAGCCAGCCGCGGAGCTCGGGATCGAGCTCGGTCTCGCGCGCGGCCTCGATCGGCACGTGGATCAGCGAGCAGGAGGGCGCGACGAAGAGCCGTTCCCCTCCGATCCGCTGGGCGATCCGCTCGAGCCGGTCCAGCGACGCCTCGAGATCGTTGATCCACACGTTCCGCCCGTCCACGACGCCGGCCGAGAGAACCTTGTCGCCGGGAAGAGGCTCCCGCTCGAGCCGGTCGGCCTGGCCGGGGCCGCGGACCAGGTCGATCCCGATCCCCGCCACCGGCAGGTCGATCAGGGTGCGCCAGGCGGGACCCACGTCGCCGAAGTAGGTCTGGATCAGGAGCCTGGCGGGGCCGGCGGCTTCGGCGAGAACCCCATAGGCGCGGGGCAGGGCGCCGATCTCATCCGGCGAGCGGTCCTGGACCAGGCACGGCTCGTCGATCTGGATCCACTCGGCTCCCCCGTCCGCGAGCCGCCGGACGATCTCGGCCAGGACCTCGGTCAGGGGCTCGAGGAGTCGGAGCGGCTCGAAACCGGCTTCGGCCGGCTTTGCCAGGAGCAGGTAGCTGACCGGGCCGAGGAGGACCGGCCGCGTCGGGATCCCGGCTGTGCGCGCCTCGGCCAGCTCGTCGAACGGCTTGGCGCTCGCCACCCGGAACCGCTGGTCGGGAGCCAGCTCGGGGACGATGTAGTGGTAGTTCGTGTCGAACCACTTGGTCATCTCCATGGCCGGAACGTCGAGCCCCTTCCCCTGCGCGCCCCGGGCCATGGCGAAGTAGGTGTCCAGATCGACGTCCTCCCCGCTCCACCCGTAGCGGGGCGGGACCGCGCCCACCAGGGCCGTCATGTCGAGGACGTGGTCGTACAACGAGAAGACGTTCGACGGGACGTGATCGATGCCGGCCGCGCGCTGGCTCTCCCACTGCTCGAGGCGCAGGCGGGCGGCGGAGGCGAGGAGGTCCTCCCTGGAGAGCTTCCCCGCCCAGTACGCCTCCGTAGCTCGCTTCAGCTCACGGTCGCGCCCGATCCGGGGATATCCGAGGTTGGTCGCCAGCGCCATCGATCGAGGGGAGAGAACGTACGGATCGGCTTCGAGCGCCGCAACGGCGCCCGGCTTCAGCGTGCTTCGACCGGCTCGCGGCGGGGCTCGGCGACCGGCTCCGCTGCGTGGCTCCTCCGCGTGGTCAGGACGAGGGCGGCCGCGATCGCGAGGCCGAGCAGCACGGCCTGGGCGGCCATCGTCTCGACGGTCGGATAGATCCCCAGCGCCGGGATCCGCGGCGCGCCGCCGAGCGCGGTCTCGGACAGCCAGCCCGCCTCCTGGAGCTCGTGGATGCCCTGCCCGACGAAGATCATGGCCATCAGATAGAGAAGTCCGCCCGTCACCGCGAACAGCGGGCGTATCGGGAGCCTGAGCCCGAAGCGGAAGACGGCGATGCCGACCAGCGTCAGGATGAACGCTCCGGCCACGAAGCCGCCCCAGATCGGCACCGGCTGGCCGATCCCGGCCAGGGCCTCGTAGAAGAGAACGGTCTCGACCCCTTCCCGGAACACGGCGAGGAACGCTACGGCGCCGATCGCCCACAGGTTCTCGGCGCTCCCGACCTTGCGCCTGAGGTAGGCCATCCAGCGCTGGACCTCGAGCTTGGAGAGGAGCCAGTAGGAGACGTAGAAGAGGACGCCGGCCGCGAGCAGCATCGTGAGTCCCTCGATGGCCTCGCGACCGGCCGGCGCCAGGCCCAAGACCCGGTCCACGAGCCAGGCCGTGATCAGGCTGGCCACGATGGCGAGCCCGGCTCCGCGCCAGACCGCCCGTGGGCCGCGCTCGGACCCCGCCTTTACCGTGGCTGCGGCGAGGGCCGTGCAGAGGAGGAGCGCTTCGAGCCCCTCGCGGAAGAGGATACCGAAGGACTGCAGGAAGGTCGCCCAGCCAGCGACTCCTGCCGTGCCGCTGATGACGGGATCGTCGGCCAGGAGGGCGTGGGGGGCGATGGGAATGGCGAGCAGAACGGCGAGAAGGATGAGACTCGGTCTCAACATCCGCCCAAGATCGACCCCCTCCTCGAGCGTGTCAACCCCCTGCCGTATCCTCCGCCTCGCCCGAGAGCCAGCGCCGGACCTCGGCCGCCTGGGGCGCATCCGGCGGGGCCAGCTCGAGGAACCGCTCCCAGACCCGCCGCGCCCGGAGCGTGTCCCCGAAACCGTCCCGCGCCACCCACCCCTCGAGGAACCAGATCGCGGGAAGGTCGGGCGCCAGCCCCTTGGCTTGGGCCAGCTCGCGGTCGGCCTCCTCCCAGCGGCCCTGGGACATGAGGGCGACGGCCAGGTCCACCCGCGGGCCGGGCTCGGCGGGCCGGAGCGCCACCGCCTCCCGGAAGCGCCGCTCGGCCTCGACCATGTCGCCGGCCGCCAGGGCCTGCATCCCGAGCCGGGCGTGCTCCTCGGCGCCGACCGGATGGGGCGCTGCCACGGGACCGCCCGCCTCCTCGTCGCGCCCGAGCCGAACCCCGACCAGGAACCCGAGCGACAGGGTGAGGAACGAGACGAGGACCAGAAGGCCTGGGCCGATCGATCGTCCGCTCACAGGTCACCCGAGGGGACGGGGAGATCGGCATCGGGCACGGGGAACGTCTCGGGCGCCGGGAGCGATTCCACGGGAGCGGCCGGAACCTCGGGCGCCGGAAGCGACTCCGGAGGAGCCGCCGGAAACTCCAGCGGCTCGGCCCGCCGCACCTCCGGAGGCCCGGCCGGTCGCTTGGCCGGCTCCTCGCCACCCCTCCCCGTCCCGTACCACCTGTCCATTCGCGTCAGGACGAGCCGCTGGCGTCTCCGCAATCCCGGGGTCGGAGCGGCGGGGTTCCGGTCGAGCGGCGCCGGCAGCGTGGCGGCCAGCAGGGCCGCCTGAGATGGGGTCAGCCGGCCGGCCGATCGATCGAAATAGAGCTCCGAGGCCGCCTCGGCCCCGAACACCCCCGGGCCCAGCTCGACCACGTTGAGATAGATCTCCAGGATCCGCCGCTTGGGGAGCCAGAGCTCCATCCACGCGGTCAGGACGGCTTCGCGCCCCTTGCGCAGGAGGTCCCGCCGGGGCGAGAGGTAGAGGTTCTTGACCGTCTGCTGGCTGATCGTGGACGCGCCCCGCAGACGACCCCCGGCCTCGCGGACCTCGAGCGCCGAGCGGATCTGCTCGACGTCGAACCCGTGGTGCTCGTAGAACCGCGTGTCCTCCGCGACCAGCACGGCCGCCTCCAGGTTCGGCGAGATCCGGTCGAGGGGAACCCACCGGTAGCTGGGCGCCCAGCTCTCCCCCCGGGCGGCCGCCTCGTCGGCTCGGACGTGCATCAGGGCCGTCGCATGGGGCGGACGGAAGCGGTGCCAGACGACCACCGGAAACCACATGACCACCGAGGCGACCGCGAGAGCGACGGACGCCACCACCAGGAACAGCGCCAGCCGGAGGATCCGACGCATTTCGTCATGCTAGCCGCCGCTGCCCTGGCGTAGCAAGCGGCTCCGGGCTCGGGTGTCCTATTGTCTTTGACAGGAAGGGTTTACTAGCGGGGGGGTCGGTCCTACTTTGGGCCTTCCGGGCGGCTCGAAACGTGCATGAGGAATGAGGGAGGAGGACACCCATGACCATCGAAGCCACCCTCTTGGTCCAGGCGGTCAGCGAGTACGGCGCGACCGTCTCCTCCTCCGAGGTCTCGACCTTCCTCTCGCGCACGGGCGGCGCCGCGGTCGACTTCCTGGTCGACCACAAATGGCTGATCGGCGGCCTCGCCGTCGGCCTCTACCTGTTCCTCAAGTCGGTGTTCGAGTAAGGATCCGGTGCCGAGGGCCCGGGAGCGCGAGGCCTCCCCCGCGCTCCCGCCTCGTGAGATCTCCGAACGGCTACCGCCGCACCCGGTCCTTCAGCCCCTTGCCGGAGCGAAAGGTCGGGACGGTCATGGCGGGGATGGTGATCGAAGCGCCGGTGCGGGGGTTGCGCCCCTGACGGGCCTTCCGCTTCCGCGTCCCGAACGTGCCGAAGCCGGTGATCGTGAAGTCGCGCCCGGCGTCCAGCTCGGCGGCGATGATCCCCTTTCTCGGCTCGGTCGAGAAGATGGCGTCGATCGCGTCGTGCGCTTTCGACTTCGAGATGTCGAGTTTCTTGGCCAGCCTGGCCGCGAAATCGTCCTTGGTCATGTTCGACCCCCTTCCTGGAGCCCTGACCCCGCCACGACCGAGCGGTCGTGTCCGGCGGGACTTGACGTGCGGAGAGAGCGATGTTGGGACCCGGTTGAGCGGGCCGCTGCCTGTGGCGACGGCGCCCGGAGCACGGGCCTCCCCAATCTGGTCCATCGGGGCGCCCTCCGACAAGTCCAGCCGGGACGCGGGTTCTGAGGATCCGGCCGCACGCGCGAACGTTGCTTTCTGGAGAGGAAGTCCGCGGGATGGAAACGGTGATCGACTTCGTGCTTCACCTCGACGCGCACCTGGCCGAGCTCGCCGCCGCATACGGCGCCTGGATGTACGGTTTGCTGTTTCTCGTCGTCTTCGCCGAAACCGGGCTGGTCGTCACTCCCTTCCTGCCTGGTGATTCCCTCCTCTTCGCGTCGGGAGCCCTGGCCAGCCGGGGGATCTTCGACGTCTGGCTGCTCGCGTTCCTGCTCCTCGCCGCCGCCGTTCTCGGCGACGCGGTCAACTACGCGGCCGGGCATTTCATCGGCCCACGCGTCTTTCGCGCCGAGGATACCTCGAGCTTCTGGGAGCGAATGCTCAATCGACGCCACCTGGACCGCACCCACGCGTTCTTCGAGCGTTACGGCGGCAAGGCGGTGGTCCTGGGCCGCTTCGTGCCGATCGTCCGCACCTTCGTGCCGTTCGTGGCGGGCGCGGGAGCGATGCGATACGCGAGCTTCGCTTTCTACAACGTCATCGGTGGGGTGCTGTGGGTCGGGATCTGCGTGGGGGCCGGTTATCTCTTCGGCAACATCCCGGTGGTGAAAGAGAACTTCTCTCTCGTCATCATCGGCATCATCGCCGTGTCGGTCGTGCCGATGGCGATCGAGTTCGTGAAGAACCGTCGGCATGGTCCCCGCGAGGCCGGGCGGCGGGAAGACCGGCGACCCCTGCATCCGAAATAGGGCTGTTCAGCGTGTTAGTGGTGCGCCCGAGAGGATTCGAACCTCTGACCTACAGCTCCGGAGGCTGTCGCTCTATCCAGCTGAGCTACGGGCGCGACTCGATGGGCAGAGGAACGTAGCGTCTCGCGCGCGGCGCGACGACCGAATTCCTCCGAGGGAAACGACCCGAACCGACCTAGACCGTCTGGCCCTCCATGACGAGCTCCTTGAGCTCCTTAGACGGCTTGAACGTGGGCACGGCCCGGCCGGGCACGTGGACCGCGTCGCCGGTGCGCGG
>DASZOP010000160.1:0-8988 GCA_035550715.1 Gemmatimonadota bacterium | reverse complement strand
CTTCCGGTTCAGCGAGGCGCGGGCCGGCGCTCCGGGTCCCGGCGCGCCCGCCACGCCCGTACGACGTCCGCCAGGCGCCCGCCGGACTCGACCTCGCGATTGAGCGCGCGCATGCCGGCCTCGTCGAGTGCTCCCGCGAGGCCCGAGAGCGCCTCGCCGAGCCGGGGATGGCGGTCGAGCGCCTCTTCCCTCACGACCGGTGCCGCCTGATAGGGCGGAAAGTAGCGGCGGTCGTCGATCAGAACTACGAGATCCAGCGCGTCGATACGGCCGTCGGTGGAGTTGGCCACCGCGACGTCGATCTCGCGCTCTGCGAGGGCCCGGTACATGAGCCCCAGGTCGAGCTGACGGATGGTGCCGAAGTCGAACCCGTACGCCTTCCGGAGCCCGGGATAGCCGTCGTCCCGGGCCATGAACTCGGGACCGAATCCGGCCGTCATCCGCCCGGCCGCCGATCCCAGGTCGCTGATCGTCCGGAGACCGAGCGACTCGGCGTCCGCCCGCCGCACGACCAGGGCGAACGTGTTCTCGAAGCCGAGCGGCGCCCCCCAGGCGAGGTTCCAGCGCTCGGCGTAGGCGTCCCGCACCTCGCGGAACGCGCGGTCCGCATCCTGGATCGGCGGCCGTTTCAGGATCGCGGTCAGCGCGGTTCCGGTGTACTCCGGGTAGAGGTCGATCTCTCCATCCACGACGGCGTTGTGACAGACGAACGTTCCGCCCAGGTGGAAGCGCCGCTCGACGGGAATCCCGCGTGCCTCCAGCTCCTGGGCCAGGATCTCTCCCAGAACGTTCTGCTCGGTGAAGTTCTTCGAGCCGATCACGACCGAGTCGCTCGATCCGCAGACGAGGAGGAGCGGGAGGAGCAGGATGCTCGACGCCGCCTTCACGCCGGTCTTCCCTCCACGCGCCGGTCCGCGTGCCCTGCGGGGGTGACGCGTCGCTCGAGCATGCCCAGCAGCGCATCGGCGGAGAGCGCCAGCAGGGCCGCCGGCAGGGCGCCCGCCAGGATCACCGTGTCGTTCACCATCGCCAGCCCCTGGAAGATGTAGACGCCGAGGCCGCCGGCGCCGATCGCGGCGGCGATCGTGGCGATCCCGACCGAGATCACCGTCGCCACGCGAACGCCGGACAGGATGACCGGCGCGGCCAGGGGGAGCTCGACCCGCTGGAGGAGCTGTCCACCCGTCATCCCGAGCCCCAGGCCCGCCTCGCGCACGGCGGGATCGACCCCGCGGATCCCGGCGTGGGTTCCGCGCACGATGGGGAGCAGGGCATAGAGCGTGAGGGCGACGATCGCGGTCGTCGCCCCGACCCCGCCGATGAACGGAACCGGGATCAGGAACCCGAACAAGGCCAGGCTGGGGACCGTCTGCAGGACGTTGGCCGTGCCCATGACGAACCTCTCCCACCGCCGCCAGCGGGTCGCCGCGATCCCGAGCGGGACGCCGATCACGACGGCGACGGCCACGGCGGTCGCGACCATCGCCACGTGCTCGACGGTCAGCGCGGCGATGTCTCCGGCATGGTCCCGCAGATACCGTACCAGATCACCCATCCGGTCTGCCGCCCAAGGTCTCGAGCAGGGCGCGGATCCCGGGATGCTCGGATGCGAGAAAGCCCGCCGGAGGTGCGACCTCCGCCAGCCCGCCTTCCGTCAGAAGCCCGACCCGGTCTCCCACCAGGAGCGCCTCGCGAACGTCGTGGGTTACGAACAGGGCCGCCTTCCTCAGCCTCTCCATGAGCTCACGGAACTCGCGCTGAAGGTCGAAACGGGTCAGCGGGTCGAGGGCGCCGAAGGGCTCGTCGAGGAGGAGGATCGGCGGGTCGGCGGCGAGCGCTCGAGCCACGCCGACCCGTTGCCGCTGGCCGCCCGAGAGCTCGTGCGGAAAGCGCCGGCCGAACACCTCGACCGGGAGCCCGACCAGGGCGAGAAGCTCCGCAGCCCGCTCGGCGACGCGCCCCCTCTCCCACCCCAGCAGGTCCGGCACGAGCGCGACGTTCCCGGCCACCGTGAGGTGCGGGAAGAGCCCGATCTCCTGGATCACGTAGCCGATCCGCCGGCGGAGATCCACCGGGTCCCACTCGGTCGTCCGACGTCCGGCAACGCGGACCTCGCCGCGGGCCGGCTCCAGGAGCCGGTTCACGAGCTTGAGGACGGTCGTCTTGCCGACGCCCGAGCGTCCGACCAGAACGACGGTCTCGTTCGGCGCCACCGTCAGCGAGAGCCCGTCGAACAGCGTCCGGCCGTCCGGGATCGCGTAGGCGACCCGATCGAACTCCACGGCGGGATGCGCGGGGTCTTCCGGCCACCAACCGCTTCGAGGGTTCACAAAGGACGATGGGCCATTCTGACCGATCCGCTAATATAGGGAGCCATGGCGGGGACCACCCGACCGGTCGCCCTCAACCTGACCGACCCGCGAGCTCCTTCGTTCCTGGAGCGCACGGGCGATGGCTGGGTGGTGTTCGTCGACACGACCCCGACCGCCGCCGAGGCCTTCGCCCACTCGGTCGCGCGCGGGCTGTCGGACCACCCGCGCTGGCTCCACTGCCGCTACCTCTACGACGAGGCCGGGAGCGCCCTCTTCGGCCGGATCACCGCCCAGCCCGAGTACTATCTGACGCGCGCCGAGACGGAGATCCTGACGCATCAGTCGGACGCCATCCGCGAGGCCGCGGGCCCCGTCCCCCTGGTCGAGCTGGGAGCCGGCATGGCGACCAAGACGCGGAATCTTCTGTCGGCGTGGGCACGCGCCGGAGGGCCGGTGGAGTACATCCCGGTCGACATCGACGCGTCGGTTCTGACCGCCGCCGCGGAGCGCCTCGCGATGGAGTTTCCGGGGATCTCCATCACCGGCCTCGCGACGTCGTACGAGCGGGGGCTCCACCTGATCGAGGGGCAATCCCCCCTGTGCCTCGTTTTCCTGGGCTCCACGATCGGCAACTTCAACCCGCGCGAGACGGACGCCTTTCTGACCCGGCTCGAGGGCGCCCTCTCCCCCGAGGACCAGCTCCTCCTGGGGGTCGACCTGGTCAAGCCGATCGAAGAGCTGGAGGCCGCCTACAACGACGCCGCCGGGGTGAGCCAGGAGTTCACCCGCAACCTCTTCCGGCGCATGAACCGGGAGCTCGGCACGGCGATCCCCGTGGAATCGATCGATCACGTCGCGTACTGGAACGACCGACTCGAGCGGATCGAGATCTACGCCCGCTTCCGACACGCCACCACGGTCGAGCTGCCGTCGATCCAGCGCCGGTTCCGTGTCGCGGCGGGTGAGATGATCCTGACCGAGATCAGCCGCAAGTACCGCCTCGAGGGCGTGGAGTCCGACTTCGCCCGCTTCGGCTTCAAGCTGGAGAGCTCGTTCACCGACACGGGGGGACGCTTCGGGCTCCTCCTCTTCCGGCTCATCGATCCCGGCGCGCGACCCGACCGCGCAACGCGCCTGGCGGCCGAGCTCCAGCGGGTGCGGCGGCGGACCCTCGACCTGATCGACGCGTTGGACGAACCGCGCCTGCAACGCCAGGTGCTCCCCATCCTCAGCCCGATCGCGTGGGATCTCGGCCATATCGCCGAGTTCGAGGAGCTGTGGCTGGTGCGCACGGTCGACGCGCTCCTGACCGGCGGCGATACGTCCGCCCTCGCCCCTCGATACGACGCAATCCAGACGCCGCGGAGCGAGCGCGGGCGGCTCGAGCTGCCCTCGCGGGCCGAGAACCTGGATCGGCTGGATCACGTTCGGAAGGAGACCCTTCGGCGTCTCCGCGCCATCGACCTGGAAGGCCATCCACTGCTCGAAGACGGATTCGTCTATCGCCTGCTGGCCCAGCACGAGGCACAGCACCAGGAGACGTTCCTCCAGGCGATCGCGCGGATGGACGATCTCGCCTACGAGCCCGCCTACCGCGAGGCCACCCCCAGGCCGGCGCTTCCCCCCGACACCGACATGGTCCTGATCGACGCGGGGCCGTTCCCGCTGGGCGCGCCGCGTATCCCGGAAGCGTACGACAACGAGCGGCCCGTCGCGTGGGTCGACGTGGACGGGTTCTGGATCGATACGGCACCGGTCACCAACGGAGCCTTCCTCGCGTTCATGGAGGCCGGCGGCTACGATACGCGCGACTGGTGGACCGCCGAGGGGTGGGAATGGCGGCGGGAAGAGGACGTCCGGCATCCGCTCGGCTGGCGGTGCGACGAGGGCGGATGGGTCGATGCCCAGTTCGGTCACGTCGAGCCACTGGTCCCCTCCCGGCCGGTCCAGCACGTCTCGTGGTACGAGGCCGACGCGTGCGCGCGCTCGCTCGGCAAGCGACTTCCCACCGAGATCGAATGGGAGAAGGCGGCGGCCTGGGATCCCGAGGTCCGGATCGCCCGCCGCTATCCGTGGGGGGACTCTCCGCCCGATCCGACGGTCGCCAACCTCGACGCCCGCACGTTCGCGCCGGCTCCGATCGGCGCGTATCCGCGGGGCCGGTCGTTCTACGGCTGCCATCAGATGATCGGCGACGTCTGGGAGTGGACGGCGAGCGAGTTCCTCCCTTACCCCGGGTTCGAGGCGTTCCCGTATCCGGAGTACTCCGAGGCGCACTTCGGGAAGGGCCATCGCGTGCTGCGCGGCGGTTCCTGGGCGACGGCTCCGATGGTAGCCCGGAACTCTTTCCGCAACTGGGACCTCCCCCAGCGCCGCCAGATCTTCGCCGGTTTCCGCTGCGCCAAGAGCGCATGAGGGGTCCCGGCCTTCCGCAGGCCACGCGCCCCTGGTGAAGCCGCTCTCGCCGGGCGAGCTGGCCGAGCGGCTCGCGGCGCTCCCGGTTCTCGTGGAAGGCCATACGGTGGATATCGGCGCGGTGCCGGTCGAGGGGTACTACGGAGGACGCCTGCGGCCGACGGCGGAGGTCACGCTCGTGGGCGCGGGTCAGGTCGGCCTCGGCGAGAACGTCGACTGGACCCCCGAGGAGCAGGCCCGCTTCGCCGACGTCGTCGGCGATCTCCTCCCGCGGGTCGTATCGCCCCGGCCAGTCACGATAGGCGCCCTGAGCGCCCGCTTGCTGGAGTCGCGCGCTCACCGCCACCACCGGGCCGCGATCGAGGCGGCCGCGATCGAGCTCGCGCTGCGCCAGGCCTCGACCGAGCTCTTCCGTCTCGCGGACCGCTCGCCGCAAACGGTCCGGCATTGCCGGTCGATTGGGTTCGAGGCCGTCGAGCCGGAGGGGCCCATGCCGGCGGTCGAGCGGGTCCTGGAAGCGGAACCGGAAGCCCGGATCAAGATCGATTGTTCTCCCGTCGGCTGGCCGGAGTCGACCTGGAGGGCGCTCGCCGCCACGGATCGGATCGTCGTCGTGGACTTCAAGCGCGAGGGATCCGCCCGTCAGGTGGCGCTCGCCCACCGCCACCTGCCGGAGGCCTGGCTCGAGGATCCCCCTGCCGCGACCATCGAGGGACCCGACCCGGACGGCCCGTCGTCTTCCTGGCGCGGCCGGATCGCCCTCGACGGCTACGTGACGGCCGCCGCCGACCTGGACGATCCGCCCGTCCCGCCGGCGGCCGTGAACGTCAAAGCGCCGCGCGTCGGTGGTCCGCTCGAGGCCCTCCGCTGCCTCGATCGCTGCGCCATCCGGGGATGGCACGCCTACATGGGAGGGATGTTCGAGGTGGGCGCGGGGCGGCGGCAGGCCCGCGACCTGGCTTCCCTCTACACCGCCGACTCCTGGAACGACCTGGCACCCCTATGGACCGGATCCCCCCCTCCCGGACCGACGATCATTTCCGGGGCTGAACCGCTCCCGTCATCCGCCTTAGGTACTCGCGGTCCCACGCCGCCGGCAGGCTCTCGCGGGGCGAATAGGGACCGGGGGTGTACTTCCTGGACGAGATCCCGGCCTGGGCCAGCTCGCAGATCCCCCAGTCCTCGTGGTTGGTCATGTCCCAGAACCGGATCGCGTCGTCGGGATCGAACCCCGGCGCGCCGGAGGCTTCGGGGTGGAACAGCCACTCGCAGACGATCCGCGTCCGGTCGGAGGCCTGGGGCCACACCCGGTGCGCCATCACGTAGTCGGCATGGAGGCTGAGAAGGAGGTTCGGGAAGATCGAGTAGTAGTAGACCCGCTCGAACTCCTCCTCCGGCAGCTCCCCCACGGGGCGCGCGCACGACCGACCGCTCATCGTCATGCTGCCCCCCTTCTCGGCCAGGACCATGTAGCCGCCCAGAAAGGGTCCCTCGACGAGATCGTTCTGCCCCGTCCGGAAGGGGGTGAGCTCGGAGAGGCGCGCGTGGATCACCGGGCAGTGCAGACACTCCGAGTAGTTCTGGAAGACGAGCTTCCAATTCGCCTTCACCTCGTACTCGATCCGCCGCCAGGCGCGGAGGCGGGTCATGTTGAACCGCGTGAAGCGGTCGAGGAGCGGTCCAAAGGCCTCCTGGAACGGCTCGGGCTCCTCGGCCAGGTTCACGAACAGGAAGCCGCCCCACGACGCGAGGTTGGCCCGGTGGAGCGGGTAATCCGCGCGGTCGAACCCCTCGACCCCGTCCATTTCCGGAGCCCCGATCAGCCGGCCGTCGAGCCCGTAGGTCCAGGCGTGGTAGGGGCACTGAATCGAGCGGAGCCTCCCCCGCTCCTCCTCGCGGAGGCGCGTCCCGCGGTGCCGGCAGACGTTGTAGAGGGCGTGGGCCGCCCCCCCCTCGTCGCGCGCGACGATCAGGCTCTCGCCGGCGGCCGAGACGAGGAAGTATTCGCCCGTAAGGCCGATCTCCTCCTCCCGTCCCACGCAGAGCCACGACCTTCCGAAGATCCGCTCCGCTTCGTCGGCGAAGATCTCCGGCGCGGTGTAGTACCGTCCCGGCAGCGTCACCGCTCCTTGCCTGTAACTCTTCCTCGTCTCGATGAAGGTCGTTCCGTCGCTCATCGTCACACGCCTCGTTCCAGATCCTCGTGGATCGCGTTCGCCGCGTTGAGCCCGGAGGCGCCGGCGATCGCCCCCGCGGGGTGGGTCCCCGGACCACACAGGACCAGGCCCTGGATCGGGGTGCGATAGCATCCCCATCCCGGCACGGGTCGCATGAACAGAAGCTGGTCGAGCGCGAGCTCGCCCTGGAACGGATCGCCTCGGGTGAGCCCGTAGCGCGCCTCGAAGTCCATCGGGGTCAGGACCCGCCGCCCGAGAACCGCCGCCGGCAGGTCGGGGGCGTGCTCGGCGAGCATCTCGACCACCCGATCGCCCAGCGTCTCGAGCGCCGCGCCGTTGCCTCCCCCCGACGCCTCTCCGACCGGCAGGAACCGCACGTCGACCGAGATCACGTGCCGCCCTGGAGGACAGAGGGATGGATCGAGAAATGACGGGACTCTGGCCTCGAGCACCGGACGGGCGGAAACGCTCCCGTGCTTGGCGTCGTCGTACGCGCGCTCCACGGCGTCCAGCCCCGGCGCGATCACGAACGAACCCTGCGGGGGGTCCGCCAGCCCGACGAAGCGCGGGGCCTCGGATAGCGCCAGGTGGACGCGCGCGTATCCTCCCCGGAACCGGATCTGCCGGACCGCATGAACGAAGTCGGGATCCAGGTCCCTCGTGTCCACGAGCTCGAGGAACGTGCGCGCCGGATCGGCGCCCGACAGGACGGCCCGAGCGGCCACCTCCTCGCCACCCTCGAGCGCGACACCGCTCACCCGGCCGTTTCCGGTCACGATCCTGGCGACCTCTACCCCGCAGCGGATCTCCGCCCCCCGCTCTCTCGCGGTCTCCGCGAGCGCGGCGACGAGGGCGCCGATCCCTCCCCTGACGACCGTCCGGGGCCCGAAGACCCCGGTCGGGCTTCCGACCTGACGATGGAAAAGGGCGAGCGCGGTGCCGGGAGAACGCGGGCCCTGGAAGACCCCGCGCGCGGCCAGCGCCCCGAGCGCACCCTTCAGGATCTCGTCCTCGAAGGCGTCCTCGAGGAGATCGTACGCCGGGAGAGGGAGGACCCGGAGGAGCTCCGCCATCCGGACCCGGCCCAGCGAACGGATCTGCCGCCCCAGTCCCCAGTACGGCGCCAGGTCGCGCAGCGGCCCCGCCGGCCGGAACGGAGGCCGCGAGCAGACAGCCTCGAGGATCCGGGCGAACGACGCGATCCGCTCCGAGAAATCGAGCCATCGTTCGGCGTCGCCGGTCGAGCGCCTGGCCACCGCGGCCCGGGTCTTCCGCGGATCGCGCCACAGGACGAGCGGCTCTCCGCCGACCGCTCCCGCGGCAAGCACCGGATCGGGACTCAGGAACGCCACCCCCTGCTTCTCCAGCTCCAGATCGCGGCGGGTCGCGGGCGGCAGGTAGCCCACGTCCGAGAAAACGGGATCGACACGGAATCCGGGAACGACCTCCTCGGAAACGGCCGGACCCCCCGGCGCTTCGCCCCGCTCCAGCACCATCACCCGGAATCCCGCCCTGGCGAGCGCAGCGGCCGCCACCAGCTCTTCGACACCCGAGCCGATCACGACCACGGGTCGACCGTCGAGGCTCACGAGCTCCTCCTTCCGTCCGAGAGGACAGCCCTCGCCGCCAGTCGTCCGCTGGCACCCATGATCCCGCCCCCGGGGTGCGTTCCGGAGCCGCACTGGTAGTAGCCGCGGACCGGCGTCCGGTGGTCGGCCCACGCGGGCGCGGGCCTCAGGAAGAAGAGCTGGGAGAGGGCGAGCTCCCCCTGGAAGATGTTCCCCTCCGACAGCCCGGTGACCGCTTCGATGTCGGCCGGCGTGATCACCTGCCGGTGGAGGATCGCGGAGCGGACGTTGGGCGCGTACTCGGCAAGGGTATCGACCACCGCGTCGCCGAAGGCCTCGCGGCTCGAATCGTCCCAGCCACCGTTCCTGTGGTACGGTGCGTACTGGACGAAGATCGACATGACGTGCTTTCCGGGCGGCGCCATCGCCGGGTCGATCATCGAGGGGATCACGATGTCGAGGAACGGACGGCGCGAGAAATCGCCGTACTTGGCATCGTCGTACGCGCGCTCGAGG
>DASZOP010000159.1:0-9170 GCA_035550715.1 Gemmatimonadota bacterium | reverse complement strand
GGTGCGGGAGATGTTCGCGCTCGGCGACGACGTCCTGATGGTCGCCACCGACCGGCTGTCGGCGTTCGACATCGTCTTCGAGCGCGGGATCCCGGACAAGGGCGCCGTCCTGACCGGCCTCTCGGACTTCTGGTTCGACCTCCTGGACGTCGCCGCACCGCATCATCGCATCACGACCGACGTCGACGAGATCGTGGAGCGGGAGCCCGCGCTGGCCGGCCACCGGCAGGTGCTGGCGGGGCGCTCGACGCTCTGCCGTCGGGCCGAGACCATCCCCGTCGAGTGCGTGGTTCGCGGCTACCTGGACGGGTCGGGCTGGAAGGAGTATCGGCAGACCGGCCGCGTCACCGGGATTCCGCTTCCCGGAGGGCTCGAGCGTGGCGGACGGCTTCCCGAGCCCATCTTCACGCCCGCCACCAAGGCCGAGACCGGACACGACGAGAACATCGCCTTCGACGTGATGGAGGCCCGGCTCGGGGCCGAGCTGGCCGCGCACCTGCGCGACCGCTCGCTGGCCCTCTATGCCGAGGGAAGCGCCCACGCGGCGGGCCGCGGGATCATCCTCGCCGACACCAAATTCGAGTTCGGGCGGGCGATCGACGGGGACGACATCCTCCTGATCGACGAGGTCCTGACCCCCGACTCCTCGCGCTTCTGGGACGCGGCGGAGTGGAGCCCGGGCGGACCCCAGCCGTCGTTCGACAAGCAGCCCGTGCGGGACTTCCTGGAGACCGAGCGGCGGGCCGGGCGGTGGAACGGCGAATCGCCGCTGCCCCCGCTTCCAGACGCCGCGGTGGAAGCGACGACCGAGCGCTACCGCGAGGCGTACCGCAGGATCACCGGTCATCCCCTTGTCCAAGTCGACAGGCGCTCCTCCGTCACCCGGGAGCCTGCCCGTTGACACGGGTCGAGGTCTTCATCCAGCTCAAGCCGGGCCTCCTGGACCCCCAGGGGGAGACGCTCGCCCACGCCCTCGAGTCCCTGGGTCACGAGGGCGTCACCGAGCTCCGGGTCGGGAAGTGGATCACCTTTCGCCTGGACGAGCCGGACCGCACGGCGGCCGAGCGTGAGGTCCGGGAGATGTGCGAGCGGCTCCTCGCCAATCCGGTGATCGAGCGCTTCCAGTACCGGCTGGACGGGGACGGACCTTGACCGGCACGCCGGTCCCGATCGGCGTCGTCCGCTTCCCCGGCACCAACTGCGACCAGGACGTCTTCGACGCCGTGGGCAGCGTCCCGGGGACGCGTCCCGTCTGGCTCTGGCACAAGGATCGCGATCTGGCCGGCGTCCGGGCGATCGTCCTGGCCGGCGGCTTTGCGTACGGCGACTACCTCCGGGCGGGCGCGATCGCCCGCTTCAGCCCGATCATGGAGGAGGTGATCCGCTTCGCGGAGGCAGGCCGCCCCGTGCTCGGGATCTGCAACGGGTTCCAGATCCTGACCGAGGCCGGCCTCCTGCCGGGCGCCCTCATGAGGAACGACCGGCTGACCTTCATCTCCCGCCCGCAGTGGCTCAGGATCGAATCCACGGCGACCCCCTTCACCCGCCACTACCGCTCCGGCGAGCGGGTCCGCTTCCCGGTGGCGCACGGCGAGGGGAACTACATCGCAGAGCCCGAGGTCCTCGACCGTCTCGAAGCCGAAGGGCGGGTCGTCTTCCGATACGTCGACGCGGCCGGCGCGACGACGAAGGAGAGCAACCCGAACGGGTCGGCGCGCGCGATTGCCGGGATCGCGGACGCGACCGGCAACATCCTCGGCCTCATGCCCCATCCCGACCGGGCCATGGACGCGCTGGTCGGCTCGGACGACGGCGTGCGCGTCTTCCGGGGGCTCCTCGAGGCGGCCGCATGACGACGGCGCTCGCTGAGCGGCCGGTCACGGAAGGCGACGTCGCGGCCCATGGCCTGACCCCCTCCGAGTACGAGCGGATCGTCGAGCTCCTCGGACGCGAGCCCGGTTTGACCGAGCTCGGCGTGTTCAGCCTCATGTGGAGCGAGCACTGCGGCTACAAGTACAGCCGGGCACGGCTGGCCGAGCTGCCTACGGAAGGCCCCCAGGTCCTCCAGGGCCCCGGGGAGAATGCGGGCGCGGTCGACGTCGGGGACGGCCTCGCGGTCGTGTTCAAGATGGAGAGCCACAACCACCCTTCCGCCGTCGAGCCCTATCAGGGCGCCGCGACCGGCGTGGGCGGCATCCTGCGCGACGTCTTCACCATGGGCGCCCGGCCGATCGCGCTTCTCGATTCTCTCCGCTTCGGCGATCTCGACGACCCGCACGTCCGCTATCTCTTCCGGAACGTCGTCCGCGGCGTCGGCGACTACGGCAACTGCGTCGGAGTCCCGACCGTCGGGGGCGAGGTCGTCTTCGACGATGCCTACCGGGGCAACCCGCTCGTCAACGCGATGTGTGTCGGAATCCTACGCCACGAGGAGCTGACTGGCGCCTCGGCGGGCGACCCGGGAAACGCCGTCTACGTGCTCGGCTCGGCGACCGGCCGGGACGGGATCCACGGCGCGAGCCTGCTGGCCTCGACCGAGCTCGGCGACGACACCGTGGAGAGCCGGCCGACCGTGCAGGTCGGGGACCCGTTCACCGAGAAGCTCCTCCTCGAAGCCACGCTCGAGCTGATCGCTCGAGACGTGGTGTCGGGAATCCAGGACATGGGGGCGGCCGGGCTCACGTCGTCATCCAGCGAGATGGCTTCCCGCGCGGGTGCGGGGATCGAGATCGACGTGACGAGGGTCCCCCGGCGGGAGCCCGGGATGACGGCCTACGAGGTCCTCCTGAGCGAATCCCAGGAACGGATGCTGATCTCGGCGGACGCGGTGAACGAGCCCGAGCTGATGGAGGTCGCCGCCAGGTGGGATCTTCCCTGCACGCGGGTCGGCCGCGTCACCGACGACGGCGTCTGGAGGATCGTGGAGGGTGACTCGGTCGTGTGCGAGATCCCGGTCCGGGCCCTCACCGAGGAGGTCCCGCGCTACGTTCGCGAGGTGGACCCGCCGGCCTACGTGGCTGCCGTGCAGGCCGCGATGCCGGACCCCGCCGAGCTCGCGGCGATCGATCCATGGGCCGCGCTCGAGACCCTCCTCGCCGCGCCCACGATCGCCAGCAAGCGGTGGGTGTGGGAGCAGTACGACCATACGGTGCGGGCCTCGACCGTGGCGGCGCCGGGCGCCGACGCGGCCATCGTCCGGATCCGCGGGACCGATCGCGGGCTCGCGCTGGTCGTGGACGGGAACGGTCGCTGGGTATACTGCGACCCGCGCCGCGGGGGCGCGCTGGCGGTCGCCGAGGCGGCCCGCAACCTGGCCGCCGTGGGAGCCCGCCCGCTCGCGATCACCGACTGCCTCAACTTCGGCAATCCCGAGAAGGACGGCGTTTACTGGCAGTTCGTGGAGGCGATCCGGGGAATCGCCGAGGCCTGCCACGCCCTGGACACTCCCGTCGTGAGCGGGAACGTCTCCTTCTACAACGAGTCTTCGCGGGGCGCGATCCACCCCACCCCGACGATCGGCATGGTCGGCGTCGTGGATCTCGAGCATGCGATCCTCCCGGGCCGCGGCGGGCCCGGGGACCTCGTGCTTCTGGCCGGCGCGGAGGGAACGCATCTGGGCGCGAGCTCGCTCCTCCGGGAGATCCTGGGCCGTACCGCGGGTCTCCCGCCGGAAGTCGACCTCCAGGCCGAGCGGAGGCTGGGAGACGCCGTCCGCGAGCTGGCCGGCGCCGACCTCGTCCGCTCGGCCCACGATCTGTCCGACGGCGGGCTCTCCGTCGCCGCCGCCGAGCTCCTCTTCGCGCACCCGGCGGGGATCGGGCTCGACCTCGAGCTTCCTTCCGGCGCCGATCCCGTGAAGACCCTCTTCGGCGAGGACGGGGCGCGGATCCTCCTCGTGGTCGCGCCCGAACGTGAAGCCGTCGTGACACGGCGGCTCTCGGACCACGGTCTCCCCGTCCGGATCGCGGGGCGGTTGACCGGGACGCCCGTCTTCCGCGTCCCGGGGCTCGGCGAACGGCCGCGCCCGGACCTGGAGGCCCTCTGGGAGGGTACGATTCCTCGGATCATGCAGCGCACGGAGTCGAGCCGATGAAGCGGAGCCTGGGCGAGGAGTGCGGGATCGTCGGCGTGACCGGGCATCCCCGCGCCGCCGAGTGGGCCTGCCTGGGTCTCTACGCCCTCCAGCACCGGGGCCAGGAATCGTCCGGCATCGTGACGACGGACGGGTCCCGGCCCTATGTCCGGCGCGGGATGGGGCTGGTCGCCGAGGTGTTCGATCAGGCGGCGCTCATCGATCTCCCAGGGTCGGCGGCGGTCGGGCACAACCGCTACTCCACGACCGGGTCGCCCATCCTCGCCAACGCCCAGCCGATCCTGGTCAACTACCGTGACGGGTTCCTCGCCGTCGCCCACAACGGGAACCTCGTCAACGCCCGGACGCTCCGGCGCCAGCTCGAGGACGCGGGATCGATCTTCCAGTCTTCCATGGACACCGAGGTGCTGGTGCACCTGATCGCCGCCTCACGGGCCCGAACCCGCGACGAGGCGATCCTGGACGCGCTCGGCCAGGTCCGCGGCGCCTACTCCTTCCTCATCCTGACCCAGGACGCGCTCTATGCCGCGCGCGATCCGCACGGCTTCCGGCCGCTGTCGATGGGCCGGCAGGACGAGGGGGGGTTCGTCCTGGCCTCCGAGACCTGCGCCCTCGACCTGGTCGGGGTCGAGCCCGATCGCGAGGTGGGGCCCGGCGAGGTGATCAAGTTCCCGCTCGAAGGCGGCCACGAGATCCTGCGCGACGAGCCGGCCGAGTCGGAGTGCATGTGCGTGTTCGAGCAGATCTACTTCGGCCGTCCCGACTCCGTCCTGTTCGGGCTGAGCGGGGCCGAGGCCCGCCGCCGGATGGGACGCGAGCTCGCCCGCGAGCACCCGGCCGACGCGGACTGCGTGTTCTCGGTTCCCGATTCGAGCAACGCCGCCGCGGCAGGCTACGCCGAGGCCTGCGGCATCCCGCTAGAGCACGGACTCATCCGAAACCATTACATCGGGCGAACGTTCATCCAGCCCGGCCAGGACGTCCGCGACTTCCGGGTCAAGATCAAATACAATCCGGTGACGAGCGTCATCCGGGGCCGCCGCGTGGTCGTCGTGGACGATTCCATCGTCCGCGGCACCACCTCGGGCGCGCTGGTCCGCCTGATCCGAGGGGCGGGCGCCCGGGAAGTCCACCTCAGGATCGCCTCGCCGCCCTTGCGTCACCCCTGCTATTACGGGATCGACATCCCGAACCGGGACGAGCTGATCGCCTCCAGCCGGACCGTCGACGAGATCCGCGACCACGTCGGAGCCGATACGCTGGCCTATCTGTCTTTCGACGGGCTCTACCGGGCGGTGGGCGCCCGCGAGCGGCACTGCGATGCCTGCTTCAGCGGCAACTATCGTGTCCCGGTCGAGATGGGGATCGAGGATAAGACCGCGTTCGAGCCTACCGGCGCCGCGGTCGAAGAGGTCCGGATCCGTGAGTGAGGTCGGGCCGACGGGGTAGAAAACCGAGAGGGCGCCGGCGGCGCCCTCTCGTTCGATCTCGATCGCGATCTACCCGAGAACGGCCGGGATCAGCTCCCTCCGCCGGTGCCAGGAACGTCGGGCGCGGAGATGTCCACGTCCGCGTTGATGTCGGTGGCGTCGTCGCCTCCGCCGCCGCCGAACGCGCCGCTCATGTAGAGCACCGCCGCGAGGATCAGGATCACGATGATGATCAGGATCGCATAGATCCCGCCCTGACCTCCGCCGCCTCCACCTTCCTGGGTCATGAGGAAGACCTCCTGCAGTTGGGGGTTTCGACCATGGTTTCCTAAGCCGTCCCGGCCGTCCTGTCAAGCGGCTGTCCCGGAGGGGCACCCACGGCTCATCTCCGGTGGGCCTTCTTCCGCGGCGGCTTCGACGTCCCCGCCTGCTTCCGGCCCCTGGGACCCGGCCGCCCGCTCGCGCCCTCTTCCTTCCTCTTCTCACCGCCCCCCGGCTTGCCGTCGGGCCCCTCGACCAGCGTGAAGTCGATCTGCCGCTCCTCCTTGTTCACACCGGTCACCTCGACGACCACCGGATCGGCCAGCCGGAACCTCCGCCCCGTGTTCCGGCCGATCAGCGCGAAGCTGTTCTCGTGGAATTCGTAGTAATCGTCCTCCAGGTCGTGGGCGTGCACCAGACCCTCCACGAAGTACTCGTCGAGCCGGACGAAGAACCCGAACGAGCGGACGCCGCTGATCCGGCCCTTGAAGCGCTGGCCGATGTGGCGTTCCATGAACTCGACCTTCTTGAGCTCGATCGAGTCTCGTTCGGCGCGCTCCGCGATTCGCTCCTGGACCGACGCGTGCTCGGCCGTCAGCTCGAGCCGGCTCGTCGTCTTCTCGCGCTCGGCGGGATCCTTCCACCGCTCGCCGGATTCGAGACGCTTGAGGAGACGGTGGACGACCAGATCGGGATAGCGACGTATGGGCGAGGTGAAGTGCGTGTAGTGCTCGGCCGCCAGCCCGAAGTGGCCGATGTTCTCGATCGAATACCGGGCCTGCATCATCGAGCGCAGGACGACCGTGTTGACGAGCTCCTCCTCCGGTTTCCCGCGCACCTCGGCCAGAATGCGCTTCAAGTTCTCCGGCTGGATGTCACCCTTGGGGAGCAGGTATCCCATGGCGCCGATGAACTCCCGCAGCCGCTCCAGCTTCTCCTGGGAGGGCGGCTCGTGGACGCGATACAGGAAGGGGATCTTCCGCTTGGTGGCGTGGCGGGCGACGATCTCGTTGGCGAGCAGCATGAACTCCTCGATCAGCCGCATGCTGTCCAGCCGGACGGACTCCTTGATGTCGATCGGGAAACCTTCCTGGTCGAGCTCGACGCGTGACTCGGGCAGGTCGAAGTCGAGGCTTCCGCGCTCGAAGCGGCGGGCGCTCATGCGCTTGGCCAGCCGGCGCAGCGTCTGGATCGGGAACAGAAGCTCCTTGTGCTCGGGCTTCGGGATCTCCCCCTGGATGATGGCCTGGGCCTCGGCGTACGTGAGGCGGTGCCGGCTCCGGATCACGGTCTCGGCGATGTCGAAGCCGTGGACGTGCGCCTCGCCGTCCATCTTGACGATCACCGAGTAGGTCAGCCGATCCTCCCCCGGGACGAGGGAGCAGAGCTCGTTCGACAGCCGCTCGGGCAGCATGGGGATCACGCGATCTACGAGGTACGTCGAGGTTCCCCGCTCGTACGCCTCGTCGTCGATCTCCTGATCGAACTGGACAAAGTGGCTGACGTCGGCGATGTGGATCCCGATCTCGAACCGATCGCCCTCGATGGGCATCAGCGAGAGCGCATCGTCGAAGTCCTTGGCGTCCGCCGGATCGATCGTGAACGTCAGGCGCTCGCGGAAATCCAGACGGCGTCTGGTCTCGGCCGCGAAGTCGACGCGGAGCCGCTTCGCCGCCTCCTCGACCTCCGGCGGAAAGTCGGTCATGAGGCCATGCGAAAGGACGATCGACAGGATGTCGACGCCAGGGTCGTCAGGATCCCCCAGGACCTTCGTGATGTGGCCCTCGGGGTTCTTCGTCCCGTCCCCCCAGTCGTCGATCTCGACGACCACCTTCTGACCCTCTTCGGCGTGGGCGAGGTCCTCCTGGGCCACGTAGACGTCGAAGTGGAAGAGCGGGCTGTCGGGCTTCACGAAGCCGAAATGCTTCCCCCGCTGGAGCGCGCCCACGATCTGGGTGTGCGCGCGGTCGAGCACGCGGATGATCGTTCCCTCGGGATTGCCCCCGCGACTCTTCCTGCGCTCGATCCTGGCGACCACGCGGTCCCGGTGCACGGCCCCGCCCAGCCGCTGCTGGGGAACGAACACGTCGAGCATCCCGTCCCGCTTGTCGGGGATCACGAAGCCGGCCCCGCCGCGGGTCGCGTCGAGCCGCCCCACGACGAGGTTGATCTGCTGGGGGAGGGCGTACCGTTGGTGCTTGCTCCTGTAGATCGCGCCTTCTTCGGTCATCCGGGCGAGGGTGTCCTTGAGCTCGGCGTACCCGTCGTCCTTGACGCCCGCCCCGTTGGCGATCTCCTTGAGCTTGAGCGGGCG
This sequence comes from Gemmatimonadota bacterium, assembly GCA_035550715.1. Classification (GTDB taxonomy): domain Bacteria; phylum Gemmatimonadota; class Gemmatimonadetes; order JACCXV01; family JAHWKZ01; genus DASRVA01. The sequence goes on along the minus strand of DASZOP010000159.1, from coordinate 1,072 downwards.
CATGGCCTTCCCCAGGACCTCGAGGACCCTGGCAGCCAGCGCCGCCCCGGAGGGCGACCGGGGCGTCACCCGACCTCGACGGGTCTCAGAACGACTCCGCCTCGTCGATCAGCATGATCGGGATGTCATCCTTGATTGCATACCGAAGGCGGCAGGCGGGACACTCCAGCACCTGCTCCTCCTCCTTGTAGGTCAGGTCTCCCTTGCACTTGGGGCAGGCCAGGATCTCCAGCAGCTCCTTGTCCAGCGCCATCTCTCCTCCTGGGGTCCACGGCGCCGAGCATCGTCAGCGCCGGTATCCGAAATGCCTGAGGTCCGCCTCCTGGCGCGACCACTTCTTCCGTACCTTGACCCTGAGCGTAAGGTACACCGCCCCCCCCACGAGCGCTTCGATCGCGGCCCGCGCCCGGGTCCCGATCGCCTTGACCCTCCGCCCTCGCTCGCCGATCACGATCCCCTTCTGGCTTTCCCGCTCGACGTGGATCGTCGCCCCGATCGAGGTCGTCCCTCCCGGTTCGACCGGCTCCCGCCAGTCGTCGACCGCCACGTGGACGCTGTACGGAACCTCCTGCCCCAATTCCTCGTAGCACGCCTCCCGGACCAGCTCCGCCGCCAGGAAGCGCAGGTTGAGGTCGGTGAGCTGGTCGGCCGGGTAGAAGAAAGGTTGCTCCGGCAGGATCTCCCGGGTCGCCTCGAGCAGGACGTCCAGACCCTCTCCCGTCGGCGGGGCGGTCCGCACGACCCGCCGCCACGGCGCCACCGACCCCCATCGGGAGGCCCGTGACGCCAGCTTCGGCGCGGGGACCTGGTCGGCCTTGGTCAGAAGCAGGAACAGCGGGATCTCCCGGCGGGCGAGGCCCGAGAGCAGCGTCTTCTCGAGGTCGGATGGCTCGTCGTGGTCGACCAGCCAGTAGACCAGGTCGACCCCGTCCAGCGCCGTTCTGGCCGTCTCCATCATCGCGTCCTGGAGCGCATAGGCCGGCTCCAGGAGACCCGGGGTATCGACGAACACGATCTGGGTATCGGCGTCGGTCCTGAACCCCGGGATGCGGTGACGCGTCGTCTGGATCTT
>DASZOP010000158.1:0-8327 GCA_035550715.1 Gemmatimonadota bacterium | reverse complement strand
ACGTCGGTCCGCATGCGGGGGACGTTCTCGGTGATGCCTTCGGACTCGACCATGATCATGTAGGCCCCGGCATCGAGGAAGCGGCGGGCGCGGCCGATCGCCTGGGCCGGGTCCTGCTGGCCCTCGGCCTCGAGCTCGGCGACGGTGGTCGCGCCTCCGCCGGCGCCGAACTGGATCCCGACCTCGGGCTTGGCCTTCAGGCCCGCCTCCTGGACGGCCTCGATCAGACGCAGCCAGTCGTCGGTGGGAAGGGTGATGAAGCCGGCCGAGATCTCGATGATGTCGAAGCCGTAGTCGGCGCACTCCGCGATGTACGATCGGACCGCGTCGGATCCCTGGGTCAGGACGTACTCCATGAACCCGCCGGTCGAGACCAGGACGTCGTGGGCGTGGCACGACTCGATCAGCCCCTCGACCGCCGGCCGGGGCATGAGCGAGAACGAGCCGCCGGCGAACTTGAGCGCGTCCACGTAGGCCCCCATCGTCTCGAGGACGTCCTCGAGGTAGCGCCGACCCATGACCGAGTAGTAGGGGCCGCGGATCTCGGTGATGCCGCGCGTCCTGGGCTTGCCCTCGCGCTCGTTCATCTTGAGGAACCGGAAGCCTCGTTCAGCGGCGGGGGCGTCCCTTGGAGTGTTGACCTTCCTGCGCTTCCTGTCCGCCATGCCGTCTCCTTTCGTCACGTCTCGCCCTGCCCGTGCAGTGGACAGGGTGACCGCCTACGTGCCCTGACCCGCCCGCGCCAGAAGCGCCATCAACTCGGCCACCGGCCGATCTCCGAGCGCTCGCACCGCCTCACGAATCTCGGCGCGGAGAGTCTCGTCGGCCCACGGCGCCGCCAGGCCGTCGAACTTCGCCGCCACGGTCTCCCAACGCATCGGCCGCGTGTGAAAACCCTCGTAGTCGCGCTTCTCGATCTCGTGGACGGTCCCGCCGCGCATGTGGATCGCTACTCGAGACGGCATCTCGGAGGGGAACCGGCTGCTGAAATCCGCGCGCGGTCGGATCACGACCCTTCTGAGGAGCGACTGCACGTCCTCCCGGACGATCCGCTCGGGCTCGTACTGGGCCGGCAGCACTTGGCCATCGAGCAACGCCACCGCCACCATGTAGTTCAGGCTGTGGTCGGCCTCCTCCTTGGTCCGGACGAGCGTCTTGTCTCCCTCCTCGCCGCCACCGATGATGTGATAGGCCACGTCGAACGTCTGGACCTCGACACGGTCGATGGCGCCCGGATCGATCGCGTGGCGGGCCCTCAGCTCGAGCGCTCCCTCGAGGGTCGACTGGGAGTGGATCTCGGCGTTGTACCGCTTGAGGATCGTCCGCGTGACACGGTCGAGGCCTTCGGTTTCCCAGCCAATCTCGAAAGGCCCGGCGATCGACTCCTCGAACCCCTTGGTCCCCTCGAAGACCTCCGCCGGGCCGGTGATCCCGCGCATGGCGAGAAAGGCGGCGTGAAGGCCGGCGCACGCGGCGTTGGGGGCAGCCAGCCCCTTCCAGTGGCTGAGCGCCCCCGTGCGGGTCACCCGGAGCGCATTGAAGGCAGTGCCGGCGATCGCGACCGCGTTCGCGATCCTCGCCGCGTCCAGCCCGAGCGCTCTGGCGACCCCGGCAGCCGCGCCGTACACGCCCTGGGTCGTGTGATCGAACCCCTTCGCCCGGACCGGCGCCTCGTCGGAGAGGCGGCACTGGACCTGGTAGGCGACCGCCATCGCGGTCAGCAGGTCGCGGCCCGTGCCGCCCGCGTACTCGGTCGCCGCCAGGACCGCGCACAGGTTATCGCTCGGGTGGCAGGTTTCACCCGGCGCCAGATAGCTGTCGTTGAAGTCGAGATAGCGGACCAGAGCGCCGTTGTAGAGGGCGGCCCGGTCGGGAGCCGTCCGGCCGCCGCCGATCACCCCGCACCGCTCGGCGCCGCCGAAGTCCGCGACGTGCTCGCGAATCATCCGGACTGGCTCGCCGTCCAGGGCGCCGATCGCGCACCCGAGCGAGTCCAGGACGCGGATCCGGAGCGGCTCGAGAGCCGCCTCCGGGATGTCCTCCCAGGCCACTCGCTCGACGAAGGCGGCCAGCCGCTGGACGTCGGTCACCGGCTCTCCCCGACCGCCCGGCGCCGACGACCGGCCCGTTCGCCGTAGGGCGCGGCACGCCGCGCCGCTCCTACTCGACCTCCACCCCGTGCCAGAAGGCGACCCGGTCCTTGACGTGCCTGGCGGCCGGCTTGGGGTTCCGGAAGGTCCACGCCGCGTCGGCGTTCAGCCGACCGTCGACGGTGACGTGGAAGTAGCGCGCCTCCCCCTTGCGGGGGCAGCGGGTCCGGGTCTGGCTCTCCTGGAGGAGGTCCCGCCGCACGGAGGCCGCCGGGAAGTAGTGCCGCCCTTCGAGCACGATGGTGTCGTCGCTCTCGGCCAGCAGAGCCCCGTTCCAGTACGCTTTCGGCATCCACCGCCGCCTCAGGCTTCCGGGATCGACGCCGGCCTACTGCGCGGGAGCCAGAACGGCCGTCGCCGTCCCTCCACCCATCATGGCCGGGAGCGTGGACTCCACCTTGACCACCCGGTTGGGCTCCGCCGCTTCGACGTAGATCGTCTGCCCGCCCGGCGATCCGTCGAGCGGGGTGAGCGCCACCGGGACAGCCTCGAACGAGCCGGCCGGTGTCTCCACCCCCGCCGGTTCCTTCACCTCGACGCGGTACGGCTTCACCTTGCCCTCCAGGACCTCGAAGAGCTGGATCGTGGCGGTCCTTCACCTCCGCGTGGGATTCGGGCCGAATGTACGCGCACGCTGAACCCGGCGCTCCCGGTCGCTGAACCCGCCGGCCGCCTCACGACTCTCTCACCGCCGGACGCCTCGCAGCGCCACGAAGTGACCGGTCCGGAAGCGGGTCGGCCAGCGACCCAACCCCTCGAAGGTCCCCAGGAAGGCGAGGAGAGCGCCCCTCGCACCCGGGGCGAACCGGTCGACCCACCGGCAGACCGGAACAGCCAGGACCCGCGGGCAGTGCATGAGGGCGGTCACCTCGAGGACGTCGAAGCCCGCCTCCTCCAGGAGAGCCCGGGCGCGGCGGGGACCGGCCGTGACGCCGACGTAGTAGGGGACCAGGCCGGACGCGCGGACGAGCCGGAACGGGAGGCGGTTGCGGAGGCCGACGACCGGATTGGCCGGATTGTCGAGCGTGAGGACGAGACACCCTCCAGGCACGAGGGCCCGCCGCAGCTCGGCCAGCGCCTCGACCATGTCCTCCGCCCGCCGGAAGTGATCCAGCGTCGAGATCGAGGCGACCGCCCCGAACGCGCCGTCCGTAAACGGCAGCGCGCGCACGTCGCATCGCACGGCGGCGATCCCGGTGCACTTTCTCACGCCCTCCTCGATCACGGCCTCCGACAGGTCGATCCCGACCAGCGTGGAGAAGCGTTGGGCCAGCGGCTCCAGGAGCCCCTCGCCGAACGCCTCGTCGAAGAGGTCCGTCTTGAGCGCGCGGAGACCGCCATCCGGAGGCAGCCACCGGCGGAGCATCGGGGCGTTCACGGCGTCGCTGTGAGCGCGCCATAGGCGGTCCGGACCACGGGCCCGCCAGCGCTGGCCGATCCGGGACCAGTAGCGGCGGTCGCGGGCCGCCCGCCGGAGTCCGTCCGGCGGCTCCGTCATCGGGTGGGTGCCGGGCCGGGGGGCGGGGCGAGCGCTCCCCGGAACCACCGGGGGGCGAACGCGCCCACGAGCGGCCGCGGGAGGAGCCGCCGGCGATGGAGCTCGACCAGCGCGCCTACGACACGGCCGGCGGCGCCCGGGTGCTCGGCACGCCGGCGGACCGCCTCGAACCGGGTCCGAGCGAGCGGGGCGGCGATCCGGCGCGGGGAGACACCCTCTTCCTCCGCTCGCGCGAGAAGGGCATCGATCCAACCGCCGACCGCTTCGAGGAGAAACGCCTCGATCCCGGGCTCCCCCACCGCCGCGAACCGCATGGTCCCTCCGAGGACGCCACCTACGTTGGCGACGAAGTCCGGCACCACGACCACGCCCCTTCCGGCGAGGATCTCCTCCGCCTCGGGTCCGATCGGATCGTTGGCGCCCGAGGAGACCGCCCGCGCCCGGAGGCGGGCCGCGTTCTCGACGTCGATCGAACCGGGGCGGGCGCACGGAGCAAGGAGATCGACGGGAAGCTCGCGGAGGCTCTCGTGCGTCACACGATCCGCCTCGTGGTACTCCAGGACAAATCCGCTGCCGTGCCGCGCCGCCAGCTCCCGGAGCCGCCGGACGTCCAGGCCCCGCGAGTCGTACAAGGCCCCCCGGGAGGTGGAGACGGCGACCACCCGGGCGCCGGCGCGGTCGAGGAGCGTGGCGAGCGATCCGCCGACCGCGCCGAACCCCTCGATCGCGACGGTGGCGCTCTCCAGACGAACGCCGCGACGCGAGAGCGCCGCCCGCGCGCCCGCCAAAACGGTCAGGGCCGTATAGTGGCCCGAACGGTCGCTCCTGAGGGAACGACGGCCGATCTTGAGACCAACGAATTCGAGCATGGCGTGGATGTCCCCGGCGCGCGTTCCCATGTCCGTATCGGGCTGGTACACGCGGCCCTTCAGGAGCGGGGCGATCGCCCGGGCGAACGCTTGGAGCCGCGCGCGGCGCTCCGGCTCCGGAGCTTCCGGGTCGCCCAGGACGCCGGCCTTCGCGCCCCCCTGTGGCAGGCCGGCCAGACCGTACTTCAAGGTCATGGCCCGCGCGAGCCCCGCTACCTCGGTGGCCGTCACGTCGGGGGCCATCCGCAGGCCGCCGAGCGCCCGGCCACAGACGGTCGTGTCGATGGCCACGAACCCCAGGACCTCGCCACCCTCCCGGACGGTCTCGAGACGGGGCGCCAGGATTCCGTTCTTCAACTCGGCATCCGTCCCCGGCTGGAACCGGCGGCCGCCAGCAAGGGTTTCCCGTCCACGCAGTTCTGGTCGGGGCTGGAACCGGCTCTATCATTCCCGCTGTGGAGCTGGCGCGCAAACTGATCGAGTTCCGCAGACACCTGCGGCATCTGGAGCTCGACCATGCGGGGCTGCGGCAGCTCCGCGAACGGAAGCTTCGGGCGCTCGTCCATCACGTCTACCGGAACGTCTCCTATTACCGATCGCTCTTCGACGAAGCCCGGATCGACCCGGCCACGATCCGGACGCTGGACGATCTGCCCCGGATCCCGATCACGAGCAAGTCCGACCTGCGTCGGGCGGGGCTGGCGCGAACCATGGCCCGCGGAATCGACCCGGGATCGTGCGTGAGGTTCGACACGACCGGCAGCACCGGCCAGCCCTTCGCCGTCTACGTGACCGGCTCGGAAAAACGGACGCGCCTCCTGATCGAGCTGCGCGGGCTCTGGGCCAATCACCTCCTTCGCCCCCGGGACCGACTGGTGTTCCTGGGACCGGACCACTGGGACGCCCAGCCCCTCTACACGCGGCTGGGGATCTTCTCCCGTCACTACGTGTCCCCCTGGCTCCCGATCCAGGTCCAGATCGAGCGCCTGCGTGCCTTGCGGCCCGACGTCCTGTGGGCCTATCCGACCGCCCTCCGGGCTGTCATGGAGCGCCTGGACGGTCGTCTGAGCCCCATCTGCCGGCCGCGCGCCCTGGTCACGTCGGCCGAGGTCGTCCCCACCGATCTTCGCGAGCAGGCTCTTTCGAAGGGCATAGAGTGCTTCAACTTCTATGCGACGATGGAGACCGGGCGCATCGCGTGGGAGTGCCGAAGCCATACCGGACTCCATCTCAACGCCGACAGAGTCATCTACGAGCTCGTGGATGAGGGTGCCGGCTCCCCGACCGCGGTCGTCACCGCGCTCGACGGCCTCGCGATGCCGTTTCTCCGGTACAGGCTCGACGACGTCTGCGCCTGGGTGGGCCGACCGTGTCCGTGCGGGATCGCGTTTCCGCTCCTCCAGGCGCCGGCGGGCAGGGTGGCCGAGCTCGTTCGGCTGCCCGACGGCCGGACCTTCCCCTCGTGGATGTTCGACCAGGTGCTTCGCCCGTTCGGGGAGATCGACCGCTTCCAGGTCCGTCAGGAAGATCCCGCGCGGATCGCCGTCCACATCGTTCCTCGCGAGCCTGTGGAGAACCCGACCCTGGAGGCCATGCAGACCGGGTTCCGTCGACTCCTGGGAGATTCCGTGGAGCTGGATTTCGCCCTCGTGGATGACCTCCTCCCCGGTCCCCGGAACGGGATCTTCGTCTCCACCCTCTGACATCGAGCGCCCGCATGAGTCTGCCACGGAAGCTGGTCGAGTTCCACGAGCTGAAGCGCTGCCTGTGGCTCGATGGCGATGCGCTTCGTGAGCTCCGCGAGCGCAAGCTTCGCTCACTGGTCCGTCACGCCTACCGGAACGTCCCGCACTATCGTCACCGCCTCGATCAGGCGGGCCTGGATCCGGCATCCGTCAGGACGCTGGAGGATCTCGAGCGGATCCCGGTCACGACTCGGGAGGACCTGCGCCGCGCCGGTCGAGAGGGGTTCCTCGCTCGCGGCACGGACCCGGCGGCCTGCGTTCGGTATCTCACCAGCGGGACGACCGGGAAGTCGCTCGTCGTCCTCGCCAGCCGGTCCGAGGCGAGGGCGCGCCTCCTGCTCGAGCTCCGCGGTCTCTGGGCCACGGGGCTCTTCCGGCCGCGCGACCGGCTCGTGATCCTGGGCCCGGTAGGCTGGGGTCCGCTCCATCTGTACCAGCGCCTCGGCCTCTTCCGGCGCGACTACCTCTCCCCATGGCTTCCGGTCGAGGCTCAGATCGCCCGGCTCCAGCGGCTCCGACCCACGGTCCTGTGGGTCTACCCGAGCATGCTGAGCGCCCTCCTCCACCATCTGGAAGGCCGCTTGAGCCGGGTCATACGCCCGCGCGCACTGGTCACTTCCGCGGAGGGAATCACGGACGAGCTCGCGACGGCGGTGCGCACGGATCTCGACCTCGAGTGGTTCAACTTCTACGGGGCCATGGAGACGGGCCGCATCGCCTGGGAATGCAGGGCTCACGACGGGCTGCACCTCAACGCGGACCGACTCGTCCTGGAGCTCCTCCCACACGGGGCGACCGGGATGCGGACCGTGATCACGGCGCTCGACTTCCGCACCATGCCGATCCTCCGCTACGACCTGGGGGACGCCACGGCGCCGGTCGAGGGCGCGTGCCCGTGCGGGATCTCGCTCCCCAGGATCCAGCCTCCCCGAGGGAGGATTTCGGGCCTCGTCCGGCTGCCCGACGGCAGGGCGATCGCCTCCTGGTCCCTGCGCTCGATCCTGCGCGAGCTGCCGGGCGTGGATCAGTACAGGCTCGTTCAGGAGTCCCCGGCCCACCTCGTCGCTCACCTCGTCGTCGACGACGCGGCCCCCGACCCCGAGATCGAGGTGGAGCGACGGCTCCGACCGCTCGTCGGTCCCGCGGTCAGGATCGATGTCGTCCGCGGGACGTCGCTCCCAGCGGGGCCGGAGCGAACGGACCTGACGTACGGGGCGTGAGATGCCACGGTCAGGCCGCGGCCCCCGCCGGAGCGAGGGCCGGCTGCCACCCCCGGACGAAGATCTCGTCCCACAGCTGGACCGCGAGCACGACGAGCACCGCTTCCGAAGCGCCATGGGCACCGGTGGCCGCGGCCCGCCTCACGCGCTCGACTTGACGGGCCTCGAAGTAGCCCTTGGCCCGCAGGGCTTCGGCGCCCAGGAGCTCGTGGGCGAACCCCGGCAGGTCGCCCTTCATCCAGCGCCGGTGAGGTGCCACCAGCGGCCGCTTCCGGCGCCGCAGGATCTCGTCGGGCACGATCCCCTGCATGGCACGCCGGAGGACGTACTTCTCCCTCCGCCGGCGCAGCTTGAGGGAAGGCGGGATCTGCATGCAGTACTCGACCAGCTCGTGGTCGAGGAACGGGAGCCTCGCCTCGACCGACCAGGCCATCGCCTGCCGGTCGACGAGAAGGTTGACGTAGTCCGGCAGCCGGGTCTTGAGCTCCAGGTACTGGAGCTGCTCCAGCGGATGACACCGCCCGAGGGTCTCCGGAAGCTCGACCGGATCGAGCGCAGTCCCGCCGTCGAGCGCCTGGTGACCGAACGCCGGCGTGAGAAGCCGCTCGGCCGCCTTCGCCTCGCCCGGCCGCATCATGGCCGCGAAGCGGGGAAGCCCCGTTTCCTCCGGTGCGACCAGGGCGCCCGCGGTCCAGGGCCGCGCGCGCGAGAGGAAGGGCGCCAGCGCCCGCCGCAGGCCCGCCGGCACCAGGGCCAGGGGGCGGAGCGCCTTCTCGATGCGGTACCATCCGTACCCCGCCAGCACCTCGTCGGCGCCCTCGCCGGTCAGCACCACCTTCCCGTGC
>DASZOP010000157.1:0-2810 GCA_035550715.1 Gemmatimonadota bacterium | reverse complement strand
GGAGATCGCCCAGATCGTCCTCAACCAGCTCTACAAGCACACGGCGATGCAGTCGACCTTCGGCGTCATCATGCTGGCCCTGGTCGGGCGGCGGCCGATGGTCGTCACGCTCCGCCAGATGCTCGACCACTTCATCGACTTCCGGCGCGAGGTGGTGGTCCGGCGGACGCGCTTCGACCTCGCGCGGGCGGAGGAGCGGGCCCACATCCTGGAGGGGCTCCGGAAGGCGCTCGAGTTCCTCGATTTGGTGATCCGCCTGATCCGGGGCGCCGCGAGCGTCGACGCGGCGCGGGACGCGCTCATGAGCCAGCTCGAGCTGAGCGAGATCCAGGCGAAGGCCATCCTGGACATGCGGCTCCAGCGGCTCACCCAGCTCGAGCGCGAGAAGGTGGTGCAGGAGCACACCGAGGTGCTCCAGCTGATCGAGCGGCTGCGGGCGATCCTCGCCTCCGACGCGCTCGTGCGGGCGATCATCAAGGAGGAGCTGCTCGCGCTCAAGACCGAGTACGGGGACGAGCGCCGGACGGAGATCGTCGAGGAGTCGGTCGAGCTCACGCTGGAGGACTTGATCGCCGACGAGGAGATGGTGGTCACGGTCACCCGCTCGGGCTACATCAAGCGGACGGCGATCGAGGCGTACCGGAGCCAGCGGCGGGGTGGCAAGGGTGTCACCGGGATGGAGACCAAGGAGGAGGACGTCGTCGAGAACGTCTACATCGCCTCGACGCACGCCTACCTCCTGTTCTTCACGAGCGACGGCAAGGTCCACTGGCTGAAGGTGCACGAGATCCCGGAGGCCAAGCGGGACGCCCGCGGCAAGGCGATCGTGAACCTGCTCCACCTCGCCGAGGGCGAGCGCGTCGCGGCCACGGTCTCCGTGCGGGACTTCACGACCGGCGGCTACATCTTCTTCGCGACCCGCCAGGGGCGCGTGAAGAAGACGGAGCTCCACGCCTACTCCCGCCCCCAGCGCGGGGGGATCCGCGCGATCACCCTCGACGAGGGGGACGAGGTCATGGCCGTCCGCCTCACCGACGGCCAGCGCGAGGTGCTGCTCGCGACGCGCCAGGGCATGGCCATCCAGTTCAGCGAGGAGGAGGTGCGCCCGATGGGGCGCGCCGCCGCCGGGGTGAAGGGCCTCGAGGTCGACGCCGAGGACGCGGTCATCGCGGCCGAGGTGGTCCAGGAAGGCGCGAGCATCCTCACCGTGACCGACCGGGGCTACGGCAAGCGCACCCCGCTCGACGAGTACCGGCTCCAGGGGCGCGGGGGCAAGGGGATCATCGACATCAAGACCGGCGGCCGGAACGGGCTCGTGGTCGGGCTCACGCAAGTCCGGGAGGGCGACGACATCCTGCTGGTCACCACGAAGGGCAAGCTGATCCGCTTTCCGGCGGAGGACGTGTCCTCCCAGGGACGCAACACCTGGGGCGTCCGGGTGATCGACGTCGACGCGGACGATCGCGTCGTGAGTCTGGCCCGGGTGGAGGCGGAGCGGAGCAGCGGTGCTTGACCCCCGCCTCCTGCGGGAGCGCCCGGACGCCGTGCGCCAGGCCCTCCACGCCCGGGGCGCGCAGGTATCCCTCGACGCCTTCCTCGATCACGACGCGAACCGGCTCCGTGTCCTGCGGGACGTCGAGGAGCTGAAGGCCCGCCGGAACCGCCTCTCGCAGGAGGTCGCCCTGGCGAAGCGCCAGGGCCGGGACGCGACCGCCCTGGTCGAGGACTCCCGGGCTCTCGGCGGGGAGATCAGCGAGCGGGAGACGGCGCTCCGGGCGCTCGAGGCGGCCCAGGCCGAGCTCGCGCTCCAGTTCCCGAACGTGCCGCACGCGAGCGTGCCCCGGGGCGCCTCCGCCGAGGACAACGTCGAGGTCCGCCGCTGGGGCGCCCCCCGCGACTTCGGCTTCACGCCGCGCCCCCACTGGGAGCTCGGCGAGATCCTGGGGATCCTCGACTTCGAGCGCGCGGCGCGTCTCGCGAAGTCCCGGTTCACGGTGCTCTGGGGGCTCGGCGCGCGCCTCGAGCGGGCGCTCGCCCAGCTCATGCTGGACCTCCACACGAAGGAGCACGGCTACCAGGAGGTCTGGGTCCCGCATCTCGTGAGCCAGGAGACGATGGTCCGGACGGCGCAGCTGCCGAAGTTCGAGGAGGAACTGTTCAAGACGGCGGAGCCCGAGGACGCGCGGCCCCTCTACCTGATCCCGACCGCCGAGGTGCCGCTCACCGCGCTCCACGCGACCGAGATCCTGCCGGGCGAGACGCTCCCGCGGCGCTACACCGCCTTCACGCCGTGCTACCGGCGGGAGGCCGGCTCCTACGGGAAGGACACGCGCGGGTTCCTCCGCCAGCACCAGTTCGACAAGGTGGAGCTGGTCAAGCTGGCCGCGCCGGAGACCGCGTACGACGAGCTGGAGGCGATGGTCGGGGACGCCGAGCGTGTGCTCCAGCGCCTCGGGCTCCCGTACCGCGTCGTGCTCCTCTGCACGGGTGACATGGGGTTCGCGTCGGCCAAGACGTACGACCTCGAGGTGTGGCTCCCGGCCGAGGGGCGGTACCGCGAGATCTCGTCCTGCTCGAATTGCGAGACGTTCCAGGCCCGGCGCGCGGAGCTCCGCTACCGACCGGCCGGCGGCGGCAAGGCGGACTACCTCCACACGCTGAACGGCTCCGGCCTCGCCGTCGGGCGGACGCTGATCGCGGTCCTGGAGAACTACCAGGAGGCGGACGGGACCGTCGTCGTTCCGGACGTCCTCCGCCCATACCTCGACGGGCGCGAGCGCCTGACTCCCGCCTGAGCCCGCGGCGAGCCT
>DASZOP010000156.1:0-28478 GCA_035550715.1 Gemmatimonadota bacterium | reverse complement strand
GTGGTCGAGGACGTGCGTCCGCAGCTCACGATCGTCGTGCCGGCCTACAACGAGGCGCGCACGATCGGGCGTATCCTGGAGCGGATCGCGGCATCACCGTTCACCAAGGAGATCATCGTCGTCGACGACCGCTCGACCGATGGGACTCGCGAGTTTCTGGAGGACGTGACCCGCGGCTCGAGGATCTTTTCCGGGCCGGACGGCCGCCCGGTGCCGGTGCGAGTCGTCCTTCTCCCAGAGAACCGGGGCAAGGGGGCCGCTCTGCGGCGCGGGTTCGTGGAGGCGCGCGGCGAGATCGTACTCGTCCAGGACGCCGACCTGGAGTACGATCCGCGCGACTATCCGAAGCTCGTCGAGCCGATCCTTCAGGGTGAGGCCGACGTCGTCTACGGCTCGCGGTTCCTGGGCGGTCCCCAGCGCGTCCACCTTTTCTGGCACTACGTCGGGAACCGCCTCGTGACGTTGCTCTCCAACGTCTTCACCAATTTGAACCTGACCGACATGGAGACCTGCTACAAGGCGTTCCGCCGTGAAGTGATCGACGCCATCGGTCCGACTCTGCGCTCGGACCGCTTCGGGATCGAACCCGAGCTGACCGCCAAGGTGGCGCGCGGCGGCTGGCGGATCTACGAGACGCCGATCACCTACCACGGGCGCGACTACGAGGCCGGCAAGAAGATCACCTGGCGGGACGGTGTCGCCGCGATCTGGCACATCGTTCGCTTCCGATTCGGGGACTGATGGTCCAGGAAGCATCGCCGATGCCCGGGTCGGGAGCGGCACCCGCCGACACGACCATGGTTCTCGAGAACCTGGAGCGCACCGTCGACCGGATCGGCGAGGTCCGCTCCCTCGCCGACCTCTGGGATCTGGCCGGGGATTTCCAGGTCGAGCTGCTCAAGTTTGGCGGCAAGCTGGTCGTGGCCGTTCTGGTCCTCCTCGTCTTCATCGGGATCTACTGGATCATGGCGCGTGCGCTCCGGCCGATCTTCGAGCGCAGCCGGATCCAGGAGGACGCGGCCCAGCTGCTGACCGTCATTCTGCGCTACGTCGTGCTGGGGTTCGGGGTGGTGCTGGCGCTCGGGCAGCTCGGCTTCAACATCACCGGTCTCCTTGCGGGGCTCGGGGTCGCCGGGCTGGCGCTGGGCTTCGCGGCCAAGGACACGCTCGCCAACTTCATCGCCGGCATGACGATCCTCTGGGATCGTCCATTCCGGGTGGGCGACCGTGTGGAGATCGACGGCGAGTACGGGCAGGTGAAGCGGATCACGCTGCGCTCGACCCGCATCCACACCGGCCGCAACATGGTGGTGATCATCCCGAACCAGAACGTGGTCAACAACAAGATCATCAACCACACGATGCAGGCCTCGACGCGAGTCGACATCCCGTTCGGGATCGCCTATCGGGAGGACATCGACGAGGTCCGCGCGCTGGTCCTGGCGCTCACCGCCGGCGACGAGCGGCTCCGCACCCGGCCGGGACCGGACGTGGTGGTCACGGCGATGGCCGAATCCTCGGTCAACCTCGCCCTCCGGTTCTGGCTCCGGGATCCGCACACGGAGGTCCCGCTCGACTTCGAGTACATGGAGCGGATCAAGAAGGCGCTGGACGGGGCCGGCATCGAGATCCCGTTCCCGACCCGTTCGCTGTACGTCGAGCGGCTGCCGGAGCGGGGCGGCCCGGGAGCCGAGGGGCCGGCCGACGGCGCTGCCGAGGGCGGCCCCCCCGAGGCTCCGGCGGGGGGCGGGACGGCGTGACGCGGGCCGTCGAGACCCGTGCCCGCGGCTTCCCGCATCTCGAGACGGGGTGGCCCGGTCACCCCCTGGTGGCGGGGATCACGCTGCGGACGGCCGGGGACGGCGGGCGGGGAGGTCGCGACCCGGCGCTCGAGGGGCTTCGATCGTGGGCCGCCGGGCGGTTCGAAGGCCTGGTCGGGGGGCTCCAGGTCCACGGCGCCCGGCTCTACGACACGCGCGGGCTCACCGTACCCGGGAGCGACGCTGCGGACGGCCCCTTCCTCCTGCGGGTGGCCGGGGTCGACGGGATCCTGGCCGACCGGCCCGGCCTGCTGCTCACGGTGGGGGTGGCCGACTGCGTGCCGGCCCTCCTGTACGCGCCCCGTGCGGGCGTCCTGGCCCTTCTCCACGCGGGGTGGCGGGGGATCGCCGCCGGGATCGTGCCGGCCGCACTCGAGCGATTCTCGGAGGCGGGGGTCCGGCCGGCCGACATCCTCGCCTGGTGGGGCCCCGCGATCGGTCCGTGCTGCTACCCCGTCGGGGAGGAAGTCGTCGAGGCGCTCAAGGCCACCGAGGCGGGCCCCGAGCCGGACGGCTGGGTCCATCCCGGGCCCCACGGGTCGCGGGTCGACCTGCGGGCGGCGCTGAGCCGGCAGGCCGAGGCGTGGGGCGTCCCCGGGAGCGCGATCACGGCCTCGGACCTCTGCACCTCGTGCGCGTCCGACCTCTTCTACAGCTACCGCCGGGACCCCACCGGCGGACGGATGCTCGCCTTCGCGGGGCTGCCCGCGCGCGGCTGACCGGCCTCGGCCCGGCCCGGCGGAGCGGGGGAAGCCCTTGTCCCGGCTTCGCTTTGGGCTATATTCGGGTTCGAAGTGGGGCCGGCCTCCCCACTTTTTTTCTTTCGCCCGTCCTCGACCCGTGTTCCAGGGGGCAGGTCGATGCCTGACGTCGATCGGCTGTCGGCCCTCATCGAGCCGCTCGTCGCCCGGGAGGGCGTCGAGCTCGTGGACGTGGAGGTCGCCGGCTCGAGGAAAAGGCCCGTCGTCCGCGTGTACGTGGACCGCCCCGGCGGCGTCGGCGTGGACGATTGCGCCAGGATCTCCCGGCTCCTCGAGGCCGGCCTGGAGACCGCGGTCGCGGTCCCCGAGACCTACGTGCTCGAGGTCTCCAGTCCGGGCCTCGACCGCCCGCTGCGCGAGCGCCGCCACTTCGAGCGTTATGTGGGTCGCGACGTCGAAGTCCGGCTCTTCGCCCCGCAGGGCGGCCGGCGACGGATCGTGGGCACGCTGGAACGCGTGGCGGGCGTCGACGAGGAATCCTTCGCGATCACGGTCGTCGATCCCGAGGGCGAACGCTGGACGTTCGCCCACCGGGACATCGCGAAGGCGCGGCTCCACTGGACCTGGTGACGGTTCGCTGATCCTGACAGATCCAACGCTCGAGAGTGCCCGGCCCGGCCGGGGCTCCGTAACGAGGAGAACGAGACATGGCAACCGAGATCCTGGACGCCTTCAGCCAGCTCACGCGCGAGAAGGCCCTCGACCGGACCGAGGTCGTGGACCTCGTGAAGGCGGGCATGCTGGCCGCCGTGCGGCGCAAGTATGGCGCGGAGGCCAACGCCGACATCGTGATCGATCCGTCGACCGGGAAGATCGGCATCTACCTGCTCAAGGAGGTGGTCGCCGACGAGGAGGTACTCGAGGACGCCTCGCGTCAGATGACGATCGCGGAGGCGAAGGACCTTCCGTACGTGAACGAGCCATGGGGCGACGGGGATCCGCAGCCCGGCCAGATGGCCGAGATCCCGCTCGAGGTGAGCGACTTCGGCCGCAACGCCATCCAGGCCGCCAAGCAGATGATCATCCAGAAGGTCCGCGAGGAGGAGCGCAACCGGATCCGCGCCGAGTACGCGGACAAGGTCGGGCAGCTCGTCTCGGGAACGGTCCAGCAGGTCGATCGCGGGAACGCCCTCGTCTTCCTGGATCGCCGCACCGAGGCCCTCCTCCCGGCGCGCGAGCAGGTGCGGCGGGAGTACCTGCGCCAGGGCGAGACGATCCGCGCGCTCCTGCTCGATATCCGCGAGACCAACAAGGGTCCCCAGCTCGTGCTGAGCCGCACCCATCCCGATTTCGTGAGGGCGCTCTTCGCGCTCGAGGTTCCGGAAGTGTTCCAGGGGATCGTGGAGATCCGGGCCATCGCGCGGGAGCCGGGGAGCCGTTCGAAGATTGCCGTCTGGTCCCGTGATCAGCACGTCGACCCCGTCGGTGCCTGCGTGGGCCTCAAAGGGAGTCGCGTCCAGGCCGTGGTTTCCGAGCTGGGAGGCGAGCGGATCGACATCGTGCCGTGGACCGACGAGCCCCGCGAGTTCATCGCCCAGGCGCTCTCGCCGGCCCAGGTCTACAAGATCACCCTCCAGGAGCCGGGCGGAGCCGACGACAGCGGCCTGTTCGCGGAGTCGCTGAGCGGAGCGATGAAGTCACGCGCCCGCTTCCGCGGCCCGACGGCCGCGCCGGCGCCCTTCCAGCCGGCGAGCCCGGAGGAAACCGCGGCCGCGCTGGAGGCGGCCAAGGTTTCGCGCGAAGAGGCCGCGAAGGTCTCGCGCGAAGAGGCCGCCCGGCGCGCCTCGCAGGCATCCGCCGGCGAGGAGCCCCGCGAGGAGGCGCCCGAGAGCGCCGCGCCCGAGACGCCGGAGCCCGCCCGTCCGGAGCCGCCGGAGAAGCGCGCCACCGTCGTCTGCGCCGAGGATCAGCTCTCGCTCGCCATCGGGCGCTCGGGCCAGAACGTCCGGCTGGCGTCCAAGCTTACCGGCTACCGCATCGACCTGGTCAGCAAGGCCGACTATCTGGCCCAGGAAGAGGCGGCCCTGTTCGGCCGCCGCCCCGAGCCCGTCGAACCCAGGCCGGTAGAGGTAGAGGACGAGGAGTTCGCCCTGGCTGACATCCCGGGCATCGACGCCGAGACGGCGGCCGCGTTGGCGGCGGGGGGCTATCGCACCTTCGACGACATCATCAACCTGGAGCACGACGAGCTGGCCGCGATTCCGGGCATCGGCCCCGAGACCGCCACGCGGCTGGTGCAGCTGATCGACGAGCTGACGGTCGAGGTGGACGAGGAGTGGGAGGACGAGCCGGGAGCCGAGTCCCCGGCGCCGCCCGCCGGGGAGGCGGCCGCGCCCGAAGAGGCAGGGGGCCCGGAGCGGGCCGTCGATCCCGATCAGCGCGCGCTCGACGCCGCCGAGGAGCCGCCCGCGTCCGCCGCGGCGGAGGAGTCGCCGGCCGTGGAGACCCCTCGAGAGACGGCGGAGGATGAGCCGGAGGCCTCCCGTTGACGGGGAGGACCGGGTGTTCCGGTCCCGGGCCGAGGGTCTCGTCCGGCAGGCCCGTCGGGCCGGGCGGGTCGTGGTCGGCGTGAGGCAGACGGTCGAGGCGGTCCATGAGCGGCGCCTGACGGCGGCGCTCCTGGCGACGGACCTGTCGGGGCCGCGCCGCGAGGCGTTGCTCGAGCGGCTGCGCGCGGCGGGCATCCCCGTCTACGAGGGATGGACCAAGGACGGGCTCGGCGAGCTCGCCGGCCGGGTGGCCGTCGCCGCTCTGGGGATCACCGACCGGCACATCGCCGACGGGCTGGCGCGGCTGGCCGATGAAACGACCTCGGCCGGCGAGGCACGAGACGAGGAGGTCGATCAGCGTGGCTAAGGTGCGGATCTACGAGGTGGCCCGTCGCTTCGATGTCTCGAGCGAAGCGATGGTGAACCTGCTCAAGGAGATGGGCGTCCCGGTGAAGAACCACATGTCCTCGATCGACGAGGACACCGTGGCCCGGGTGGCCGCCAAGTTCGAATCGGAGAAAGAAGCGGTCAAGCACGCGGAAGAGGAAAAGAAGCGGCGGCTGGACGAAGCCAAGCGGCGTCGCCGGGCGCCCCGCCCCGCAGCCCGCGTGGAGGCCCCCGCGGAGGTCCGCGTGGGCGAGCCCGAGATCGCCGCGGCCGAGGAGGGCGGGGACGGCGACGCCGAGAGCCGCGCCGCGCCGGGGGTCGGTCGCCGCCGTCGCCGTCGTCGCCGCCGCAAGGTCGATCAGAAGGCGGTCGAAGAGAACATCCGCCGCACGATGGCGCGCATCGAGGGCAAGCAGCGCCGCCGCCGGCGGGTCCGGAGGGAGGAGACCCTCACCGAGCCGGCCGAGGAGGAGCCCGCGAACCTGATCCGGGTGACCGAGTTCGTGTCCGTGGCCGAGCTGGCGGACCTGCTCGGCGTACCCGCCACGAAGATCATCGCCGCGTGCATGGAACTGGGGCTGATGGTGACGCTCAACCAGCGGCTCGATTTCGACACCATCAGCCTGATCTGCGAGGAGTTCGGCTTCACCGCCCAGCGTCAGGACGCGTTCGTGCTGTCTGAGCCCGAGGAGGACCTCGAGGCCGAAGAGAAGCACGCTCCAAGACCGCCGGTGGTCACGGTCATGGGCCATGTCGACCACGGCAAGACGTCGCTCCTCGATTACATCCGCAAGACGAACGTGATCGGCGGAGAGTCGGGTGGGATCACCCAGCACATCGGGGCCTACGAGGTGACGCTGGACGGCGATCGCAGCGTGACCTTCATCGACACGCCCGGTCACGAGGCCTTCACGGCCATGCGTGCCCGCGGCGCCCAGGTCACCGACCTCGTGATCCTGGTGGTGGCCGCCGACGACGGAGTGATGCCCCAGACCGTCGAGGCGATCGATCACGCCCGCGCGGCCGGGGTACCGATCATCCTCGCGATCAACAAGGTCGATCTGCCCGACGCCCGCACCGACCGGATCAAGCAGGAGCTGACCAAGCACAACGTCATCCTGGAGGAGTACGGCGGCGACGTCCTGGCGGCCGAGGTCAGCGCCAAAACGGGGCAGGGAATCGACGACCTCCTGGAGAAAATCCTGCTGCAGGCCGATGTGCTGGACCTGCACGCGAACCCGGACCGCGCAGCGCGCGGGGTGGTGATCGAAGCCGAGCTCGACAAGGGCATGGGGCCGGTCGCCACCGTCCTCGTCACGACGGGGACCCTCAAAATCGGCGACCCCTTCATCTGCGGTCTCTTCGACGGCCGGGTCAGGGCCATGCTCGACGAGCGGGACCGGAGCCTCCAGGAGGCCGGTCCCTCCCAGCCGGCCCGCGTGCTCGGATTGAGCGGCGTACCGCAGGCGGGCGACACGTTCGCTGTCCTGGTCGATGAGAAGGAGGCCCGCGGCATCGCTCAGAAGCGGCAGCGGCTGCAGCGCGAGCAGGGCTTCCGGCGCTCCAAGGAGCCGACGACGCTCGAGGAGCTCTATGCCCAGGTGCAGGCCGGTCGGATCGAGCGTCTGAACGTGATCCTGAAGGGCGATGTCGGCGGTTCGGTGGAGGCGCTCGCGGACGAGCTCACGAAGCTCTCCACCGAGGAGGTGCAGGTCGAGGTCATCCACCGCGGGGTCGGTGCGATCTCGGAGAATGACGTCCTGCTGGCTGCCGCCTCGGACGCGATCATCATCGGCTTCCACGTCCGTCCCGACGCCCGGGCCCGCGCGGCCGCGGAGCGCGAGGGCGTGGACATTCGGATGTACCGCGTGATCTACGAGGTCGTCGAGGACGTCCGGAAGGCCATGGAGGGGTTGCTGGCCCCCGAGGAGCGCGAGGTCGTCCTCGGCTCGGCGGAAGTGCGGGATACGTTCAAGATCTCGGGCACCGGAACGGTCGCCGGATGCTTCGTCGCCGACGGCGCCATCCCACGCTCGGCCCGCGTCCGGGTCGTTCGCGACGGCGTCGAGGTGTACGAGGGCGCCATCGCGTCCCTCAAGCGCTTCAAGGACGACGTCCGCGAGGTACGGGAGGGCTTCGAATGCGGGATCCTCGTGGACGGGTTCAACGACGTGAAGGTGGGAGACGTGATCGAGGCGTATAAGATCGAGGAAGTCCAGCGCACCCTCGCCTAGGGCGCTGAGGATGCCGAATCTCTTCGTTGCACTCCTTCGGTCACCTTGCGGCGTATATGAACCATACGCCTCAGGCGCCCTCAATCGTGCGCCTCGAGCTTCGACATCCTGAGCGCCCTCTCGGTTCCTCACGTTCGCCGAGCCTAATCGGCAGCTGCCCAACGCATGGCCATCGTGGGATTGAGGATCTTCGACCTGCACATCCCGGGCGCCCAGTCGCTCAAGGAGAAGCGGTATGTCCTCCGGAGCGTGAAGGACCGGCTGGGGAACGGCCGCTACAACATCTCCGTCGCCGAAATCGGTCATCTCGACAAGTGGCAGCGCTGCGAGCTGGCCGTGGCGACCGTGTCCGGCCAGCGCAAGAGCGTCGAGCGGACGCTCGATGCGGTGCGGGAGCGGTTGGACAGGGAGCCGGGGGTGAGCATCATCGACACCCACACGGAGATTTACTGACGGGGGGCGCTGAGGATGGGCGATTACTTCGTTGCGCTGTGATCCTGCGGCGCACCTTTCCGTGCGCCTCGGATCCCCTCGGTCGCGCGCCTCGTACTCGCCCATCCTGAGCGCCCTTCCCGACGCAATCAAAGACCTCGTTCACTCCAACCGGATCGTGCCATGTCCCCACGGAGACGCCGCCTGCAACGCCTCGACGAGCTCCTCCGCCAGGAGATCGCCCGCCTGATCGCGGAGGAGGTGCGCGACCCCCGGGTCGGCTTCACTACCGTCATGGACGCCCGCGTTTCGCCGGACCTGCGTCATGCGCGGGTGTATGTGAGCGTGCTCGGCGATGACGAGGAGAAGGAAGCCGCCGTCGAGGCGCTGCGGGGGGCGAGCGGGTTCTTGCGCGGGCGCCTGGGCGCGGTGGTGGAGATGAAGTATCTGCCCGAGCTCGTGTTCGAGCTGGACCGGTCGCTCGAGCGGGCGTCCCGGATCGAGGAGATCCTGGACCGTGTCCGGCCGACCGAGACGGGGGATGAAGAGCCGCCCCCGGGCGAGCCGTGACGAGGTCGGCCCGGCCGGCCGGGATCCTGCTGGTCGACAAACCGGCCGGACCGACCAGCCACGACGTCGTGGCGGTCGTCCGTCGGGCGCTGGGGACCCGCCGGGTCGGCCATTTCGGGACGCTCGACCCGTTCGCGACCGGGCTCCTGGTGTGCGGTGTGGGGCCGGCCACGCGCCTGGCCGCGCACGCCGCCGGCCATTTCAAGACGTATGCGGCCACGATCCGGCTCGGCTGGACGAGCTCGACCGACGACGTCGAGGGCGAGCTCACGCCGGTCGCGGGGGCGACGCCTCCCGGCAGGGTCCAGGTGGAGCGCGCCCTGGATCGGTGGATCGGGGTGGTCGAGCAGGTTCCGCCGGTCTTCTCGGCGAAGCACGTGGCCGGCGAGCGGGCGCACGTCCGGGCGCGCCGCGGCGAGCCGGTCGTTCTCGATCCGATCGCGGTCGAGATCCGGTCGATCGAGATGGAGCGCTACCGGTGGCCGGACCTGGACGTGCGCGTCGAGTGCGGGCCCGGGACGTACGTCCGGGCGCTCGCCCGCGACCTCGGCGAGGCGCTCGGGACGGGAGGCCACTGCCACGCGCTGCGGCGGCTTCGATCGGGTCCGTTCGATGTCGCCGACGCCGTCGCCTGGGACGAGCTGGAGACGGTCGCCGCCGGCGTCCTCCGTCCGGCGGCCGAAGCGGTCGCCGACCTGCCCCGCGTCCGCCTGGGGCCGGCGGAGGCCGCCGCGGTGGCGAGCGGCCGGGCGGTGCCGTGCGCCGGGCTCCTGCCCGCGGCTCGGGTGACCCTCTTCGGGCCGCGCGGCTTTCTCGGGCTGGGCGAGATCGTCGGCGGCGTCGACGGCACATGGGCCCGACCGCGCCGCGTGCTGTTCCCCGGAGGGGAAGAGGAATGAGCCGCACGCCGTACCTGCCCGGTCGGCGCCGGACCACGATCACGGTCGGCACCTTCGACGGCTTCCATCGCGGGCACCAGGAGGTGCTCCGGGAGATCGTGCGCCGCGCCCGCGCCGCAGACCGGGCCAGCGTCCTGGTCACGTTCGAGCCCCATCCCCTGGAGATCGTCGCCCCCGACCGGGCCCCGCGGCTACTCACGACGCTCGAGGAGAAGCTCGAGCTGTGGCCCCTGTTCGACCTCGATTACGTGCACGTCCTCCCCTTCACAACCGATCTCCGCGAGATGTCCCCCGCCCGTTTCGTCCGCGAGGTCCTCGTCGACCGTCTGCGGGTCGGCGAGCTGGTGATCGGCTACGACCACGGCTTCGGGAAGGATCGGAAAGGCGACGTCGACACGCTGAGGGGGCTCGCGGGGGAGCTAGGCTTCGTGGTCGACGTGGTGGGTCCGGTGGCGGTCGATACGGAGGCCGTATCCAGCACGGCCGTCCGCCGGGCCGTCGAGACCGGCGATCTGGAGGCCGCGGCGCGGGGCCTGGGACGGCCGTATTCCGTGCTGGGCCGGGTCGCTCGCGGCGCCGGCCGCGGCCGGGAGCTCGGGTACCCGACCGCCAACCTCGAACCGGGCCGGCGCAAGTGCCTTCCCCCGACCGGCGTCTACGCGGTGCGGGTGGAAGTGGAAGGCGTCGAGTGGCCGGCGATGGCCAACCTGGGACCGCGACCCACCTTCGGCGATGCCCGGGCCGGCCTCGAGGTCCATCTGCTCGACTGGCCCGGGGAGGAGCTGTACGGGGCGCGCCTTCACGTCGAGTTCGTCGAGCGCCTGCGGGGGGTCCTCCGGTTCGGCGACCCGGCCGAGCTGGCGGCCCAGCTCGCCGAAGACCGTGCGCGGGCGCGCGCGGCCCTGGGTCGAGGGCCGATCCGGGCCACGGGGGTGGCCTGAACCCCGAATCGTCTTTATTTTCTTGGACTTTCACGGGTTTTCCTCGAGAGCATCCACCAGGAACGACGTCACCGATGGTACTCGATTCGACCAGCAAGGCCGGGATCATCGCCACCCATCGCCTGCACGAGACCGACACCGGATCGGCGCGGGTCCAGATCGCGATCCTCACCCGGCGCATCAACGAGCTCACGGAGCACTTCCGCCAGCATCCGAAGGACCACCACGGCCGGCGCGGCCTGCTCCAGATGGTCGGCCGACGGCGTCGTCTGCTGGACTACCTGAGGCGCAACGACCTCGAGGAGTACCGGCGTCTTCTCGAAGAGCTGGATCTTCGGAAGTGATATCCTGGAACGGGCGGATCTCCCGCCCGTTTCTTCGCGTCAGGACGCGGAGACGAGAGGCGCGGCTTCGGCGTGAGATGTGCGCGGCGCGCGAATGCACGGACGGGCGCCCCGCATATCTTGCGCACGAGTCCCTCCGCATCTCACCGATCCCTTCCCTGACCCCCGTTCCGCACCCACGCGACCGGACCGTCCGGTCGTCCTCACAGTCAGGGAGAAGAGCATGAGCGTGATCCGCAAGACCGTCATGATCGACGACAGACCGCTGGTCATCGAGACTGGCAAGGTGGCGCGCCTGGCCATGGGCGCCGTCACCGTCCAGCACGGCGACACGCTGGCCCTGTGCACGGCGGTGGCCAGCCCCAAGGCTGATCCGAGCAGGGGGTGGTTCCCGCTGTTCGTGGAGTACCGCGAGAAGATGTACGCCGCCGGAAAGATCCCCGGCGGCTTCTTCAAGCGGGAGGGGCGGCCCGGCGAGAAGGAGACCCTCTCGGCACGCCTCATCGACCGTCCGTGCCGGCCCCTCTTCCCGGAGGGGTTCATGCACGAGACGCAGCTTGTCTGCCAGGTCCTCTCCTACGATGGCGCGAACGATCCCGACGTCCTGGGGATCGTCGGCTGCGGGGCGGCTCTGGCGATCAGCGGGATCCCGTTCGACGGGCCGGTCGCGGGTGTCCGGGTCGGCATGGCCGACGGCCGCTACGTCATCAACCCGACCAACGAGCAGATCGAATCGAGCCCGCTGGACGTCGTCGTGGCCGGGACGGCCGACTCGGTCTCGATGGTCGAAGGATCGGCGGCCGAGGTCCCGGAGGAAACCCTGCTGGGGGCGATCCGGGCCGGCCACGAGGCCATCCGGAAGATCGTCGCCGCCATCGACGAGCTGGCCCGGGAGGCGGCCCGTCCGGCGATGGCGTGGACGGCGCCGGAGACCGACCCCGAGCTCGCCCGGCAGGTCGAGGAGCGATCGCTGGAGCCCGTCCGGGCCGCCATGCGGATCGCCGACAAGGAGGAGCGGAACCAGGCGCTGGACCGGCTGCGGGAGGAGATCGCGGCCCACTTCGCCGAGAGGTTGAGCGACGAATGGCCGGCCCGTGAGAGGCTCGTCCACCGGGCCGTCGAGGAGGTCGAGTACCGGGTCATGCGCGACCAGATCCTGGACGACGGGCGTCGCGCCGACGGCCGCGGGTCGAAGGACATCCGGGACATCGAGGTGGAGGTGGGGGTACTACCGCGCGCCCACGGATCGGCGCTCTTCACCCGCGGCAACACGCAGTCGCTCGGGGTGGTGACCCTCGGGACCTCCTCGGACGAGCAGATGATCGATGACCTCGATCCGAAGTGGGACAAGACCTTCATGCTCCATTACAACTTCCCGCCCTTCTCGGTGGGCGAGGTCGGTCGTTTCGGCGGGACCGGCCGCCGCGAGATCGGCCACGGGGCTCTGGCCGAGCGCAGCCTGCGAGGCCTCCTGCCGCCCCACGACGAGTTCCCGTACACGATCCGGGTCGTCTCGGACATCCTCGAGTCGAACGGGTCGTCGTCCATGGCCAGCGTCTGCTCGGGCTCGCTGTCGCTGATGGACGCGGGGGTGCCGATCCGGAAGGCGTGCGCGGGGATCGCGATGGGCCTCGTGAAGGAGGGGGACAGGGTCTCCGTCCTGAGCGACATCCTCGGGCTCGAAGACCATCTGGGGGACATGGACTTCAAGGTCGCCGGGACGCGCGAGGGGATCACCGGGTTCCAGATGGACATCAAGATCAAGGGAGTTTCGTTCGAGATCCTCGAGCGGGCGGTGGCTCAGGCGCGCGAGGGGAGGATGCACATCCTGGACAGGATGGACGCCGTCCTCCGGGCGCCGCGCGAGGCGATCAGCCGTCACGCGCCGGCGATCCTGACGATCAAGGTCCCGAAGGAGAAGATCCGGGACGTGATCGGGTCCGGTGGCAAGATCATCCGCGCCCTCCAGGAGGACACCGGGACCAAGATCGACATCGACGAGGACGGGACCGTCCGGATCGCGTCGGTCGACCGCGCGGGCGGCGAGGAGTGCCTGCGGAGGATCGAGAAGATCATCGAGGAGCCGGAGATCGGGAAGGTGTACGAGGGACCGGTGAAGAGCATCACGGCGTTCGGCGCCTTCGTCGAGATCCTGCCGGGTCGGGACGGTCTCGTCCACATCTCGGAGCTCGAGCATCGCCGGGTCGAGAAGGTGGAGGACGTCACCTCCGAGGGTGAGATCATGCGGGTCAAGCTGATCGGCATCGACAACCAGGGACGCGTCAAGCTGAGCCGGAAGGCGCTCATCGAGAAGCCCGCCGGGGACCCGGGTGGGGACGGAGAGGGCGACAACGGCGGCGGAGACCGCGGCGGAGACCGTGGTGGAGACCGCAGCGGAGATCGCGGCCGCGATCGGCGAGGCGGCAGGGGCGGCCGGGGTCGCGGACGGGGCCGGGACCGCTCCTAGCGGTTCCGGGGCCGGCGGTCATCAGCGAGGGTCGGGGTCATGCGGATCGGCGTGCCGCGCGAGATCAAGAGCCAGGAGAACCGGGTGGCCCTGCGACCGGTGGGGGCGGAAGTCCTCACCCGCGATGGCCATGAGGTGTGGATCGAGGGCGGGGCCGGGGTCGGCTCCGGGTTCGCCGACGAGGCGTACGAGATGGCCGGGGCGCGGCTGGTGGACGGCCCCGGCCCGGTGTTCGCCGAGTGCGAGATGATCCTCAAGGTGAAGGAGCCGCTGGCGGAAGAGATCCGCCGCATCCGTCCCGGCCAGATCGTCTTCACGTACTTCCACTTCGCAGCCAGCCGCGAGCTGACGGAGGGGATGATCGGCACCCGCGCGGTGGCGCTCGCCTACGAGACCGTCGAAGAGGAGGACGGCGGGCTCCCGCTCCTGGTCCCCATGAGCGAGGTGGCTGGCCGGATGGCCGTTCAGGAGGGGGCGAAGTACCTGGAGAAGCTCTCCGGGGGCCGGGGGATCCTGCTCGGCGGCGTCCCCGGCACTCCACCGGGCGAAGTGGTCATCCTGGGTGGGGGCGTGGTCGGCACCAATGCTGCCAAGATGGCGGCCGGCCTGGGAGCCCGGGTGACGATCCTCGACATCTCGCTGGAGCGCCTCCGCTACCTCGAGGACGTCATGCCGGCCAACGTGGATTGCGTCTTCTCGGACGTTCACACGATCCGCGAGATGCTGAGCCGGGCCGACCTCCTGATCGGCGCCGTCCTCCTGGCCGGCGCGAAGGCCCCCAATCTGGTGACGCGCGCGGATCTCGCCCTCATGAAAGACGGGGCGGTCATCGTGGACGTGGCGGTCGATCAGGGAGGGTGCATCGAGACGTGTCGTCCGACGACCCACGCGGATCCGGTCTACGTCGTGGACGGCGTGGTCCATTACTGCGTGGCCAACATGCCCGGCGCCGTCCCGCGGACATCCACGATCGCGCTCACCAACGCGACCTTGCCGTTCGCGAGGCGGATCGCGACGGGATGGAAGGAAGCCTGCCGCAAGGACCCGCGTCTGATGCGCGGGCTCAACATCATCGATGGGAATGTCACCTACCGGGCCGTGGCGGAGGCCTTCGACCTGGACTACGTGGATCCGGAGAGCGGTCTGTGAGGGTCGAGGTCGAAGCGATGCCCCGGTCCGCGGAGGGTGGGCGTCTGCTGATCCGGCGACTCTCCGATCACCAGCTGCCGCTGCCCGAGTACGCCACGGCGGGAGCGGCGGGGCTCGACCTGAGGGCCGCCCGCGCGCACGTCCTCGAGCCGGGTCGTCGTACTCTCGTCGGAACCGGATTCGCGATCGCCCTGCCGCCTTCCTGCGAGGGCCAGATCCGACCCCGTTCGGGTCTCGCTGCCCGCCATGGCGTGACGGTGCTCAACGCGCCGGGGACGGTCGACCCCGACTATCGCGGCGAGGTCAAGGTCCTGCTCATCAACCTCGGGGAGAAGCCGGTCGAGATCGCCGCCGGCGACCGGATCGCGCAGCTGGTCGTGGCACCGGTCGCACGGCTCGAGCTGATCGAGGTCGAGGCGCTGCCGGAAACGACGCGCGGGGCCGGCGGATTCGGCTCGACCGGGCGCTGAGGGGAGTGTTTCGATGCTGGGGTTCCTGAGATCCAACGGATCGTTCCTCGCGAGCGAAGTATCGGTGGACCTCGGGACGGCCAACACGCTCATCTACGTGAAGGGCCGGGGGATCGTCCTGAACGAGCCCTCGGTCGTCGCCCTGGACTCCGATTCCCGCGAAATCCTGGCGGTCGGCCTCGAGGCCAAGAAGATGCTCGGGCGAACCCCGGCCGGGATCGTCGCCGTCAGGCCGCTCAAGGATGGGGTCATCGCCGACTTCGAGGTCACCGAGAAGATGCTGAGGGACTTCCTCAAGCGTGTCCTCAGGAACCGCCTGATGCCGATCCGCCCGAAGGTGCTGATTTCCGTTCCGAGCGGCATCACCGAGGTCGAGAAGCGAGCGGTCCGGGACAGCGCCGAGAGCGCCGGGGCCAAGCAGGTGTATCTGGTGCCCGAGCCGATGGCCGCCGCCATCGGGGTCGGGCTCCCGGTCGAGATGCCGACCGGCAACATGGTCATCGACATCGGCGGCGGGACCACCGAGATCGCGGTCATCGCCCTCTCGGGGATCGTCAGCGATACGTCCATTCGCGTGGGCGGGGACGAGATCGACGAAGCGATCGTGCAGTTCCTGAAGAAGGACTACAACATCATGATCGGCGAGCCCACGGCCGAGCTGGTCAAGATGACGATCGGGTCCGCGTATCCGACCGGCGAGGAGCAGGAGATGGAGGTCAAGGGCCGCGACATCGTCTCGGGGATCCCGAAGACCGTCTCGATCAACTCGATGGAAGTCCGGGAGGCGATCCAGGAGCCGATCGCCGCCGTGGTCGACGCGGTGCGTCAGGCCCTCGAGCACACGCCGCCCGAGCTGGCCAGCGACATCGTCGACCGCGGGATCGTGATGACCGGCGGCGGGGCGCTCTTGAAGGGCCTCGACGCGCTCCTGCGCGAGAACACCAACCTGCCCATCAACGTGGACGAGGAGCCGCTCACCTGCGTCGTGCGCGGAACCGGCCGCATCCTGGACGATCCGGACAAGTACCGGGGCGTTCTCGCGCTCAGCGGACGCGGCTGAGCCGGGGGGCCCGGGATGGCCTCGATCCGCCAGACGCGCCAGGCCGAGATCGTCGCGCTGGCCCTGGTGGCGGTCTCGCTGGCCCTGCTCAGCCTCCCGCCCGCGCGTCAGCAGACGATCGCCCGGTTCACGAGCGACCTGCTGCTGTTCCCGCTGTCGCAGATCCGGTCAGGGCTCTCCGGGCACTGGGGGCTGAGGGACGAAAACCTCCGCCTTCGTGAGGAGCTCCAGCAGGCCCGTCTCGAGGCCTCGGCAGCCTCGCTGGCCGAGCGGCAGAACCGCGAGCTCCAGGGCCTGCTCGGCTTCCACCGGCGCCAGCCGGTGCGGCTCGTGCCGGCGCGCATCGTCGACCGCAACTTCGCGACCCTTCCGACGACGGCCGTGCTGGACGTCGGGCGGGCCGACGGCGTGGAGGTGAACCTCCCCGTCGTCACCGACCGCGGGTTGATCGGCAAGACCATCGCGCCGGGGCGGCATCTCACGCGGATCATGCTCTACAGCCACCCGGACTTCAGCGCGAGCGCCCTTCTCGTCGGGGGTGACCACCTCGAGTACGGGATCGCCCGCCCCGGCGGCGGCGGCGTGCTCCAGCTATTCCTCCCCCTGCGGTCCGAGTCGGCTCCCGGCGACCGGATCGTGACCTCGGGGTATGGTGGGACCTTCCCGCGTGGGATCCCGATCGGCGAGGTGGCGGCCGTCGTCGAGGACGAGCGGCTCGGACTCCAGCGGATCGACCGGGTGGAGCCGGCCGTGGACCTGGGGCGCGCCACGGTCGTGTTCGTGATGCTCCGCGGCGGCTCCCCCGACGAGCCGGCGGGAGACCGGACCGGTCTCTTCTGGCCCGGCTACGCCTATCCACCCATGATGGGTGAGCGGCTGACCATCGGCTCGGCGGAATCCCTGGCGGCGGACTCGCTGGCGGTGGACTCGCTGGCCGGGGCCGGGCCGGCCGCCGACTCGGCCGCCGGGCGGCCCGGTGCCGCTCCGCCTGGCCCGCCGGACACGGAGTGACCGTGGCGGACGTCTTCGCCAGACAGGGGTTCGAGGGGGTTCCGGTCGGGCGTTTCGCGGCCTTCCTCGCCGTGTGCGTCCTCGGGATGGTCCTCCTGGAGGAGCCCCTTTCGGCAGGCGGGGCGGTTCCGGACCTCGCCGTCATCGCCCTCACCTTCGGGGCTCTGCGCTGGGGCGCCCTGGGGGGAGCCGTTCTCGGGTTCGGGCTGGGCATCTTCCGGGACTCCATGGCGCTCTCCTACCTGGGGCTGAACGCTCTTGGGATGACCGTGCTCGGCTACGGCCTGGGCAAGGCCCGCGAGACCCTCTACCTC
Source organism: Gemmatimonadota bacterium (assembly GCA_035550715.1). GTDB lineage: Bacteria > Gemmatimonadota > Gemmatimonadetes > JACCXV01 > JAHWKZ01 > DASRVA01. The sequence goes on along the minus strand of DASZOP010000156.1, from coordinate 11,130 downwards.
ACGACCCCGGGGGTCGATTTTCTCCTCCTGGCCGGCGCGAAGCTTGCATTGGACGTGCTCGTCCTGGGCGTGGCCGCGGACGGCGCCTGGCGGACCTTCGAGCTCCGCTTCTTCTGGGAGTCCCCCCTCGCCGCGATCGTCACCGCCGTCCTGGGTGCCCTGGGTCATCGGTTCCTGCGGCGCCGCTAGCCGGTCCCGGCCGGCAGGCGGGTGGTTGCGTGGCCGGAGGGGCGGCCCTAGCTTGATCTGTTCTTACAGAAATTACCGGGGGGAATGAAGACGAGCCTCGTCCCGCAGTCCTCCGCGCCGTTCGACCCGATCCGTCGGAGCCAACGGGCGCGGCTGACTCGCCTCGTCCTGTTCGGTCTGCTCGGCATCCTGGTCGCGAACTTCTTTCGGCTTCAGGTCGTCGAGCACACCGAGCATCAGCGCCAGGCGACGCGCAACCAGGTACGCACGGTCCCCCTTCCCGCCCCGCGCGGCTTCATCTACGATCGTTACGGACGGGTCGTCGCCGAGAACGTCCCCGCGTACTCGGTCTCCCTGCTCCCCTCCTCGCTGGAGGAGCTGGATCGGGGGATGGCGCGAATCGCCCCGATCCTGGATCTCGATCCGGGGACGGTCGACGAGCTCAGGCGGCAGTACGCCCTGGCCCCCGGCCGGCCGATCCTGGTCGACGACGACATCGATTTCCGCACGCTGTCCCTTCTCGAGGAGCAGAGCGAGGCCGTCCCCGGCCTGCTCCTCCAGCCCAAGCCACGCCGCGCCTATCCGTACGGACGCGCCACCGCCCACCTGACCGGCTATGTCGCGCAGATCGGTGAGCGCGAGCTGGCCGAGCGCCGCGACCAGGGGTACGCGCCCGGCGACATCGTGGGCAAGACCGGGCTCGAGAGGATGTACGAGACCGACCTCCAGGGAGACAAGGGGGCCGAGCACCTCGAGGTCGACGTGGCCGGCCGGCGGATCGGTCCGTGGTCGGTCCGACCGTTCGAGCCGCCGCGGCGGGGCGCCGACCTTCACCTCACCGTGGACCTCGAGCTCCAGCGCCAGGCGGCCCTCCTCTTCCCGGAGGGGAAGCGCGGAGCCGTCGTCGCCCTCGACCCGAACAACGGCGATGTCCTCCTCCTGTACTCCAGCCCGACCTACGACCCGAACGTGTTCAGCGGGCGGATGACGGGGAGGATCTGGAACGGGCTGATCCACGACCCGGCGCGCCCGCTCCTGAATCGGGCCTCCCAGGCCCGCTACAGCCCGGGGTCCGTGTTCAAGCTGGCCACCGCCGCGATGGCGATGACCCTCGGCGTCGTCGATCCGGACGAGTTCGAGGAGGTGCCGTGCCGCGGCGGGTACCAGTTCGGGCGCCGCTGGTTCGGCTGTCACGCGGTCCACGGCTGGGCCGACCTCCACGATGCGATCGTCACCTCGTGCGACAGCTACTTCTACCAGCTCGGGCTGGACCTCGGGCTCGAGGAGCTCACCCGGCTCGGGATGGCCTGGGGTCTCCAGGAGAAGACCGGAATCGATCTCCCCAACGAGGTCGACAACCTGTTCCCGGAATCCTCCGCCTGGTACGACGAGCGGTACGGCGAGGGAGGCTGGGGGTCGGGCGTCGTCCTGAACCTGGCGATCGGCCAGGGCGAGATCGGCTTCACGCCGCTGAAGCAGGCTCAGGTGGTCTCGGCGATCGTGAACGGCGGCCGGGTCTACCAGCCCCGGCTCCGCCGGACGGACGAGCCCGCGATCGTCAAGGCCGAGCTGCCTCTGTCGCACGACCAGTTCGAGATCCTGCGCTCGTCGCTGTCGGGCGTGGTCAACGACTGGCGGGGGACGGCCTTTCGCCGGGCTCACTCGGTGGGTCTCCGCTACACGATCGGCGGGAAGTCGGGCACGGTCGAGCACAACGGCGGCGTGCCGCACGGCTGGTTCGTGGCCGTCGGGCCGATGTATCACCCCGAGATCGTGGTCGCGGTCCTCGTGGAGGAGGGCCGCAGCGGCTCGGCGCAGAGCCCGCTGGCCATCCAGCTCGTCCAGACCTATCTCGACGGACGGCACGGGATCGTTCCCACCGAGCCCGAGCCGCTTCCCATCGCGCTGGGGGAGGGGGCGCTGAGCGCCCCCTAGCCCGTTGGAACGCTCCCGGATCTCGTCGCCCCACAACTGGTATCTGCTGATCCTGGCGCTGGCGCTCTCGGTGGGCGGGCTCGCCCTTCTGTACTCGGCCGGGCAGACGGCGACCGGCGAGAACTCGGGGTACTGGCAGTTTCAGCTGGTGTGGCTGTTCCTGGCCGTGGTCGTGTACGCGACGCTCGGCTTCGTGACGCTGCGCCTGATCGAGAAGTCGGCGTGGGTGATCTACGCCGCGTGCCTGCTCCTGCTGGTGGTCGTCCTGGCCTTCCCGCCCATCTCCGGTGCCCACTCCTGGATCCGCATGGGCCCGCTCGGCTTCCAGCCCTCCGAGTTCGCCAAGATCGGCGTGATCCTGATGGTGGCGCGCTGGGTCGCCTCGCTGGAGGAGCCCCCGACCCAGCTCTCCCAGCTCACGGTCCCCACCCTGCTGGTGGGGCTCCCCGCCTGCCTGACCCTCCTCCAGCCGGACCTCGGGACGACGACGATCTTCGTGATGCTCCTGGCGGGCCTCTGCTTCTGGTCCGGAGCTCCGGGCGCCACGGTGTTCCTGCTCCTATCCCCCATGGTGAGCATCCTCCTCACCTTCTCCCTGCCCCTCTGGTCGACCTACATCCTGGGGGTCGGCGTCCTGCTGTTCGTCCTCGGCGCCTCCCGCGGCACATGGCTCTACGTGGGAGCGAGCAACCTGTTCATGGGGATCGTCGCCCTGCCGCTCTGGAACTCGCTCGCCGGGTACCAGAAGCAGCGCCTGCTGGTCTTCCTCCAGCCGGAGAGCGACCCGCGCGGCGCCGGATGGAACCTCATCCAGTCGAAGGTCGCCATCGGATCGGGCGGGTGGTTCGGCAAGGGGTTCCTCGAGGGTACCCAGAAGCGGCTGGCGTTCCTGCCCGAACGGCACACGGACTTCGTGTTCTCCGTCCTCGGCGAGGAACTCGGGTTCCTGGGGGTGCTGGCGGCGTTCGTCCTGTTCGGCCTGCTGCTGGCCGAGGGCGTCCGGATCGCCGAGCGGAACCCCGATCCGTTCGCCAGCACGGTGGCGTTCGGGCTCGTGATCCTGCTCGCCGGACACTTGATCGTGAACACCGCCATGACCGCGGGGCTGCTGCCGATCACCGGGCTCCCCCTCCCGTTCCTGTCGAAGGGGGGGTCGTTCCTGCTGGTCTGCTTCGCCGCCGTCGGGCTGTGGCGGAAGGCGTGGCACGAGAGATTCATCATGCAGAGGTTCTGAGGCGGCGGAACGTCGAAGGACCGGCATTTCGGACACGGCAATCCGACACGAGGAGGAGCAGTTGGCTCGGAGCTTGAACAAGGTGATGCTGATCGGGAACCTGGGGGCCGACCCCGAGCTGCGGCGAACGGCCAGCGGGCAGGCAGTAGCGACTTTTTCGGTGGCCACAAATCGCGCTTGGACCGGTCAGGACGGTACTCAAAGAGAGGAGACCGAGTGGCACAAGATCGTAGCTTGGAATTCCGGCCGGTACCCCCTGGCGGAGATCTGTCAGCAGTACCTGCATAAGGGCAGCAAGGTCTACATCGAGGGTCGCATCCAAACTCGGTCCTGGGATGACCAGAAATCGGGACAGAAGCGGTACATGACCGAGGTCGTGGCCAACCAGATGATCATGCTCGACCCCGCCGGTTCGGGCGCGGGACGGGGCGAGGCCGGCGCACGCGTGCCGTCGAACGACCGACAGGGGGGTGACGGCGACCGCGACGTCGAGTGGCCCGAGTCCGACGACTTCGACGACGACCTGCCGTTCTAGGTTCGCGATCGCGTAAGGACCCCCCTCCTGGGGTCGGGCGGGGCGGGCGCGCAAGACGGGCAGGATCAAGGCGCGCGACGAGGAGGGCCGAGGCGTACGAAACGTACCCCGCAGGCCCGACGAGGAGCGCAACGCCGATCCTGGCCGTCTTCAGCGCCCGGGGCGGCATGGAACTTGTGGGGTTGGGTGGGATACCATGATCATGCCCCTGCATTCCTCGGCCAGCCTGCGCGCCCTCGCGGTCGCGGCCCTCTTCGTCGGCAGCACCTGGACCGCCGGGCGGGCCCAGCAGGTCGCTCCGGAAGCGCGCATGCCTTCGCTGCGCGCCGGCCCTACCCTGGAAGCGCGGGCGGTCACGGCGCGTTCCATGCTGCGCGATCCGGCTTCCGCTCCCCCCTCGGTATTCCTGCGCTACGCTGCGTACCAGCGCGACTTCGCCAAGTCCTTCGGCTATCCCGTACTGGGACTGGCCGTCACCGACGGCGAGAACTTCTGGAGGGATCTCGAGCGGTGGCTCGACACGCGCTGGGGGGACAGCTCGGTCACCGATTGGGTGGAGCGGGGTCTGCTCCTCTACGCTCGCGTCCAGGCGTCGACCCAGTTCGAAAGACGCGGCTTCAACATGGAGATGGACGTGGACGACGTCGCGGAGGGCAAGTTCGGTGTGCGGGTGAGCCGGTCCCTCGATCGGCAGTGACCGGCGGCCGCGTTCCGATCGCCCGGCCGGGGCGATTTTTTTTGTCCAGCTTCGCGTCCGTCGTGGCCTTCGCCTGCGGCGGCGGGGGGAGCCCGCCCGGGCGTCTCCCGGCTGGGGGCGAGGAGACGGCGGCCCTTTCGGGCCCGGTCCTTCCCGCCCGCGAGCCCCTCATCCGGGTCGGGATCGCGCTCGGCGACTCGGCGCTGCCGGTCTCCGGCCCGGGCCGCTGGCGGATCGGCGAGGCCGACCCGGCACGACCGGTCGCCGTGGTCGACGGCGGCCCCCCCTGGACGATCGTCAAGCTGCCGTTCGAAAATCTCCTTCGGGTCCGTCGGCCCGATGGCTATGTCTCTCAGCCCCACGCCGGACCGCTCAAGGTCGAACCGATCGGCCCGGGGACCCTGCGGGTGGGCGGCGCCCCGTACGCCGGCTCCATCGAGTTCCAGCTCCGTCCCGACGGAACCTTGACGGCCGTCAACCTGGTCCCGCTCGAGGCCTATCTGGAGGGTGTCGTGTCCCGGGAGCTCGGTCATCCGGACCGGGCGGCCTTCGAGGCCCAGCGGGCGCAGGCGGTCGCCGCACGGACCTACGCCCTCAAGCGGCTGGGGAGCCGGGCCGACCTCGGCTTCGACGTCTACGGCTCGGTCCTGGACCAGGCGTACGGCGGCATCCCCGACCCCGCGGACTCCCTGGCGGTCGAGGCGGTCCGGTCGACCCGCGGCCAGGCCCTGCTGTACGCGGGGCATCTGATCGACGCCTACTACCACTCGACATGCGGGGGGAGCACGGCCCGCGTCGAGCTGGTGTTCGACGACCCCCCCGCCCCGTACCTGGTTCCCGTCAGCGATCGCCGGCCGGACGGCTCGTACTGGTGCCAGGGCTCGCGCTACTTCCGCTGGACGACCACGCTGGACGGAGCGGAGCTCCAGGCGACGATGGACCGGAACCTGCCGGCCCTGGTGCCGCTGCCGCCGGAAGGCGTGGGAAGGGTCGAAGACGTGCGGCTCGAGCGGTCGACCCCGGAGGGACGGGCGCTCTCGGTCCGGGTGATCACCTCCTCCGGGCGGTACCTGGTCAGCGAGAACGCGATCCGGAGCCTGTTTGCCGACACCGAGGGCCGGCTCCTCCGCAGCACCCAGTTCCTGTTCCGGCCGGTCCATCGGAGCGGCGTCCTCGAGCAGGTGACCCTGCTCGGAGGTGGTTGGGGGCACGGGGTCGGGATGTGCCAGGTGGGCGCATTGGAACGGGCCCGCCAGGGACAGGATCACCGACGCATTCTATCCACCTACTACCCCGGCACCGAGGTCGTGGCGCTCTATCCGTGAGGCGAAGCCGCGCGGACCGTGCTCTCAGGGCTCTCGCCGCGGCCTTCGTCGCGGCGACCCTGGCCTGCGCGACCTCCGGGAGCGATCCGTCCCGGCCGGGGGATCCGATCCGGATCCCGATCCCGGACCGTTACGCGGCGGCGCGCCTGGAGCTCTTGGCGGAGATCAACCGGGACCGGGTCGCGGCGGGCGTCGGGCCGGTCGATTTCGACTCGCTGGCGACCGTGGCGGCGCAGGACCATGCCGCCGCCATGGCGGCCGGGCGGTTCTTCGGTCACTACGGGGTCTTCGGGGAGGCTCCCTACGAGCGGCTGGCCGCGGCCGGCGAGACCGGCCACGTCCAGGAGAACGTCTACCGCTGGCAGGTCCGCTCCATCACTGCGGTCGGGAGCGTCGACCCCTGGCCGGCCTTCGACCCGCGGCAGGCCCACCGGAGCCTGATGGGCTCGCCCGGCCATCGGGAGACGATCGTGGACCCGCACCGGACGCATGTCGGTCTGGGGATCGCCGCCGACTCGGCCGGGGGAGCGGTGTACGTGGTCGAGGAGTTCGTCGCCCGGCACGCCGAGATCGAGCCGCCGCGGCTGACCCGGCAACGATCGGTGACCCCGCTCACCGGGCGCATGCTCGACCCCGCCCTCCGGCCCCTCCTCGTCCTCCTGAGGCGGGACCCGGGGGGCGCGGCGTCGGGAGGCGGACCCCGGCCCGGCCCCTACGCCGACGGTCGCGGGGAAGGCCGGATCGTTCCACCATGGGTGATCGGCTGGCGCGCGGCCCCGCTGGTGTTCGAGGTCGACCTGGGTCCCACCCTTCGCGAGCCCGGGCGCTGGTACGGGGTCGTCTACGTCGCCCCCCGGCGCGTGGTCGAGGGCGCGCTTGCGGCCGGAGCGGCCAACACGGAACAAGGGTGGCCAGGGGCCGCGTTCCTCGTGGACGTGTACTAGGGAGCTGAAAGCGGGTCGCTCCCTTCGTCGCGCTCCTCGGACCATCTGCGGCGTACAAACAGAGTACGCCTCGATCGTCCTCGTCGCGCGCCTCGGGATCGACCCGTTTTGAGCGCCCTCGGGTTTCCATCGGCCCGTATCGTGCCTCGATCGGCTTGATGACCGGCCGGAGTGGCGTAACTTCAAGGGGTACAGCGACTCTCATGGATCGGACAGGAGCGGGAGGCAGTTGGGCGGGCCCATGATCGAACGACGGCGGACACGCCGGGTGATGGTCGGCAACGTGCCTGTGGGGGGCGGCGCCCCGGTGACGGTGCAGTCCATGACCACGACCAAGACGAACGACGTCTGGGGCACCCTCAACCAGATCCGGAACCTCGAAGTGGCGGGCTGCGACATCGTGCGCGTGACCGTACCCGACGAGGCCAGCGCCGAGGCGCTTCCCGAGATCAAGGCCGGGATCTCGATCCCGCTGGTCGCCGACATTCACTTCAACTACCGGGTCGCGCTCCTGGCCCTCGAGGCCGGCGTCGACAAGCTCCGCATCAACCCCGGGAACATCGGCGGCGAGAAGCGCGTCCAGGCCGTGGTCGAGAAGGCGAAGGAGAAGGGCACCCCGATCCGGATCGGGGTGAACTCGGGATCGCTGGAGCAGGACATCCTGGAGCGCGACGACGGTCCGACCGCGAAGGGGATGGTCGAATCGGCGCTCCGGCACTGCGAGATCCTCGAGCGGATGGACTTCCAGGACATCATCGTCTCGCTCAAGTCGTCGCACGTCCCGCGCATGATCGAGGCGTATCGCAGGTTCTCCGACGAGCGCGACTATCCGCTCCATCTCGGGGTCACGGAGGCAGGGCCTGTCGAGGCGGGCACGATCAAGTCGTGCGCGGGGATCGGGGCGCTCCTCATGGAAGGCATCGGGGACACGATCCGGATCTCCCTCGCCGACGACCCGCTGATCGAGGCCCGTGTCGCCAGGAAGCTGCTCCAGGTCCTCGAGCTACGGCCGAGCGGGATCAACGTGATCGCCTGTCCATCCTGCGGCCGGGCCGACGTCGACGTCCACAAGCTGGCCGCCGAGGTCGAGCGCCGAACCGCCCACCTCGACAAGAACATCACGATCGCCGTCATGGGGTGCGCGGTGAACGGTCCCGGCGAGAGCCGCGAAGCCGACATCGGCATCGCGGGTGGCGTGAAGAAAGGGCTCCTCTACCTCAAGGGACAGAAGGAGCATACGATCCCGGAGGAGGAGCTGGTGGACGCGCTCATCGCCAAGATCGAGTCGGAGCTGTGAGCCGTTGGCTGAGGATGGCCGTTCTCGCGGCCGTGGCGAGCCTGTCTCTCCTTTCCTGATGTCCCGGTCTCTTCCAGGACGACCGGCCTCGTGACCGCCGACGGGCGCGAACCGGTCCGGATCGGTCTGCTCGGTGGCGGGGCCGTGGCCCAGGTTGCCCACCTCCCCGCGTATCGCCGATTGCGGACGGCGCGGCTGGTCGCCATCTGCGAGCGGGAAGCCCCGAAGCGCCGCGCCCTCCGCGAGCGGGCGGGGGTGGAGCACGCCGTTGCCGAGATCGACCAGCTCCTGGCCATCGACGAGGTCGACGCCGTCGACATCTGCCTGCCCAGCGACCTCCACCGGGACGCGGTCATCCGTTGCCTCGAAGCGGGGAAGCACGTTCTGTGCGAGAAGCCGCTCGGGCTCAGCGCCGACGAAGTCTCCGACGTGATCGCAGCCCGGGAGCGGAGCGGTAAGGTGGTCCTGGTCGGGATGAACAACCGCTTCCGCGACGACTCGATCCTGCTCAAGGAGAGCATCGAGGACGGGACGCTGGGCGAGGTGTACTATGCCCGTGCCCGCTGGCACAAGCGCCGCGAGGCCGTCCGTCAGGAAGCCTGGTATTACCAGAGCCGGCGCTCCGGCGGCGGCGTGGTGATGGACCTCGGCCTGCCGATGCTGGACCTGGCGCTGTGGCTGTGCGACTACCCGACGCCGCAACGGGTGACCGCCTCCTTCTTCCATCACCTGGGGGTGGACGTGGAGGACACCGCCATCGTCACGCTGGCGTGCGCGGGCGGGCTGGCGATCTCGGTCGAGACGTCCTGGAACCAGCTCTGGGACCGGAAGCAGGCGGCCCTCGGCGAGCGCGACCACTTCTTCGCCTTGATCGGCACCGAAGGGTCGGGGCTCCTGGATCCGCTCCGCGTGTACCAGCGCATGCACGGCAACCTGGTGAACGTGACGCCCGACTCGCCGCGCCGGGGACGGAACCTTTACATGGAGTCGTACGAGAGGGAGATCGCGTTCTTCGCCGAGCTGGTCGCGGGGAGGGAGGAGGCTCCGCCGCTCTCCGAGCAGCTCTCCCTGGCGCGCGTGCTGGATGCGGTCCGGCGCTCGGCCCGTGAAGGTCGCGAGGTCGAGATCGCCGCCGACGGCGCGTCGGCCGCGTGAGCCTTCAACGCCGCCCGCCGGTCGCCTCCCACTGGTGGGGGCCGCCGGCAGGCGGCTTGCTGCTGGCGCTTGCCTACCCGCCGCTGAACCTCCTGCCCCTCGCCCTGCTGGCTCCGTGGCCTCTGCTGGCGTTCCTCGAAACCCCCGACGGCATCCGTCCGGGCCGCGCCTTTCTCGGAGGGTACCTGTTCGGGCTCGGCCATTTCGGGCTCCTCCTCTACTGGATCGCCGGCCTGAGCGGCTTCAGCGCGATGGCGGTGCCGGCCTACCTCGCGTCGGTGCTGGTCCTTGCGGCCAACGGCGGGCTGACCGCTCTCCTGGTGGCCGCCGGTCGGATGCGCGGCGTCCCCGTGGTGATCGCCTTTCCGCTGGCCTGGACGGCCATCGAGTGGCTGCGCGGCTTCGGCGACCTGGGGTTCACGTGGGGGGTGGTCGGCGACGTGCTGGCCTCGTACCCCCTCCTGATCCAGCCCGCCGAGCTCGGCGGGGCCTACCTCCTGTCCCTCTGGGTCATGGGTCTCTCGTCGGCGATGTACCGCCTCCTCCGCCCTCGACGGCGGACCCGCCCCGGCCGGGTGGCCGTGGCGACGCTCGTGCTGGCCGCGATGGTCCCCCTCTACGGATGGGTCCGGCTGGCCGACCTCGAGCGGTCCCTCGTCGGATGGCCGCGGCTGCGGGTCGCGGCCGTCCAGCCGAACGTCCCGCAGGACGTCAAGTGGGACCTGGCTTTCGTCGACGAGACGTTCGCCCGCCTGATCCGGCTGACCCGGCTGGCCGAACGCCACGATCCCGCGCTCGTCGTGTGGCCCGAGAGCGCTGTCCCCGTCTACCTGCGGTACGACGCGCGCGCCGCCGAGCTCGTCCCCCGTCTCGCCAGCGAGATCGGGGAGCCGATCTTCACCGGCACCAACGACGCCGACACGCTGGACGGCCGGGACGGAAGCCTCCCCGGGGACTACCGGGTGTACAACGCCGCCTACCTCGTCCGGGGGGGCGGCCTGGCCGAGGGCCGCTACGCCAAGCGGCGGCTCGTCCCGGTCGCCGAGCGGGTGCCGTTCGTGCCGGACGTGGCGACCGGCTTCTTCGAGCGGCTCTCGTCGTGGACCGGCCAGTTCGCCCCCGGGCAGGGGTGGCCCGTCTGGACGATCGGCGGGTACGCGTTCGGGGCTACGATCTGCTACGAGTCGGTCTTTCCCGACGTGAGCCGGGCGCTGGTCCGGAGCGGCGCCGATTTCCTCGTCAACATCACCAACGATGCCTGGTTCGGTCCGACAGCTGCACCCTATCAGCACGCCAGCCACCTGACCCTGCGCTCGGTGGAGCATCGGGTCTCCTACCTGCGCTCGGCGAACACGGGGATCTCCGGCTGGGTCGACCCGCTGGGGCGCTATCACGACCGGACACCGCTCTACGACGAGGCGATCGTCGTGGCGGACCTGCCGATGCCCGGGATCACGACGCCCTACACCCGGTGGGGGGACTGGGTGCCTCTCGTCGCGCTCGCCGCATGGGCCGGCCTGCTGCTCTTCGGGCGTAAGTCGTTCGGGGCGGCCGGCGAGCCCGATCTGGGGGCTTCGCCCTTGCGCAGGCCGCGATCGCGTACCGCCGCGGCGCGGGACCGGGTAGTGGGTCAAAACTGACCCACTACCCGGGACCGGCCCTGGTTGTCCGCCGGCGGGCCGGCGCGATACATTCATGGATTGAATCGTTCAACCCATGTCTGGAGAGGCGCATGAAGAAGGACATCCATCCCGGGTACGTCGACGCGCGGATCGTATGCGCGTGCGGCAACATCATCGAGACCCGGTCGACGGTGGCC
>DASZOP010000155.1:0-7259 GCA_035550715.1 Gemmatimonadota bacterium | reverse complement strand
ACGGTGATGACCGAGGTCCCGCCCTCCCGCACGGCGCCGGGCTCGGGGAGGACGCCCTCCGCTACCGGCAGGAAGATCGAGACGAGGCGGTCGCCGATCCGGAAGGTGTAGTGGGCGTACGAGGTGCCGTCGACGACGCACTCGCTGAGACCGGTGAGCCGGGCGCCTGGAAGCTCGGGCGGGGCCGGAACGCGGGCGCCCTCGGGAAACGGGTTTCCGCTCGGGGCGGTGGCGGCGTGAGCATCGAAGTCGGCCGCGAACGCAGCCGCATGGGCGGCGGGGGGCGAAGCACCCCAGGGCCGCAGGACGACGAGGAGGAGGACGGCCGCGGCGGCGATCGCCGGGACCAGCCAGCGCCGCCACGGGGGCCGGATCGGCACGACGGCCGGGTCGCCGTCCCCCGGTGCCTCTGGGCCGGTCAGAATCCTCTCGACCCGGGCCCGGAGCCCGGCCGGCGCGGTTTCCCGGCCGGCTTCGCGGACCCGCTCCAGAAAGCGGCGCTCCGCCGCCGCCCGGCGCCCGCATTCGGGGCAGGCCTCGAGGTGCGCGGCGACCAGGGCCGCCCGCTCGTCGCCCAGTTCCTCGTCGAGCCAGGGGTAGAGAAGCGGATGGATCTCCTCGCAGCGGGTCATGTCCGGTATAACTCCCCCGAAGCGTGGAATATTCCGCCCGATCGGGTCATCCGCGGCCTCAACTCGCGCTCACGGCGTCCCGCTCGACCCGGCGGTTACGGCGGGCCAGGTCGTGGCAGCGGGCCTCCCGCCGGACCCGGGCCATGATCCGTCTCTGGAGCTCGTTCAGGTCGCCCGCTCGCGCCAGCTCCACGCGCTGCCACTCACACTCGGGGCCCTCTTCCAGGATCCGCTCCAGCCCGCCGATCGCCGCCTCCTCGGTGCCGAGCCGGGCGGCCCACGGGCGGACGGCGTCCGCGAGGGCATGGATCTCGTCCCGCATCGTCACGGTCTCGCCGGTCGTCGGATGGGCGACCGTCGCGTCCCAGTCGAACCGCTGCGCCTTGAACCAGCCGTCCGCCAGAAACGCCGGCTCGAGCTCCCACTCCGGCTCGCCCGCCTCCCACGCCGCGACGAGGCCGGCGACCAGCGCCTGCGAGAGGGCGACGAACGTGCGCGTCCGGTCGAGCCCGATCTGCATGTCGAGCATCCTGAGCTCGACGGTCGGGTAGGTGACGTGCGCGCGCACGTTCCACCACACCTGCCGCGGGGCCTGGATCCCACCCGAACGGGTCAGACCCTCCAGCACGCGGAGGTAGTGGCGCCAGTCACGGAATCGGGGCGCGAACCCGGTCCGCGGGAAGGAGCCGAAGACGTGCATCCGGATCGTCCGGAAGCCGGTGTCGGCACCCTCGAAGAAGGGGGAGTTGGCGGACAGCGCGAGGAGCGGCGCGCACCAGCGGCGGAGCTGGTTGGCGACGTAGATCCGGGCATCCTCGTCCTCCACGCCGACGTGCACGTGGAGACCGAACGAGAGGTTCCGCCGCGCCAGATATTTGAGCTGGTCGCCCACCCATTGGTAGCCGGGCGTGTCCACGAAGTCCTGCGCGCGCCAGTCGGCGAACGGGTGGACGCCCCCGACCCCGATCGCCACGCCGTGCCGCTCGGCCAGGTCCATGATCGCGCAGCGGAGCCTCCGCACCTGGGCCAGCGCCTCGTCTACGTCGACCGCGATCGGCGTGTCGGCCTCGAGAACGGTGTGGAGGAGCTCGTAGCCGAGCTGCGCGCGGAGCTCCTCCGGCGCGGCCGCCAGCAGGGTGTCCACGGCGGGAGCGAGATCACCGGTCGCCGGGTCGCAGAGCTGGTACTCCTCCTCCACGCCGAGGGTCGGGACGGCCACGGACGGGCTCACGGAACCGCGGCGCGAAGAAGGTCTCGCTCCGCCTCCTCGAAGGCGTACGCCGCGTAGAGATGATCCTCGGCCTCCCGCTGCAGGGCGTCGATCCGGGTCTGGACCTCGGCGATCTCGCTCTCCAGGCGGGCCCGTCGCTGGAGGATCACGACGACGTGGGCCGTCGACACGGGCATCCGGATGTAGTTCTCGAGGTCCTCGCGACCCATCCCCTTGAGCTGGTCGAACCGTTGCTGGAGCCAGAACTCCAGATAGGTCGCGGCCTCCTCGGTAGTGGTCACGATCGTCGATCCACGCCGGAAGATGACCACCGGGCCCCGGCGGCGGACGTCCGCGACGTCGCCGAGCGGCCGCGGCACGTTGATCTCGCGGATGATCCCCTCGGTCTGCGCGAGCGGCACGAGCTCCACCCCCGCCTCGTCCGCGATCCGGTCGACCTGGTCCATGGCGTTCAGCCGGTCGGAGTTGCCGCGCGCCAGGGTGAGGATCTGGTCGCGCGCCTTGCGGAACTCCGCCCCCGCCTTCTGGCCGAGGAGCGGGACGCGGAATCCGGCCAGGCGGTCGGCGGCCGGGGTCGCCGGCTGGCCCGCACGGCGCGGGAAGTAGCGCTGCCAGTAGAAGTGGAAGAGGCGCGAGTTCAGGATGATCGCCAGATCCTGGGTCGGCGTCGCCTTGAGGCGTGGCACGAGACCCAGGAGCGGCTTGATCGGGACCTCGTTCTTCGCCGCCAGCGCGGCCATCGGCACGTCGCGGTAGCGGAACACGACCTTGGGCGTCCCGATCATGTCCGCCTGCTCGTCCTCGACGAACGCGGTCCGGGGCGACGGCGCGAAGACGATCGGCGGCCTCAACATGTGGCGTCCCACCAGGTAGTCCCGGGGCAGGAAGCCGACGGCGCGGTTCCGCCGGCGGGTGTCGTGCGACTCCCATTCCCCACGGCCGATGAGGACGTCGAGGCCCGAGTTGTCGAGCGGATCGCCGACCCCCGGCACGATGTCGACCAGGTGCTGGAGCGGGTCCACGCGCAGGGCCGGCTTCTCGTACCGCCGCGCGATCGACTTGATCAGCTTGGAGCTGCGGGACCTGGCGTCGGGCATCGGTCAGCCCGTCTCGAGGGTGCGGGCGGGGTCGAGTCGTGCCGCCCGATGGGCGGGAGGTACCGCGGCCAGGACGCTCACGAGGACGCCCAAGGTAAGACCGGCCAACAGGATCGGCCACGAAAGCGCGAAGAAGCTCTGGGGCAGGAGCGGCAGGTCGGGCAGCACCCTGTCCAGGAGCAGGTCGGCGATGCGGGCGGCCAGGAAGGAAAGGAGCACGCCGGTCACTGCGCCAAGCAGGCCGATCAGCCCGGCCTCGACCAGGAACAGGAGCCGGATGTCTCCGCGGCTCGCTCCGACCGAGCGGAAGATCCCGATCTCGTGCCGCCGCTCCATGACCGAGAGGAGCAGCGCGTTGCCGATCCCGATGCCGGCCACGACCAGGACCACCAGGCCGATCGTGCCGAAGGCGGCCCTGAGGACGTCGGTCAGGGTCCGGACCCGCTCGGCGATCTCGCGGCCCGTCGTCACCGTGTACCCCATGGCCTCGATCCGGCCCGCGATCCCGTCCACCTCCTCGGCCCTGCCGGCGACGACGGTGAGCTGCACGTACTCCGGCGACCGTTCGCCCGCCAGCTCGACGTTCCAGCGGTTCACGACCTCGAGCGGGACGCTGATCCCGACCAGCGGGACCCGGTCGCTGACGCCGATCAGCCGGACGGCGAGCGGGCGGGCGCTGCCCCCTGCCCGGGGGTTGAACGAGGACGACCCCAGGACCAGCGTCGCGCTCCGGTCCCGCAGGATCTCGGGCGTGAGCTGGGGCAGGTCGTTCGCCTTCGCGAACCCGGTGTTGTACATGTCGATCAGGTCCCCCGAGATGACCGCCGGCACGGGGCCGGGCGCATCCGGCTCGAACGGCGTGCCGGGCGGCAGCTGGTCGTCGACCAGGGCGCGCTCGATCCCGAACACGCCCGTGTCGGTCACGAACCCCTGCCCGTAGAAGTCGGCCCGGAGCTGGGCCGGCACCCGGAGGCCCGCCATCCTGAGGACCCGTTCGACCCCCTCGATCGCCGAGATCCTCTCGACCGCCCGCTCGTCGAGCGACGAGAACGGGCTCTCGAACCTGAGGACCGACAGCGAGAACGCCCGCGGCACGACGGTGAGATGGGTGATGGGGAGCGACGAGACGACGCGATCCATGATCGCCTTCCGTGTCCCGGCCACGAACGCGAGCAGGAAGACGATCAGCGCGACCCCGATCGCCACCCCCCCGGCCAGCAGGAAGGCGCGGACGCCGTGCCGGCGGACCTCGTGCGCCGCCCGGCGCACGGCGCGCAGGGGACCCATCAGAGGAGCCTCCCGTTCTCGAGCCGGAGGATCCGATCGGCGACCCCGGTGATCCCGGGGTCGTGGGTCACGATGACGACCCCGAGCCCGCGCTCGTGGGCGAGTGACTCCAGATGGCCGATGATCCCCGCGCCCGTCTCCTGATCCAGGTTCCCGGTCGGCTCGTCGGCAAGCACGAAGTCGGGCTCGTTCACGAGCGCGCGGGCGATCGCGACCCGCTGTCGCTGCCCGGCCGATAGCGTGCCCGCCGGCTGGTCCACCTGATCGGCCAGCTCGACCCCCGCGAGCGCGGCCCGGCCGCGGTCCTTCCTGTCTCCCGGCGGGTGGCGCGCGAACAGGAACGGCACCAGCACGTTCTCGAGCGCCGTCTCGCGGCCGTTCAGATGGAACGACTGGAACACGAAACCGATCCGCTCGTTCCGGTAGCGCGAGAGGGCCCGGTCTGAGCGGGCGTAGAGGTCCTCGCCGTCGACCTCCACCCTTCCCGAAGTGGGCCGGTCGAGGCCGCCCAGGAGGTTCAGCAGCGTCGTCTTGCCCGAGCCCGAGCGGCCGATGACGACGGTGAGCTCGCCGCTCGTGAACCCGCACGAGATCCCGTCCAGGGCCGACACCGTCCGGCCGTCCAGGACGAAACGCTTGACGAGGTCGTTACAGGCGATCTCCATCGACGATCCTGCGAGGGGTGACCCCGTCGCAGGGTACGGCGGGGTCTCGGGGACAGCGTGCGGTCACGGGGGTCGGGGGACGTGGAGAGAGAGCCTCCGGGGCGTCAGGGACCTCCAGCCGTTCCCCCGCCGAAGGACAGGACGTGACGGGCCACGGCGTCGATCTCGGCATCGGTCAAGGTTCCCTTCCAGCCGATCATCGCCGTCCCCGGGCTACCGTTCTCGATCGTGTTCCGGATGGCCGCGAGCGATCCGTCGCCGGTCTTCCACTCACGGTCGGTGAAATCGGCCGGAGGCGGCTCGAGGCCGATCGAGGCCTGGCCTTCCCCGCGACCGTCGTCGCCGTGGCAGAGGGCGCAGTTGGCCGCGTAGACGGCCTCACCGCTGGCCGTCCCGGACGCCCGGGCCGGGGTCTCCGGCGCCTCGCCGGCGACGGCGGCCGTGTCGGCGGCCCCGCCGGGCGAATCGTCTCCGGGCGCACCCTGGTCCGGTCCCCCGCCGCAGGCAGCCAGGGCGATCGCCACGGTCCCGATCCAGAGGGTGGTTGCCGATCCGCGCATCCTGTCTCCTTCTTCTGATTTCGGCCCGGAGGGCGGCGCACGGGTCGAGGCGCCGCGAAAGGGGCCGAATATATCCCGGACCCCCAGGCCCTCCAAGAAAGGCTCACGGAAGGCCGTTCACCAGGCGTCCGAAGGCGCGGCGGGCGAGACGCCCCAGGTCTTCCGGGGAGAGCCGGCCGGGGTCGTCGCCGGCATCCACGATCACGACCCCCGCCGGGACCGGCCCCTCCGCCCGGGCGCACACCACGGCCACCGGAAGCCCTCGCCGCCGGGCCTCACGTATCACGCGCCCGGTCCCCTTGCCGGCCAGGCTGCCGGCGTCGAACCGCCCCTCCCCGGTCAGGACGAGGTCGGCCCGGTCGAGCGCCCGGCCGAGGGCCGCCCGACGGGCCATCCAGGCCGATCCCGGGGTCAGTCGCGCCCCCAGGAAGGCGACCAGCGCGCCCCCCAGCCCGCCCGCCGCCCCGGTTCCGCGGGCGGCGGCCAGAGCGGCCGGGGCGCCCAGATCCGCCACCCACCGCTCGGCCAGCCGGGCGAGACCCGCTTCCAGGCGCTCGACCTGGGCCGGCGTCGCCCCCTTCTGCGGGCCGAAGGCCGCGGCCGCGCCGCCGGGCCCCAGGAGCGGATGGTCGACGTCGGCCAGAGCGGTGACCACGCTGGGTAGGGGGGGCGGCCCGCCCGGGGGCGTGATCCGGGAGAGACGGTCGAGCTCGCCCGGCCGGCGTACGGGCCGGCCCCGCGCATCCTCGAACCGGAACCCCAGCCCGCGGGCCAGCCCGAGCCCGCCGTCCACGGTGGCCGAGCCCCCGAGCCCGACCGTGAGGCGTCGGACGCCCAGACCGCCGATGGTGAGAAGGAGCCGTCCGAGGCCGGCCGAATCGGCGTCCAGCGGCCGCCGCTCGCCCCGCTCCACGAGTCGAAGCCCGACCGCCGCCGCGCTCTCGACCCAGGCCGTCCGGCGATCGGGGTCCCACGCCCAGGTCGCGTCGATCGAACGGCCGAGAGGGTCGGGGACCCTGGCCCGTGCCTCGAGGAGATCGGGGCGGTAGTGGAGGAGGACGGCCAGGAAGCCGTCCCCGCCGTCGGAGATGGGCCGGGGATCCAGCCGGGCGACCTCCGCCAGGGCCTTCGTCCACGCGGCCGCCACCTGGACGGGGTCGTGGTTCCCCTTGAAGGCGTCTGGGGCGAGGACGACGCGCGGGCGAGCCCGGGTCATCTCGTGCCAGCGTCCCGCGTGGCCCCCCGACTTGCTCCCGGAAGGGACACCGGCAGCCCCCAAGCACCATCACAGCGACGCGAGCGCACGGTCGAGATCGTCGATCAGGTCGTCCGCCGACTCGATGCCGAGCGCGAGCCGGATCGTCGCATCCGGGATCCCGAGCGCCTCGCGGTCCTCGCGGGAGAGCCCCCGATGGGACGTCTGCGCGGGGAGCGAGACGAGCGACTCGACCCCGCCCAGGCTGGGCGCCAGGCGGATCCACCGGAACCGCTCGGTCAGCCGGCACGCCGCCTCGTACCCCGCGTCCGGGATGAACGTGACGACGCCGCCCGCACCGGACAGGATCCGCGCCGCGACCGCGTGGTCGGGATGGTCGGGATGGTACGGGTAGAACGTCCGGGCCACCCGCTCGTGCCCGGCCAGGAACTCCGCCACCCGGCGCCCGTTCTCGTTGTGGCGCGCCATCCGGACGCCGAGCGTCTTGACGCCGCGCTAGATCAGGAAGGCGGCGTGCGGGTCGATGGCGGCCCCGAAGCTGTGCATCCGGTGGGTCGCCTCCGCGATCCGG
>DASZOP010000154.1:0-12699 GCA_035550715.1 Gemmatimonadota bacterium | reverse complement strand
TGGGGACGGGACCGCTACCGGGAGGCGATCGACCTCCGCCTCCACCGACTGGAAACCGAAGGCAAGGAGGATCCCGAGCCCGACCCGGAAGACGTCGATCGCATCCGCGACCGAAACGACCGGGCGCGGGAGGCCGGGGAGCTCGTCGCGCTTCGAGCCATCCTGGTCCCGATCCTCGATTCGACACCGGTCGTTCCGGATCGGATCGGCCTCGGCGGCTCCCCCGTCTCTCCCGCCGACCTGGCTCGGGGGCTCATGACCTTCCTCGGATTCGTGCGCGCCCGGAGCGCGGTCGAGCACGAGGCGCGGGAACGACTCCTGGAGCGGCTCGGACGCATCCATGCGACGCTCGTCCGGCGCACCAGCTTCTCCTCGGCGCTCGCCATCCTCCGCAAGCATCTCGAGATCCGTATCCCCAGCCCCGGAGCGGAGGGGCCTCCACCGTGGAGCTCCACGGGAGGACACCTCCACTTCAGCGATCTCGACCACGGAGGTCGAACGGGTAGACCGGTGACCTTCCTCGTGGGGTTCGACGCCGAGCGCTTCCCCGGCGCGGGGATCCAGGATCCCATCCTGCTCGACGACGACCGGCGTCGCCTCAAGCCGAGCGCCCTTCCCGGGACCGCGGAGATCCTGGAAGAGCGGCGCTACGCCCTGGCGACCATGCTGGCGGGATTGCGGGGCCGGGTCTCGTTCAGCTTCAGCGCCTGGGAGGCGGCGGCGGGCCGGGAGATGCCCCCCGCGGGAGTCGTCCTCCAGGCCCACCGGCTCGCGTCCGCCCGCCCCCTGGCGTCGTACTCGGACCTGCGGGAGGCGCTTGGCCCGATCGTCAGCCCGGTCCCCGGCCACGGCCGGGCGCTCGACGACGGGGACGTCTGGCTCGACGCCCTGCGGGAGGATGGACTCTTCCGGCGGGCCGAGGAGCTCATCCGGACCTCCTTCGCCGGGCTGGACCGAGGCATCTCGGCGCGCCGCGCCCAACGAGGCGACCTCTTCTCGGCTCACCTCGGAAGGATCGAAGCCCGGCCGGATCGTCTCGATCCGAGACGGAATCCGGATCTCGCGCTTTCCGCGACGGCGCTCGAAAACCTCGGATCGTGCCCCCTCGCCTACCTCCACCAGGGCGTGCTCGGGTTGCGTGATCCGGACGATCCCAAGCTCGACCCAGGAGCCTGGCTCGAGCCGCGCGAGCGCGGAACTCTTCTTCACGCCGTCTACGAGGAGTCGCTTCGCCGCGCGCGTGACCGGGGCGTGCCCCTGGATGGACCGGCGTTCGGGATCCTCGCACGGGAGGTTCTGGGCGAGGAGATCTCGCGCTTCCGGGGACGGGTCCCCATCCCCAGCGTGGAGGTTTACGAGCGGGAGGCCAAAGCGTTGGCGGAGGACATGCAGGTCTTCGTCCACATGGTCGGGGAGAATCCGCCGGACTGGATCGACCTGGAGCGCGGGTTCGGCATCTACGGCGCGACCGAGGCGCCGATCGAGATGTCCGTGGCCGGGGGAGTCATCCGCACCCGGGGCTACATCGATCGCATCGACCGCCTGCCGAGCGGGAACCTGCGGGTGGTCGATTACAAGACCGGAAAGCCACGGGACCACCGCGCGAAGCATGGCGTCTTCCACCAGGGTCGCCGGCTGCAGCACGCCGTCTACGCGAACGCGGCGGCTGCTCTGCATGGCCACCCGGTGGACGTCGTCGAGTACCACTTCCCGACGTTGCGCGGAGACGAGCGGCCACGAGCCTACCCCGCCGCACGATTCGCCGACGGCGGGCGGGTGATCGGCCGGCTCCTCGACCTGGTCGCCGCTGGACACTTCGTCCCCACCGACGATGCCTCGGACTGCTGGTACTGCGACCACCGGCCGATCTGCCGGATCCGGGACGACCACGGCGAGACCCACTCGCCCCCGGCGGAGTGGGCGGCCAGGGTCAAGGCGACGCTCGCGGAATTCAAGCCGCTCGATGAGGTGCGTCGTGTCGAAGGGTGAGGTCCTGACCGCGGCGCCCGACCAGGAAGTTCGTGACCGGATCGCGACGGCGCTCGATCGCAGCATGCTGGTCGAAGCCGGAGCGGGTTCGGGGAAGACGACGTCGCTGGTGGATCGCGCGGTCGCGCTCGTATCGACGGGGACGGCACGGGTCGACGAGATCGCCGCGGTGACGTTCACCCGCAAGGCGGCCGCCGAGCTTCGTGAGAAGTTTCAGGAGAGGATCGAGCGCGGGCTCGCGGACGAGGAGGCCACGGTCGAGATCCGCGAGCGCCTGAACCAGGCCCTCAAGCGGATCGACGGCGCGTTCATCGGGACCATTCATGCCTTCTGTGCACGCCTTCTGCGGGAACGGCCCATCGAGGCCGGACTCGATCCGGGGTTCCGGGAGATGACGGGCCCCGACGAGCTCGAGATGCGTCGCGATTTCTGGCTCCGGGAGATGGAGCGGATGCGGCGCCGGAACGATCCCGTCCTCGACGCGATCGAGGAAGCAGGGCTTCGCACGGAAAGCCTCTATCGCTGCTTCGGGGACGTCAGCGACAACCCCGACGTCGAGTTCCCACCCGGTTCGGCCGAGCGCCCGGACGCCGCCCCGGTGCGCGCCGTCCGGGAGGACCTCGAGAGTCTCCTGGAGGAGGTGCGACCGCATCTGCCGCGCGAGGAGCCCGAGAAGGGTTGGGATCCCCTGCAGAACCGGATCGTTCAGGTGCGGTTCAGCCACGACGTCATCGGGTGGGATCGGGAATCCGACTTCTTCGACGCACTCGGGATTCTGATGGAGGGCTCGAAGGCGGCGTACGCGAACCGCTGGGGCGGTGAGAAGGAGGGGAAGGAGGCGGCCGCCAGGTTCCAGCGCGCGTTCGAGACCTTCTGCGCCGAGGGCGGGTCCGCCTGGAGGATGCTCGACCTGTGGTGGGGCTGGCGGTACGCGCGGGCGATCCGGTTCGCGACGGTCGTCGCCGCCGCCTATCGCAAGGAACGCCTCGAGACCGGACGGTTGACCTTCCAGGATCTCCTGATGGAGGCGGCCCTCCTCCTCCGCGACAGCCCTGATGCCCGCGAGGATCTGGGAGGACGGTTCCGCTATCTCCTGGTGGACGAGTTTCAGGACACCGATCCCGTGCAGGCGGAGGTGCTGTTCCTGCTGGCGGCGACGGATCCGGACGAGCGCGACTGGCGGGTCGCGATTCCGCGAACCGGAGCCCTGTTCGTGGTCGGTGACCCCAAGCAGTCCATCTACCGGTTCCGACGTGCCGACATCGAGGTCTATGAAGAGGTGCGGCGGCGCTTCGAGGACCTCGAGCGCGAGGGTCTCTCCGAGATCGTGTCGCTGGTCGCCAACTTCCGTTCGACCCGCCCGATCGAGGAGTTCGTGAACGAGCGCTTCTCGTCCCTCTTTCCGGAACGTGCGAATCGGAAACAGGCTGCGTTCGCCCCGCTCCGGATCCACACCGACGATCCCGATCGGGGGGGCGTTTCGTGGTATGAGATCGAGTGCGAGAAGACGAACCAGCTCCTTGTGGCGGAGACGGACGCGGAGCTCCTGGCTTCCTGGATCCAGGGGCGGATCATCCGAGGAGAGCGTCGAGCCGGCGACTTCCTCATCCTTCCGTACCTCCGACGGTTCCTTACGGTCTACGCCCGCGCCCTCGAGGCGCGCGGGGTCCCGGTTCAGGTGACCGGTGGCGACCTCCTGATCGACGAGGAGATCCACGAGCTCCGGCTGCTTCTGGATGCGCTGATCGATCCCGACAACGCGATCCTCACCGTGGCCGCGTTGACGGGGCTCTTCTTCGGGTTGGATTACGAGCAGCTCGTCGAGCACCGGCTGACGGGCGGTCGATTCCAGTTTCACCGGGAACCGCCGGACGAGTCCACCGAAGTCGGCCGCGCGCTCGCCCGTCTCCGCGACTGGTGGCTCCTCGCGCGTCGGACCCCCGCGGACATCGCCGTATCCACGATCGTCGACGGGATCGGCCTCATGCCCTACGCCGCTTCCGGCGAGCTGGGAGGCGCACGCGCCGGGTCGCTGGCGTTCGTCATCGACACCGTTCGCGCGGCCGCTCTCGAGGGCCGCACCTCCCTGCGGGATGCCGTGAGCGCGCTGGACGCCGTGCTGGAGATGGGCGAGGCGGAGGCTCCACTCGAGCCGGGACGGAGGGATGTGGTTCGAATCATGAACCTCCATCGCGCCAAGGGAATGGAAGCGCCGGTCGTCGTGCTGGCGCATCCCACCGGCAAGTCGGATTGGGAGCCGCACAAGCGGGTCGATCGTCGCGGCGATCGCGCCGAGGGGTGGTTGCAGGTCGTTCGCTCGCTGAATCGCTGGCAGTTCCGGGTCCTCGCCCAGCCCATCGACTGGCGTGAGCACGTTGCCGAGGAGAAGGAGTTCGAGGCGGCGGAGGCCGTGCGGCTCCTCTATGTCGCCGCCACTCGCGCCAAGGAGGAGCTCGTCGTGGGCCGCTTTCGGCCCAAAGACAAGGAGTGCTGGTGGGCGCCCCTGTTCGAAGCCCTGGAGCAAGGGGGCCCGCCCCTCGACATTCCGGTCGCGGAGTCGCCCGCCCGTCCCGTTTCCGACGTGGACCCGGCGGTGGTAAGGAGACGGATCGAGGAGATCGCGTCGAAGCGGAGCTCGTTGGGGAACCCCTCCTATCGAGCGGCGCCGGTATCCGATCTCGTCAAGGGGGAGGAGGTTCGCCTGGGCGGCCGAGGCAGAGGTCGGGACTGGGGCAGCGCAGTTCACCAGGCCCTGGACGCGGCCGGCCGGGGCGCGGCCGGCGACACGCTCGCCCGGGTCTGCCGCGCGGCCCTCCTGGAGAACGGCCGCCCGTCCGGGGGTGGCGAGCCGGAGGAGCTTGCCGAGCTCGTCGCCCTGGTGGAATCGGTCGTCCGGTCGCCGCTCCTCGAGCGCGCCCGCCGGGCGGAGCGACTCCTGTCGGAGGTGCCGTTCGCGCTGCCTCGACCCATGGACGGCCCGGACGGTCCACTCCCCGGCGTCGTCGAGGGGGTCGTCGACCTCGCCTTCCGTGAAGCGGGCGGCTGGGTGATCGCCGACTACAAGACCGACGACGTGACCGACCCGACCGAGCTCGATCGCCGCCTCGCCGTCTACCGCGCCCAGGTCGACCTCTATGCCGACTGCTGGGAGGAGCTGACCGGCGAGCCCGTCAAGGAGCGGGTCCTCTACCTGACCGCGCGGGACCGGACCGAGTCATGGTAGACCTCTTCTCGACGCTGTCGGACGGAAGCCTTATCCTGCGGTCGTGACCGAAAAGATCACGAAACTCCAGCGCTGGCTGGACCTCATCGCCTTCCTGATCGGGCGGCGCTACCCCGTCTCGGTGGATCAGATCATGGAGGCGGTGCCGGCCTACGCGGAGGGACGGAGCGACGATCCGACCGCAGTGGAGAGCGTCCGCCGGATGTTCGAGCGCGACAAGAAGGAGCTCAGGGACCTGGGGATCCCGATCGAGACGGTCGACTACACCGTGCGGGGGGCCGAGCAGACCGCGGGCTACCGGCTCGCCGGTCGCGACTTCTACCTGCCCTATCTGAGGCTGATCGGCGGCGGGACCGATGCTCCGACGGCCGAGCCCGGAGCGGGCGGGACGCAGCGGGCCGACGCCTTCGACATCCGACCCGGGGAGGCGCGGGACGCCCGGGACGCGCTTTCCTTCGCGGCCGCGATGCCGTCCTTCCTGCTCCGGGAGGAGGCGCGCTCGGCCCTCCGCAAGCTGGCCTTCGACCTAGGTCCAGGCCGGCCGGATGCCGTGCTCGCGCTCGATCGTCCGGAGGCCGGACTCGTCCGCGATCGATTACGCGTCCTGAACGACGCCCTCCAGGCCCGCAAACGGGTCCGGTTCCGCTACCACGGGATCTATCGCGGGAAGCCGACGGATCGGGACGTCGCCCCGTACGGGCTGCTGTTCCTGGGCGCCAACTGGTACCTCGTCGGGCACGACGCCCTGCGTGATGCCGAGCGGGTCTTCCGCGTCGATCGGATGGAGGACCCTGAGCCCAACCGCAAGTCCCCCGACACGCCGGACTACGTGGTGCCGGAGGACTTCGATTTGAACGACTATCGGAATCGTGAAGCCTGGGAGCTGGGCGACGGAGAGGAGGCCGGGCTCGTGGCCCGCGTGCGGTTCGACTTCCCGACCTCGCTGTGGGTCGAGCGCAACCGCTATGGCGAGCTCGCCGAATCGGCCGAGGACGGCTCCACCGTGCGCAGCTTCCAGGTGCAGCAGGTCAACCCGTTCCTGCGCTGGATCCTCTCCCTGAGCGGCGAGGCCGAGATCATCGACCCGCCCGAGCTGCAGCGGGAGTACCTGGACCTGGTCGAGAGGGTGGCGGCCCTGTACGCCGGGGACCGCTAGCACCAGGTGGCCGCCGAGCTCGCGTCCCGACAACTCGAGCGGGTTCTCTACCTGGTCCCCCGGGCATCGGGTCCGGACGGCGCATCGATCGCCGAGCTGGCGGCGGAGATGGAGGTCAGCCCGGAGCGGATCCTCCGCGACATCGAGGAGGTGACTGCGCGCGACTACTACCATCCCGCCGGCTGGGTCGCCGATCTCCAGATCTCAGTCGAGAAGGACACGGTGACGGTGTGGACGACGGGGGAGCTCCGGCGGCCGGTCCGGCTCTCCCCCCGTGAGGCGCTCGCCCTGGCGCTCGGTCTGCGCCTCCTCGCGGATGGGTCCGAAGGCCGCCGGCGCGAGGAGTTGCTCTCGCTCGCCGGGCGCCTCGACCATGGGCTTGCGTCCGTCCCCGCCGAGCCCATGACGGCGGTCTTTGCGCTGGACGGCGGCGACCCGCACGGCAACGGCCTGCTCGCTCTCGTGCGGAACGGTGCGGCCGAGCGTTCGCGGTGCCGGCTCGCCTATCTCAAGCCCGGCCAGACGGAGCCCGAGGGGCGGCTCGTAGCCCCCTACGCCCTCGTCTTCTCCCGCGGCCACTGGTACGTCATCGGCCACTCCGTGGAGGCGGATGCGGTGCGCGTCTTCCGGCTCGATCGCGTCCTCGAGGCCGAGCCCACCGCCGAGACGTTCGAGATCCCGAGCGACTTCGATCCGGCGGATTACGTCGAGGAGGGTGCCGTGTTCCAGGCCGGCGAGGAGGTCGAGGCGGTGGTTCGCTATTCGCGTTCGATCGCGCGTTGGATCTCAGAGCGCGAAGAGGTCGAAGAGAATCCCGACGGCTCGGTCGTCGTGCGCCACCGGGTTGCCGATCCGCGCTGGATCGTGCGACACGTGCTCTCGTACGGCCCCGAGGCCGAGATCGTCGAGCCCGCAGAGATGCGGGACCTGGTCAGGGAGACCGTCGCCCCCGAGCGGCACGCCGGCGGCTGACTAGAGGTGGCCGGTGACCCGTGCCAGCTCGGCCAGCCTGGAGAAACGGTCTCGTGCGTCGCTCTCCCCGCTCTCGGCGGCGGTCGTCGCCGCTTCCAGCGCCTGCTGGAGCTTCTCCGGCATCGGCTGGCGTTCGGGATCGAGGAGCACCCGCGCGTGGCGTTCGGCCTCCTCCAGCCTTCCCCTCGCCAGAGCGGCTTCCAGAAGAGGCCAGACCGGCATCCATAGGAAGAGCCGATAGGGTCCTCCGATCTGCTCCCACAGCTCGAGGGCGGCCCGGCCTTCGCGCTCGGTCTCGTCCCATCGTCCTTCACGACCCGCGCTCCACGCCAGATGCGCGTGAGCGGCGGCCAGATACTCGGTCATCCCGCCGGCCTCCGCGACTTCCAGCGCGCGCCGCGCGTACCGGCGGGCTGCCGTGATGTCCCCCCGTTTCCGATGGGTCAACGCCAGATACGTGACGCATCGGGACTCGAGCGTGAGGTCGCCGATCCGCTCGGCGAGGGCCAGCGTGGCCGAAAGTTCGCGGTCCGCATCTTCCAGCCGTCCGGCCCACAGGGACGCAAACCCGTAGACGAAGCGGGCATGGCCTGCCTCGTGGAGGACGCCGCTCGGCTCGATCGTCTCCCATGCCCGCCTGGCGTTCTCCACCGTCTCGGAGGATGCGACGTAGCGCTCCCGCTGGAGGCCGGCCACGGCCATGACGTTGTAGAGCCGGCCGCGCTGGAGAGGCGAGCCGTGGGCGAGAAACTCCTCACGGTACCGGTCGATCGTGCCCCAGATCTCCGCCTGCGCCGCCATGAAGTAATGGAGCATGAGCTTGCCGAGAACGGTATCCAGACGCTCCGCGCGCCAGGTGGCTTCGGTGCCGGCCGGCGGGATTCCCTCGAGCGCATCCAGCGCCTCCTGGAAAGCGGCCAGCGATTCCGGGAAACGGCGCTGGACCTGGAGGCTCGCGCCGATCCTTCTGAGAAGCCGCGCCCTCGCCGGAGGATCCGGCGACGTCATCCCGGCGAGGACGGCCCGATAGGATGCGACCGCCTCGTCGTGCCGGCCGGTCCGCTCGAGGAGGTCTCCGAGGCAGACCCGGATGCGCCGGCGGGCCTCGATGACCCATGCTTCGTGCTCCTCCGAGAGGCCGTCCAGGCGTTCCAGAGCCCGCTCGAGGCCTGCGAAGGCCTCCTCGTTGGAGTACGCGGCCGTCGCCTTCTCGCCCGCCCGGACCAGATACTCCGCCGCCTTCCGGTCGTCCGTCGAGCGCTCGAAGTGATGAGCGAGGGCCTCGATGTGCTCGTCGAGCCGGTCGGCATAGAGGCGTTCGATCGCCTCTCCGACCGTGCGATGCAGGGCCGCCCGACGCGCCTTCAGGAGGCTCCGGTACACGGTGTCGCGCGTGAAGACGTGGCGGAACGAGTACTCCTCCACCGGGACGGTCTTCTCCAGATAGATCAGGTCGTGGTTTTCCAGATCCCGCAGCGCGACTTCGAGATCGAGGGGGCCATCCGACACCGCCGAGAGGAGCTCCGTGCCGAACGCACGCCCGATCACGGAGGCGCACTGGAGAACACCCTTGATCGGCTCCGAAAGGCGGTCGATCCGGCTTAGGACGATTCCCTGAACCGTCGCGGGAACCTCCAGTTCCAGAGGTCCCGGGGCGACCTGCCAGCCGCTGTTCCCGCGCACGATCCGCCCGTCGTCGACGAGCGAGCGGACGACCTCCTCCACGAAGAATGGATTCCCCTGCGCCTTCTCGAGGATCGCCGAACGCCAGCTCTCGGGGAGCGCCTCTCCGCCGAGCAGGGAGGAGAGCATCCCGCGGGTCTGGTCCACCGACAGGGGCCGGAGGTTGATCCTCAGGCGACGTCCGGCGGACACCCGTTCGAGGGCGCCCTCCAGGAGCTCGATCCGTGGTCCCGCCTCGGGGCGGTAGGCGCAGAGGAGGAGCGCGGGAACCTCCTCGAGGTCGTCGAGCAGGGTCGCGGCCAGCTCGATGGAGAGGGTGTCCGCCCAATGGAGGTCCTCGAGGACGACCACCACCGGATGCCGGTCGGCCAGCGCCCGCAGGAAGTCGCGCACGGCGCGGAAGATCTGGTCGCGGATCAGCTCGGGGGAGGCGCCGGCGAGTGGTCCCCTCGGCGTCCCGCCCCCGGCGGCCAGGAGATGCTGCAGAACCGACTCCAGGTCGCCCGCCCGCTCGGCGTCCAGGTTCCCTGCCGACACCATGGGCTCGAGCGCTCGCGTGACCCGGGCCTCGCGTTCCGCCTGATCCTCCCGGACGCGCCACGCGAAGTGGCTCCTCAGGAGGTCCACGAAGGGCCCATATCCGGTGGAGAGCGTGCTCTCGAAGCAGCGGCCCTCGAGCCACACGGGTGGATCGCTCCGGTCCCCGACGACGCCTGCTTCGCTGCGGTTCCTGACCTCCAGCAGAATCCGCGACTTCCCGACCCCCGCCTCGCCGACGATCGCCGCCGCCCGGCCGCCCGAGTCGAGACCTTCGAGCGCCTCGACGAGCCGCGCGATCTCCCGGGCCCGGCCCGTCAGCTCGGCGGAGAGCCCCTCGATCCCGCGCGCCAGCTCGGGACGCGGAAGCGGCTCGCCTACGGCGTATGCCACGACGGGGTGGGGAACGCCCTTGATCTCCAGGGTGAGGGGCGAGAACCCGAACGCCCGCCGCGCGAGCCGGTAGGTCGCCTCGCCGGTCAGGATCTGGCCCGGCTCGGCCTTCGACTGGAGCCGCGCGGCCAGGTTGACCACCGGCCCCATCGCCGTGAACTCGCGGTGGGCCTCACCGCCCACCCGCCCGACGTACACCTCGCCGGTGTTGATCCCGACGGTGGCCGCGAGACCGATCGAGCCGATCGCGTCGCGGATCGCGATCGCCGCCGAGATCGCGCGCAGGGGATCGTCCTCGTGCGCGAGCGGCGCGCCGAAGAGGGCGAGCAGGCCATCCCCCAGATACCGATCGACGCGCCCCTCCCGAGCGGTCACCGAGCGCGCCATCAGGTCGAGGGCCTGGTTCACGCGACCGACCGCGTCCTCGGGATCGAGATCGTGCGTCGCCGCGACCGAGCCGCTCAGGTCGGCGAATAGGACGGTCAGGAGCCGGGTCTGGTCTTCCATGCGCGGCGAATCTAGGTGACGAGGGATCGATCGCGTGCCGGGCCGCTGGCCGAACTCGTCCGGGGTCGTGTACGCTCCCTCGGCATGGCCCCCGACGGCATCCTCTTCCTGTGCGTCGCCAACTCCGCCCGCAGCCAGATGGCCGAAGGCCTGGCCCGGCGCCTGGTCCCGCCCGAAACGCGCGTCTACAGCGCCGGATCCGAGCCGAGCTCCGTCAACCCGCTCGCTGTCCGTGCGATGGCCGAAATCGGGGTCGACATCTCCGGGCACCGTTCGAAATCCGTCGACGAGATCCCGGTTGACCGTGTGGACGCCATCGTCACGCTGTGCGCCGAGGAGGTCTGCCCCGTCTTCCCGGGGCCGGTGCGCCGCCTCCACTGGCCGGTAGACGATCCGGCCCGCGCCGGCGGATCCGAGGCCGAGCGACTCGAGGCCTTCCGGCGGGTGCGGGACGAGATCGCTCGCCGTCTGGAGGAGTGGCTCGGCGCCGGCCCTCCTCGGACGCCTGAGCGGCGTGATTCCTGCACCCCTTCACCCCGGGCTCCGACGAGCGGAGTCCATCGCACAGATTCGCATACAAAAGCCGACTATGGGCGACTCTCGCGTCACTCGCATGGGGACCGACCACGAGGCACTCTGCCGGAGCCTCCTGCGCGCGTTTCTCATGGTGGCGCTGGCCGTCGCCTTCTTCCACCGCCTTGCGGACGCCCAGACCGCGAATCCCGGGGAGGCCTCAGCGGGGCCCGACCCGGTCCCGCTCGAGATCGGAAGCGCCTGGACCTACGTCGGAGAGGTGTGGTGGATCCCCCGGCACAGGGGCGGCATCTACCGGGAGCACGTGACCTGGACGAGCGAGGTCACCGACGTGAAGCGCCGCCGCGGCTGGACGGCTGCCATGCTGGAGGGCCATCCCTACGACCTGCTCGGCTCCCAGGCGGGCCGCGAGCGAGGCACCTACGTGCTCCTGCTACGCGGCCGCAAGAACGCCGGCCCGCGCGTCTTTCTGGTCCGGGGACAGCGGGCGTGGGACGTCTGGCGACGGGTGCAGGATCCTGAAGACACGCTGGACGGGCTCGCCCTTCCCGAGGAGTTCCTGCTCGAGCTCCCCCTTCGAGGGGGGAAGCCGGTCTGCCCGCCGACGACGGCCGAGGAGCCCGCCGCCTCGTGTTGGACGGTCGTCGAGGAGGGACCGGCCGACCTGCGCGCCGTGCGGGGAAGTGAGGAGATCACCGACCCCATTCTCTACAGCGTGAGCCGGCGGACGGCCTCCCAGGACGCCGTCTGGACCTTCGTCTCCGGGCTCGGGTTCACGTCCTTCGCCTGCGGCCAGAGCGGCGAGGTCTCGGCGGTCGAGCTCCAGCTCGTCGACTACCACGTGCCATCGGCGATCGCGGAGACCGCGCTCGACGACTGACGCCGAGCTCGGCGAGATGGGAAAGGGGCGACCGCGATTCGCGGCCGCCCCTTTCTTTTCCTGCCCAACGAAGGCTGCTGCCTATCCGATCGGAGTCGAGCAGGCCAGGACCTGGAACGAGCTCGAGGCGCTGGGAAGGAACCCTTCCACGCCCGGGAAGACGGCGCGCGCGAACACGGTCACCCGGACCTCGACGTCGGCGTCGTCGGGGAACTGGTTCTGCGGGTCGCACTTGACCGTGATGACGGCCTGCCCGGCCTCGAGCGGGGCGACGACGGTCGTGCCGGAACCACCGGGAAGGCTCGAGAACACGATGTTGACGAAGGGCGCTGCCGAATCAACGGGGGGCGGCGTCACGGT
The DNA here is from genome assembly GCA_035550715.1 of Gemmatimonadota bacterium. GTDB lineage: Bacteria > Gemmatimonadota > Gemmatimonadetes > JACCXV01 > JAHWKZ01 > DASRVA01. The sequence goes on along the minus strand of DASZOP010000154.1, from coordinate 465 downwards.
CGCGGTCGCGGTCGTGACCTGACCGGCGATCAGGGTCGGGTCCTGGAAGACGAGCGTCGTCGTCGTCGCAACCGGCTCCGCGGGCCCTTCCTCGAACTCCGGATCCACGGCGCCGAACGGGCTGAATGCCGCGATCGTGGCCCCGAGCCTTCCCGGCGACGCCCACAGGGGCGTTACCAGCAGGTCGGACAGCGGCTCGAACGCGGCCAGGGCTTCAGCGCCCCACGCGCCCAAGCCGGTCAGGGCGGGGGACGTCGAGGCGCCGGTGCAGTCCAGGAAGTCGGCGTTCGCGAGGGGCAGGACCTCGACCTCGGGGCCCTCGGCTCCCTCGATCAGATGGGCGAGCCGAAGCCTCGGGACCACCGGATCCGGCGGGGCCAAGGGGTCGGGGGGCTCCACGACGCAGACGCCGCCGACGACGCCGGGGCCGAACCCGGTCTCCGGTGTGATGCTGAAGTCGTAGAA
>DASZOP010000153.1:0-9786 GCA_035550715.1 Gemmatimonadota bacterium | reverse complement strand
AAGGCCAACTTGAGCGAGTGGGCGAACTTCCGCTCGACCGCCTCTTCCAGCGGCTGGAGCGCGCGCGGCGGCCAGGCGAAGAACCCCTACGCCCTGGATCGGTCGCCGTGCGGATCCAGCTCAGGCTCCGGGACGGCGGTGGCCGCCAACCTGTGCATGGTCGCGGTCGGGACGGAGACCGATGGCTCGATCGTCTGTCCGTCCTCGGCCAATTCGCTCGTCGGGATCAAGCCGACGCTCGGGCTCGTCAGTCGGGCCGGGATCGTCCCCCTGTCCCACAGCCAGGATACGGCGGGGCCCATGGCGCGGACGGTGGCCGATGCGGCCATCCTGCTGGACGCCATGGCGGGCATCGACCCCGCCGACCCGGCCACGGCGGAGGTCCACGGGCATCCCCGTGAGGGGTACAGCCGCTCCCTCGACCCGAGCGGGCTCATGGGTGCCCGGATCGGGGTCGTCCGCGAGAAGCTCTTCGGGTACAGCGAGGAAGCGGACCGGATCGCGGAAGCCGCGATCCACGCCATGCGGGACGCCGGGGCCGTCCTCGTCGATCCGGTGACGCTCCCCCACGCAGGCGAGTACGACGACAGCGAGTACGAGGTCCTCCTCTATGATTTCAAGGCCGACGTGAGCGCTTATCTCGCCGGGCGACCGGGGTCGCCGGTCCGGAGCCTTTCCGACCTGATCCGGTTCAACGAGGAGAGGCGCGACGAGGAGATGCCGTACTTCGGCCAGGAGATCTTCGTCCAGGCCGAGGAGAAGGGACCGTTGACCGACCCTCAATACCGGGAGGCGCTCGAGAAGAACCACCGGCTCTCCCGGACCGAGGGGATCGATCACGTCATGGACGAGCACCGGCTGGACGCCCTCTTCGCCCCGACCACGAGCCCGCCCTGGACGATCGACCTGGTGAACGGCGATCACGGCCTGGGCGGCAGCTCGACCCCGGCGGCGGTCGCGGGCTATCCGCACGTCACCGTGCCGGCCGGCCACGCGTTCGGGCTCCCGGTCGGGGTCTCGTTCTTCGGGCGGGCGTGGAGCGAGCCCGTGCTGATCCGGCTCGCCCATGCCTTCGAGCAGGCGACCCGCATGCGGCGGCCACCACGCTTCGCCACCACGGCCGACCTGACCCTGACGTGAGGATCGGCTACCTGGCGGACCACCGGGAGCACATCCCGCGACTCGCCGGGTGGCTCCACGCCCAGTGGGGATACCTTCACGAGAACGATTCCGTCGAGCGCCGGGCGGCGCGGCTGGAGTCGCGAGCGACCCGGGGCGGCGTCCCCGTCACGTTCGTGGCGCTCGACGGGGAGACGCTTCTCGGATCGGCGAGCCTCGTCGCCGACGACCTCGAGACCAGGCCCGAGCTGACGCCGTGGCTGGCCAGCGTGTTCGTGGCCCCGGAGCACCGTGGCCGTGGAGTGGCGTCGGCGCTGGTCCGGCGGGTGGTCGAGGAGGCGAGGAGCTCCGGCATCGAACGCCTCTACCTCTGGACGACCGACCAGGAGCGGCTCTACGCCCGGCTGGGATGGACTCCCGTCGAGCGCACGCGGTTCCAGGGGGAGGACATCGTCGTCATGGCGATCGAGCCGGCATGATCATGCTCTGCGATGCGCTGGGCCTGGGGATGTGATGGGGCGGCTGGAAGCCATCTGGATCAAGCGTGGCCGGCTCGGGCCGATGGATCCGGTCGACCGCGCCACGCTGGTCGCGGAGCGTGGCCTGGTGGGGAACGCCGATCAAGGAGGCCGGCGGCAGGTCACGATCATCGCCCGGGAGACATGGAACCGGCTGATGGGAGAGCTCGGGGCCTCGGTGGACCCGTCCGCCCGGCGGGCCAACCTCATGGTGAGCGGGCTGGACCTGGAGGAGAGCCGTGAGCGGATCCTCCAGGTCGGCGGCTGCCGGATCCGGATCCACGGTGAGACCCGGCCCTGCGAGCGGATGGACGAGGCTCTCCCGGGACTCCGGGACGCCATGCGGTCCAACTGGGGTGGCGGCGCCTACGGGATCGTCCTCGTGGACGGTGAGATCCGGGTCGGGGACCCGGTCGAGTGGGTGACGTCCGTCGAGGGGATCGTCGCGGCGGGCTGATCCTTCGGCCTCACGATCAGCGGTCTCCGTGCGATGATCCTCCGCGATTCCCCGAGCTGGTAGCGGATCTCGTACGTCCCCGGCACGCCGGGCGCCTGGAGCGTCAGGGGCCGGCTCGAGGTCGCCGTGAGCGCGTACGTCTCGTCCCATGATCCGCGAGGGTGGGCGATCGAGACGAGGTCGTCGTCGGCCGTGAAGCCGGTCCACCCGATCCTGATCGCCTCTCCCACCTCGGCCACCGCGGGTGCAAGGAGGCGGACGGGGCAGGCGCGGAAGGCGCGCTCCAGCGTCGACCGTTCCCTGGCAACGGTCGAACGTGCCCGACCCCGGCCCCAGCTCCAGGTCCGCCAGTCGGGCCTGGGGCTGGCATGATCGGCCAAGAGGGCTTCGGCCACCACGCACCGCCGCCACGGATCGAGCCGCGGCCAGGCGGCCAGGAGGGCGGGGGCCGCGTCCGGGCCGAGCGTGGCCGCGTAGCGGGCGTCGAAGCCGCCGGTCGTGCTCTCCTGGGGAGCTGCCACGGCTTCCCGAGGTAACGGCGCCGCGTTCGTCCGCACGATCGTGGCATCCGGGTCGAGCGCGGCCAGCCCGAGGATCCCGACCGTGAGGCCGGCGAGGGCGCCCGCCATGAACCGCTCGCGCCTGCCGCGCAGCACGGTTCCCGCGAACCAGACCAGCACGAAGGCAAGCCACACCATGAAGGCGGATGTATAGAGCCTGAGCTCGGTGAGCCCGTACGCGGACACGTAGAGCCGCATCCGGAGGGCCGCCGACGCCAGGACCAGCGCCACGAGAGCCAGCAGCAGGGCCGCCGCTCCACCGAACAGCCGGCGCCGCGATGAACCCCGGGGAATGAGCCAGTCCGCGGCGAGGAGACCCGACAGCGCGACCGTGGCAGCCGCGACCAGCTGGAAGAACCCTTCCCGAGCGTACTCGGCATAGCTCAGGCCGAGCGTCGTCTCCACGATCTCCCGGCCGGCGAAGAGGGTCCGGATCTGAACCAGCACGAAGAAGAGAAAGAGCGCGTCCACGAGCAGCAGCGCCACCAGCGTCTCCGTGCCCGCGCGGCCGACCGCGTCCGCAGAAGCGCGCGCGGAGATCCGGACGACCGCCAGCCCGAACAGAAGGCCGAGCGCGACCCAGGCGAAGACGACGGTCATGAGCGCGTGCGAGGGGAGCCGCTCCAGAACGAACCCGAACACGTCCCCCACGTACCACTCGAAGACCGGGTCGGCGGCGCTGAAGAGAGCGCCGAAAACGAGCAGGAAGGGGACGGCGAAGAGCGCCCCGCGGGCGAGCGGAGCCCATCGTCCGGCGGGAGCGGTGGAGCCGCGGTCGTTCCGCGCCAGGTCCGCCACTGCGGCCGGAGCAAGGATCGCCGCGCCGGGCAGCGTCGCGAGGAACGCGAGCCCGTGCCGGACGACTCCGACCCTCAGCGGATCCCGGAGAAGAGGCAGAGAGATCGAGAGCAGGAACATCATCCCGCAGAGGACCAGGAGCGGTGTCGAGGCCCGCCACGCGAAGCAGGCGGCGAACCCGATCGCAAGGAGGAGCGGCCAGGCGGGGGCATCGGACCTGCGGACCAACCGGAAACCCGCGATCCCCAGGACGGAGAGCCAGATCGCCGCGTTCAGGCCCCACGGCGTCTCCCGAAGAAGGAGGTCGGCAAAGAGACCCAGACCGAACGCCATCCACACGATACCGTGAGGCGGAGGACCCGTCGGTTCTTCGGGCAAACTACTTGTCATCGCAAAGTATCTCCTCAAAAAAAAAGAGAGACGGTGCCAGCCGGGAGCGCTATCGGTCGCGCGCCGTCCGGATCAGGGCCTCCATGTGGTCGAGATAGCGCTCGAGCGCCTTCCGCCCCGCCGCCGTGAGCCGGAATTCGGTATGGGGCATCCGGCCGCGGAAGGACTTGATGGGCGCGAGGTAGCCCGCTTCCTCGAGCTTCCGGGCGTGAGCGCTCAGGTTGCCGTCGGTGGTCTTCAGGAGACGCTTGAGATCGTTGAAGCTGAGCTTCCCCTCGACCGCCAGGGCGCTCACGATCCCCAGACGCAGCCTCCCGTGGATGAGCCGGTCCAGGCCGAGCGGGCCCTCTCCCTTGGCGAGCCCGCCGATCCTCCCGAGGCCGGCGCGGGCCCGCTTCACGGTCGGCTCGTCCGAGCCAGAATCCACACGCCGGGCCCTATCCGCCATGGCGCACCGCGATCACGATCCCGAAGACCAGGTTGACGACGCCGAACCCGAGCCCCAGGAGGAGATCGCCCGCCTCCGGCACCAGGAGCGCCGCGCCGCCGAGGATCAGGAAGGCGAGGCCCTGGAGCGGAACGACGGCGACCGAGAAGGCGCCCGCCGCGACGATCCCGGTCCCGTAGAGCAGGAGCCAGACGGCGGGGAGGAGCGTCTCGACGCCGGCGCGCAGGAGGGCCGCGGTCAGGATGGCCCCTACCAGGATCGGGGGGAGGAGCCCCAGGGCGAATTTTCGGCCGGCGCCGGTCGCGAGCGGGACGTCCAGGCGGCGGGCCTTGCGGACCATCGTCCAGAGGCCGATTGCAGTGGCCACCAGCGCGGCGACGAGCCAGACCGTCAGCCACCGCGCCGGGGTCGGCTGAGCGGCCGCGAGGAAGGCGGCCCCCAGAGCCGTCACCCCCATCCCGACGCCGCCCCAGCCGGGAACCGCGGTGAAGGAGCCCGCCCGCTCCATCGCCCGGCGGATGAACTTGAGATCGTCGACGGCGTGGTCGCCCAGGTTGACGGTCGGCTTGGTCTCGGGCGCCGGGTGCATGAAGCGCCAGCCTAGCCGATCGCCGGGGCGTTGTCAAGTACTTTGCGTTACGGAGTGACCGGCTGACGGAGTTGGCCGGCGTCTCCGGGACGGGGAGCTTCACCGCCGTGACGGACGGCCCGACCCTGGACCCTGGCTCCGCCGCCGCGCGCTTCCGGTCCGCCCGCCGGGACCCCCGGCAGGCGGTGCTGGAGGGGTTCCATCCCCTGAAGCACGCGCTCCGGTTCGACGCGACGATCCTGGAGGCGGTGACCGATGATGCGCGGCGTGTGCTCGAGCTCGCCACCGACCTCGCCCCGGACCTGACGGAGGGGCTCCGTGATCTCCTCCTCGAGGTCGCCCCCGAAGTCTTCGGCACGCTCGTTCCGATCCCGCCGGCGACCAGGGTCGTCGCGCGCGCCCGTCGCCCGGCCAACGACCTCGGGGTCGTCATCCGGAGCCACGCCGAGGCCCCGGTCGTCCTGCTGGAGCGGCCCTCCCGGCTCGGAAACCTGGGGGCCGCCATCCGGATCGCCGCGGGGGCGGGCGCGGCCGGCGTCCTGGCCGTCGGCGAGAGCGACCCGTGGCATCCCGACGCGATCCGGGGCGCGGCAGGGCTCCAGTTCGCGCTCCCGGTCGGCTGGACCGGCGAGCTGCCGGACACGATGGACCTCGGCGGCCGGCCGCTGGTGGCCATGGACCCTGGCGGGGAGCCCCTCGCGAGGGATGCGATCCCGACCGGAGCCGTGCTCGCCTTCGGCTCCGAGCGAAGGGGCCTCTCGGCGGAGCTTCGCCGCCGCGCGGACCGCTGCCTCGCCCTACCCATGCGGCCCGGGGTCTCGAGCCTCAACCTGGCCGCTGCGGTGGCGGCCGTCCTCTACGCCTGGCGCCTGGGCCTGCCGTTCTCCGGCGAGAGGTGATGGCCACGGGGGGCCCGGAGCTGCCCGCGGCCTCGCCCCCACCGGAGTTCCTCCCTAGGTTGCGGCGGATGCGCTCGCGCGCCGACTACGGGCTGGATGCTCCCGGCGTCGTCCTCGGGCTCGCGCTGGGCGGAGTATGCCTCATGGCGCTCGGGCCGCGGATCCCCGGCCTGGGATGGCTGGTCTGGCCGGGTCTCTTCCTGCTGGTCGAGTCGCTTCTCATGATCGCGAGCAGCCTGGTCGGCAAGCAGGTCGTTCGCAAGCGTCTCCTTCGGCGGATCGCCCTGCAAGGGGACGAGACCGTGCTGGACGTGGGGTGCGGAAGAGGGCTCCTCCTGGTGGGCGCGGCGCGGGATCTGCCGGAGGGTCTGGCCGTCGGCGTCGATCTCTGGAGCGGCCGCGATCTCTCCGGAAATCGTCCGCAGGTCACCCGTGTCAACGCGTCCGTCGAAGGGGTAGCGAATCGGGTCGAGGTGTGCACGGGGGACGCCCGGGAGCTCCCGTTCGCGGACGGCTCCTTCCACGTCGTCCTGTCGAGCCTGGCTCTCCACAACATTCACTCGGGGGCCGAGCGACGCCGGGCGGTCGCCGAGATCGCTCGCGTGGTCGGGCCGGTAGGCCGGGTCGCCCTGCTCGACATCCGCCACACCGGGCAGTACGCGCGCGCGCTTCGCGATCGTGGCTTCGTCGTCGAGCGATCCCGGCCACGGCTGTGGACGTTCCCGCCCTCACGTCAGGTGATCGGCCGGCGGGACGGCCGGCCGCAGCCCGAGCCAGGAGGCTAGGGGGAGAACCAGAGAAGGATCGCGAACACGATCACGGTGACGGTCACGACTCGCTTCAGCCAGTCGTGCCCCTTCCGCACGGTGAGCCGGACGCCGGCCAGCCCGCCCACCCCGTAGCCCGCGGCCAGCGCCAGCCCCATCCCCCAGTCGACCTTTCCGCCGAGCGCGAAGAGGACCAGGGTGAGCGGTGTGAAGGCGAGGACGATCAGAACCTTGAGCGCGTTGCCGCGCACGAGGTCCAGCCCCTGGAGAGTCGCGGCGGCGAGGAGCAGGAACCCGATCCCTGCCTGGACGAACCCGCCGTAGACACCGATCGTGAAGAAGAGGAGCGCCGTCCCGAGCGTTCCGAGGCGGCCCCGCGGGCCCGTCTCCCGGCCGGGCCGCCGGGCGAGTGGATCCCATAAGGTCCAGAGCGATACGGCGACCATGATGAGGGCGAGCGCCCTGCGGAACGCGTCGTCCTCGATCTCGATCGCGGCCCAGGTCCCGAGCGCGGCCCCGGCGAGAGACGGGACCACCGCGACGGCGATCCATCCGCCCTCGATCAGTCGATGCTGATGGAACCCCCAGGCCGCGGTCGCGTTCTGCGCGAGGATCCCGATCCGGTTGGTGCCGTTGGCTACCGTGGGGGGGAGTCCCAGGAAGATCATGACCGGCAGGACGAGGAACGACCCCCCGCCGGCGACCACGTTCAGCGCGCCCGCCACGACGGCCGCCAGCGCCAGCACCAGGTGCGCGGCCCAGTCGGGGATCACGGCGTCAGATCGAGCGTCATCTCGATGTTGGAGCGCTCGTATTCGTCGCCGGGACCCAGCCGGGTCGTCCGGAAGCCGTGCTTTCGATAGAGCTCGATGGCGGGAACCAGGATGGTGTTGGACTCGAGGACGATCCTCCGCGCACCGCGGCCGCGCGCCCAGGCGATCGCCGCTTCCATGAGCCGATCCCCGAGACCATGCCCGCGGGAGGCCGGATCGACGGCCATCTTGGAGAGCTCGTAGACGTCCTCCCCCTGGGGGATCATCGCGCACGTCCCCAGGACCAGGTCTCCATCCAGCAGGAAGAACACTTCGCCACCGCGATCGACGATCTCGCGGCGCGGGTTTCCGAGCACCTCGCGATCCCGTGGCTCGACCTCGAAGTGGCGCTCGATCCACTCCCGGTTGAGCTTCTCGAAGTGCGTCCCGAGATCGTCCCGGAAGAGCTCGACCTCGATCGTCATGGGCGGAAGATACGGTCCGCGGGTGTTCCGGGTCCTCGGGACGGCGGCCGGGATTTCATGATCGGATCCCGTCGGACGTTTCATGGTCGGGAGCGGGACGGAGATCCGGAGGGAGGCGCGCGACGACCACGAGAGACGTGGATGTGAGGATGAGCGAGGTCTCCAGCGCCCGAGCGCACCCGGTCGAGGGTTGGATCGCGTGTTTCGGTTCCGAGCTGAAGGCCCACCTTGGGCGGATGCTGTCCAGCGGCGAAGACGTCGAGGACGTCCTCCAGCAGGTCTGGATCACCGCCTATCGCAAGCCTCCGGACGACGGGGCCGGCTCCAACGTGAGAGCGTGGCTCTACCGGGTCGCGACCAACGCCGCCCTGGACGAGCTCGCTCGCGACCGTCGCCGGCGACGGAACTTGGAGCGGATGGGGCCCGAGCTGGCGATGGCCGAGACGAGCGCGCCGGACGCCCGCCTCGAGCGCCTCGACGAGGGTGTTCGGGCCCGGGTGCGGGAGGTCTGGGCCGGGCTCCCCTGCAAGCAGCGGGAGGCCGTGTGGCGCAGATGGGTGGAGGGGGAGGACTACGGCTTCATCGCCGAAGAGCTGGACATGTCGGTCGAGAGCGCCCGCACCAACGTCTATCACGGGCTCAGCCGATTGCGGAGCGAGATGCACGATCTGGAGGATCTTGCAGGATGACGAGCGTCGCGTGCCACTACACCGAGGAAGACGTCCTGGCCTTCGTGGCCGGCGATCTGCCGGACGCCGAGCTGATGGCGATGGCCGTCCACTTCGGGGAATGCGGCGCCTGCCGGGAACAGGCGACCGAGTTCACCGCGCTCCACCGGACTCTCGAGAGCTACACCGTGGAGGACGTGGTTCGGTGGGCCGCGTTCGACACGCCGTTCGGCTCTACCTACGCGGCCGTGACCGGGACGGGTCTCGTCCGGGTGAGCTGGCGTGAGCCCGCGCGGGACGCGTTCGTCAAGGGCCTCGAGGCTTCCTTCACCGGCCGTCCGGTGGTTCACGACAACCGCAGCGTCGCCGAGGCGGGGCGCCAGCTGAAGGAGTACTTCGGCGGGCGACGCAGCCGGTTCGAGTTACCGGTCGACTTGAGCCTCGTCAGCGAGTTCGACCGCCGGGTCCTGGCCGTCGTGAGTAAAATCCCCCCGGGAGGGGTCCTGACCTATGCCGACGTCGCGCGCCGGATCGGGAACCCGACCGCGGCCCGCGCGGTCGGAAACGCGGTGGGGCGGAATCCCGTCCCGATCGTCGTCCCGTGCCACCGGGTGATCCGAAGCGACGGAACTCTGGGCGGCTACTCGGGCGGAGGCGTGGGATACAAGCGGCGTCTCCTCGAACTCGAAGGGTGGGGCGACCCCGAGCTTCCAGGTGTCTAGCTTCGAGCTCCTCTATCCCAGACCAAGGAGATTCATGTACGGTCCGCCACTCTGCGCGCTCCTCCTGATCGTCGCGCTGCTCGGGGGGCCCGGGATCGGCCACGCGCAGGACCGCGCCCTTTCCGCGGAGGACAGCCTTCTGGCCGCCGCGATCTTCGAGGAGCTGATCGAGATCCCGTCGGTGTCCGGGACCCCCGAGACCGTTCAGGCGGCCCGCGCCATGGCCGAAAGACTATGGGTCGCGGGCTTCCCGGAGGAAGACGTCCAGGTCCTCGAGCCGCTCCCCGACGTGGGGATCCTGGTGGCGCGCTACCGTGGCAACGGTGAGCGGCCGCCGATCCTCCTCCTTGCCCACATCGACGTCGTCCCGGCCCTTACGGAGGACTGGTCCACGCCCCCGTTCGAGCTCACGCTCCAGGACGGCTGGTGGTACGCGCGGGGCGCCACCGACAACAAGGCGGGCGCGGCGATGCTGATCGCCAACTTGATCCGCTATCGCGAGGAGGGGTTCTCGCCCGACCGCGATCTGATCGTCGTCCTGACCGGGGACGAGGAAACCGACAGCGAGGCCATCAAGTGGATCGTATCGGAGGAAGGCCGCGAGCTGATCGACG
>DASZOP010000152.1:0-5678 GCA_035550715.1 Gemmatimonadota bacterium | reverse complement strand
ACCTGGCCTCCGGCCTGGGCCGGCACGCCCTTTCCCACGCCGAGGTCACCAACGTGGCCGAGCGCGTGCGGAATCGTTTCGCGCGCCTGGCCCGGCGCTTCGTGGGTGGACGCGGGACGGTGTGATCGAGGCGCCCGGGTGCCACGAACGGGTTGCCGGAAGGCCGTTCTAGCCGGACGGTTGACCCCCCGGCGGAGCCCCGTGTACCTTCCGCCGACGCGCTGCACCGCCGACGCCGCACCCACGCTCCGCAACTGTGGTATGAGACTTGCTTAGGGTGGTACGCGAAGGACGTTTTTCTCGACGCCCGAAGCACCGACCCCCGATCTTCGCGGGCGATCCCGAACGGGACTCCCAGTCGACGACGTGGGGATCACGGGCTCGTCACGTCGATCGGAGGACCCGATGCGCTCCAGTGATGTCCAGATGGAAACGACCATGAACAGCGGCTTGAGGATCCGGGTCGTGGGCCTGGGCGCCTGGGGCACCCGGGCCGCCGAGCTCTTCGCGGCCCAGGGAATCCCGGCGCATGCGGTCGACTCGGACCCCCGGGTGGCGAAGGCCGGCCTCCCGGAGGCCTCGCGGCATCACCTGCAGGTGCCCGGCGGCGCCGCCGACTACACCCGGGACGCCCAGGCCCTCCTCGAGAACGACGGGCTGGGGTTCGCGCTCGCGGGCTCCGAGGACGATTTGCTCGTCCTGATCGGCCATCTGGGCTCCGGGGCGGGCGCCCTCCTCGGGACGCTCGTCCGGCTCGCGGCCGAGACGAGGGCGGCAGCGGGCCGCCTGGCGATCGCCCGGCTCCCGGGCGTCCAATCGACGCCCGACGACCGCGCGGTAGGGCTGGTCGCCCTCAACGCCCTCGTCGAGTCACCCGAGACCAGCATCCTGCTCGTCCAGCCCGGCCAGGGGATGGGGATCTCGGCCGAGTCCGAGGCCGATCGGGCCCTTGAACGGCTCATGGATCTCCTGCGCCTGGGCGCCGCCGAGAGCGACCCCATGAGCGACGTCACGACGGCTTCGCTGCTGGCGCATCTCACCGCCCCCGGGTTCGTAGGATGGCGGGAGGTCCCGCTCGACCGCGGCATGTGCGCCGCGGACGCCCCGGTGTGGACCGAGTCCCTCTCCGGGGCCGACTGGCAGCCGGCAGGGTTCACCTGGGCCGACGCCCAGGCCGTCCTTCCGGTCGCCCGGGTGCCCCGGGAATGGATCGAGTCGGGTGGGCGTGCCCAGTTCGACCGGTTCGTCCAGGAGGCATGGAGCGAGGCCGCGCCGTGCGCGATCGCCCGCTCCCTCCAGATCGGGGAGCCGCCGGCCGCGGTGATCGTGTCGAGCGGTCTCTCGTATCCGGAGTCGCTGCTCGAGATCCGGGACGGCGTCCAGGTCGATCGCGAGCGGCTGGCCGAGAAGCGCCGCGCCGCATCGACCCGGATCCCCCTGGGCGACGACTTCCTGCCGCGGGGCGTCTCGCTGGGCACTCCGCCGGAGATTCCCGCCGCGCCCGTCACGCCACGCCTGGTCGAGCCATCGAAGCCGGTGGACCGCGGTGGACCGACCCGGGCCATGCCCCGGCCGATGGCGGAGCCGGAGCGGCCGGTCGTCCAGCCCCAGGCCAACCTGAAGGCCATGCATCAGGCCCCGCGCCCGGAGATCGACGCCGGGGCCGCGGCCCTGTCGCAGGGGACGCCCGCTACCCCGACGTTCGACGCCGCCGATGGCGAGACGGCCTTCGACGCGACCCGGCTGGGAGTCGCGACCGCCACCGAGACCGAGGAGACCGAGATCGAGGCAGACTCCGCCGAGCCCGAAGCGGTCGAGCCGGAGATCGCCGCGCCCGAGATCACCCCGGACAGCCGGCCCGTCGAGATCGTGGAACCGAGCTCCGCCGCCGCGACCGCGGTCGAGGATGCGCCCCGGGTCGAGCGGATGGCCGGGACGCCGGCGCGCCTCGAGGAAGGCCCGGCCGTCACCCCTTACGACGCCGCGCTCTCGCTCGCCTGGCGCGTGCTGAACGCCCGGGATCTCGAGACCGAGGTCGACCTGGGAGAGGTCCGATACGCGCTCTATGACCTCCTGGAGGTCGTCCGGGAGCGGCCGACCTCGATCCTCGCTGAGGTGTTCCGGCGGGCCGAGAACGACTACTTCGAGCGCCACCACGTGAACGTCGCCGTGCTGGCGATCCTGACCGCCGACCAGCTCGGGGCGAGCCTCAGCGACATCATCGACCTGGGCACCGCGGCCATGCTCCACGACATCGGGATGTCCGATTCGCGCGAGGCGTGGGACGCCGACGTCCGGCTCGCGCCCAAGGTGTTCGACACCACGATCCGTCAGCATCCGGAGCGCGGCCAGGAGAGGCTCAAGCAGATCCCGGGGATGACGCCCGACATCTCGCGTATCGTGCGCGAGGAGCACGAGCGGCTGGACGGGACGGGCTATCCGGAAGGCCTGGCGGGAGACGCGATCGATCCAGGAGCGAGGATCGTCGCCGTCTGCGACACGCTCGAGGCGTTGACGCACGCTCGCCCGTACCGCGAGCGGCTGACCCTGGGCGAGGCGCTGTCGCGGCTCCACATCCTGGGCCAGTACACGCTCGACATGGCGGTCGTCCAGACCCTGACCGACGCGCTGACCGAGTTCATGCCCTCCCTAGACGGTTCGGACGAAGCTTGATCCACCGTGGCTGAACCCCGCCCGGGGCCGGTCATGGTGGCGGTGGGTGGGGGAAAGGGCGGAGTCGGCAAGTCGTTCGTCGCCGCCAACCTGGCCCTGGCCCTGGCCTGCCGCGAGGCCCTCTCCGACCGGGTCGTGGCCGTGGACCTGGATTTCGGCGGCTCCAACCTGAACCTCCTGCTGGGAGAACCCCTTCCCGAGGCCGAGCTGGGGGACTTCCTGGACGGCCGTGCCCGGGACCTCGACGCCGTCGCCCAGCCGACCCGGGTCGAGCGTCTCCGGTACGTGGCGGGCACCTTCGACATGGTGACGGCGGTGGACCCGATCCGGGACCGGAAGCTGGACCTCGTGCGGGCCCTGATCGGCCTGGACGCGCGCTGGGTCGTGCTCGACCTGCCGGCCGGGAGCGCCCCGGCCACGCTCGACTTCTTCTTTCTGGGCGACGTGAAGCTGGTCGTCCTGAACCCCGAGGAGACCGCCTTCAGCAACGCCTATGGTTTCCTGAAGAACTATCTCCTCAGGCGGCTCCTGACGGAGTTCCGGGATCGCCCCGAGGTCGTCGCCTTCATCCTCGGGTGGTATCGGAACGAGCCGTCTTCCGAGGAGCGGCGGGGAGACCGGTCGGTGACTACGATGGCGAGCGCGCTCGGCCTCGAGTTCCCTGCGGTTCGGGCGGAGCTGAACGGCATCCTTCGCGACGACACGCCGCTGCTCGTCCTCAATCGGGCGCGCGGCCGGCGCGAAGCCGCCTTCCTGGACCGGTTCCGGCGGGTGGTCGAGGCGCACCTCGGGCTCGCCTGCCGCTCCCTCGGCGTGATCCCCGAAGATCGGCGCGTGCGGCAGGCCGTCCGGGAAGGCAAGCCGTTTCTCCTCGCCTACCCCCGACACCGGATCACCCGCCGCTTCGAGGAGTGGGCCGACCGCGTGAGCGTCCGGGCCCGCCTGCCGTGACCCGTGCCGCCGGCCGGCGATCGGCGCTCTGGTGGGGGTGGGCGACGTTCCGGACGGCGGGGTGCTGGATCCTGCTGGCCCTCCTCACCCTGGTCGTCGCCGTGCTCTACGTGCCGACGGCGCGGTTCGCCCCGGAGGGCGGATTCATCCGCGGACTCGAGAGATTCTGGGTGTGGTTCATCCTCCGCGGATCGAACGTGAAGCTGTCCGCCGATGGTCTGGAGAACATGCAGGCGGTGAGCTCGTGCATCGTGATGGCGAACCACCGCAGCATGTACGACATCCCGGCCCTTCACTATCTTCTCGGTCGCGACCGTGATCTGCGCTGGATCGGGAAGCACGAGCTGACGCGCGTTCCGGTGTTCGGGTGGGCGTTCGGGATGAGCCGCCACGTAGCGATCGACCGGCAGAACCGAAGTCGCGCCGTCGATGCCCTGAAACGCGCGGCCGCCGAGAGCTCGGGCGGCGTATCCTTCGTCGTCATGCCCGAGGGGACGCGGAGCCGCGACCGGAAGCTCCTTCCCTTCAAGAAGGGGGGCTTCCACCTGGCGATCGACACCGGTTTGCCGATTCTGCCGGTGGGGATCGCGGGCAGCGAGCGGCTCATGCCCAAGGGCACGTGGTGGATCCTGCCGGGAGCGATCCACGTGAGCGTCCGGCCGCCGGTCCCCGTAGCCGGCCGGAGCAAGCACCGGCTGGAGGAGCTGGTCGGGCACGTCCGCGCCGAGATCCGGAGCGCCCTGCCCGACCTGCCGACCGAACCCGAGAGGAGCGCCCCTTGAAGGACACGGAGAGCCGCCCCGAAATCGAGCCGGACAGATACGACGAGGCTCTCACCGAGCTGAAGACGATGCTCAAGACGGCGGGCAACGAGATCGATGCCCAGGAGCTCGTCTGCCACGCCCTCTACGATGGCTTCGATCATTACTCGTGGGTGGGGATCTACGTCGTCGAGGGGGACGAGCTGGTCCTGTCGGCCTGGAGCGGGACCGAGGAGACCGAGCACAAGCGGATCGCCGTGGGGGAGGGGATCTGCGGTCTCGCGGCGGAGACCGGCCGGACCGAGGTCGTCCCCGACGTCTCCGAGCGCCCCGAGTTCATCGCCTGCTTTCCCTCGACGCGGTCGGAGATCGTGGTCCCGATCCACGGCGCGGGCGGCGTGATCGGCGAGATCGACATCGATTCCGACTGGCTGGATGCCTTCGACGGCCGGGACCGGGTGTTCCTGGAGGCGGTCGCGGCCCGGCTGGGTACCGTCATGGAGGGCGCTGGGGAGTGAGGTCGGCGACGGCGGGGGCGCTGGCCACGTTACCGATCACCGTCCTCGCGTCCGTCCTGCCCCTGGCGGCTCAGGAAGGCGACGCCGGAATTCTCGTCCTCGAAAATGCCAGGGTGTGGACCGGCGACTCGGCGATCCCGGAAGCGCGGGGGCTGGTCATCGAGGGCGGCCGGATCTCACGGCTCCTCCAGGATAAAGGCACGCTCGGATTCCCTCAGGACGTCCGGGTGGAGCGGATCGATCTCGGCGGGCGGCGCGTGGTCCCCGGCTTCAACGACGCCCATACCCATCTCTTCGATGGCGGCTTCGCGCTCCTCTCTCCGGATCTGCTGACCAGCGACACGCCCGAGGAGTTCGTCGGCCGGCTGACAGCGTACGCGGACGGCCTCCCGGCCGGCCGCTGGATCGACCTGCCGGCCGCCTGGGACCACGAGCGGTGGCCCGGACACCCCCTTCCCAGCCGCCAGCTCATCGATCCGGCGACGCCCCGGAACCCGGTGTGGATGCGGCGCCCGGACGGGCACATCGGCCTCGCCAACACGCTCGCGCTGGAGGCCGCGGGGATCAGCGCCGATACCCCCGACCCGCCCGGCGGTCGGATCGATCGCGATCCGGCGACGGGCGAGCCGACCGGGATCATCCGCGATGCCGGCGATCTCATCCGGGCCGCGATTCCCGAGATCACCGAGGAGGAGTACCGGGAGGCGCTGGACGCGGCGCTCGCGCATGCAGCCCAGGTCGGCGTGACCAGCATCCAGGACATGTGCTACGACCC
>DASZOP010000151.1:0-19498 GCA_035550715.1 Gemmatimonadota bacterium | reverse complement strand
CCGGCGGGTCGGGGAGGCCCAGGCCGAGCTGGCGGCCCCCCTGGCGGGCCGTCGCGCTGCCGTCCGGGAGATCGACGGCTTCCTCGAGATCCTGTTCGAGTCCGGTCTCCCGGACCTCCCGGCCGGAGAACGGCGCGCGCTCCTGAATCGGATCGCCGACATGCTCGAGGACGCCTTCGTTCGCCGGGCCCTGGCCGTGGATGCATAGCCGGTTCGTCGCTGTTGTCGCGCTGTCCCTCGCGACGGGCTGCGCGAGCGGCGCCCTCCGCGAAGCCAAGGACGCCTACAACCGGGGCGACCTTGCTGCAGCCGAGTCGGCGGCACGCCGGCTGGACGGCGATCCCCAGGCGCACCTGATCGCGGCGCGAGCCGGGTTGCGTCGCGCGGTCGAAGACCATGGCGTGGCGTCCGAGGCCGTCGCTGCCGACCTGCGAGCCGCGGCCCGCGGCTATCCCTTCCCCGAGGAGTGGGCGAACCGCGAGCTCGCGGCGGGTTTCGCCGACTGGCTCATGCAGGCCGGTCTCCCGGAGCTCGCGGACCTCTACTATCGGGGGGGACTCGAGGCCGCCGGCCATGATCCGGAGCCGGCCGAGCAGGCGCTCGCCGAAGGCGCGCTCCAGGCGGGGCTTGAAGCGCTCGACCGGTGGGAGCCGGAAGCGACCGAGCGCAGGGCTCGGCTCCGCGAGCTCGGACGCCTGGCCGAGGGCGCGCTCGAGGATTCGGGGCTCCCCTATCCCCCGGGGCTCGCCGACCAGGCCGTCCGGATCGCCTGGCACGACGGCCGACTCATGGATGCGTGGCGGATCGGCGCCGCCGGCTGGCTACGCGCGATGGCCGTGGAGGACGCTGCCGCCGGCGCCGTCCTCGCGTCGCGGCTCGAGGAGCTCGTCTTTCCAGCGTGGCGGGACGCGGGTGGGTCGGCGGTCGTCGGCCTCGTGGAGGAGCGGTGGCGCGAGACGATGCGGAGCTGGGTGGGCGGGAGCACCGGCCGATAACCCACACGCGGAATGACCGGAAAGGTCGCGGGCGCCACCCGCGCAGCGCGGAGAGCGGAATCCTCCTCCTGGATGGGTCGAGATCGGTGCGGTATATCCGAGTCGGCTCGAAAACCGCATTTGAAGGGAGGACGGGATGAAGACGCAGAGACTCGCGCTGGCGCTGATGGCGGCCAACCTCCTGCTCCTGATTCTCGTTTTCGCGAACCGGGTTCCGTCGGCGGCACGGGGGGCGGCACAGGCGTCGGCTTCGTCGGAAGAGGCGGTCGTTCCGGTTCTCCGCGGCCGCGCGCTGGAGCTGCTCGACCATCACGAGCAGGTCCGGGCGCGAATCAGCATGGAGCCAGGTGGGGAGACCGTGCTCCGGCTTCTGGACGAGAACGGGACGATTCGCGTCAAGCTGGGCGCGGGTGAGAACGGGTCGGGTCTGCTCCTGCTCGACGAGGAGACCGAACCCGGCGTTCACCTCATCGCCAGGAGGGCGGGTACCACCACGACGCCGACCACGACGAGCCTGACCCTGCGCGGTGCGGAAGGTCGACAGCGAGTCATCGAGCCATAGTTGCAGCTGGATCCGTGCACGGTTGCCGGGCGGATCCATCCGAGGCTCAAGGGAGGACTCATGGTCAAGAGCATGGACTGGAAGGGAATGCGGGACATGTCGGCCCGTCTTCTGGAAGAGCGCACCGGAGAGGGCGTGAGTTCGTGGAACCGCCGGATCAAGGCGGAGCGGCTGGATGACGAGAATGCCCTTCGTGCCTGGCTGACCGAGCGTGGGGTGACGGGTTATCCCCAAACCCTCCTCGTCATGGAGCGGTTCGGCTACCCGGATTTCCTCCTCGCCACCGCGGACGAGCTGATCGACGGGCAGTACGCGGACCGGCAAGAGCTCCGGCCGATCTTCGACGCCATCATCGATGCTGCGGCGGGCCTCGGTGAGGTCACCGTCCAGGCGCGGAAAACCTATGTCTCGCTCGTCTCGCCGAAGAGGACGTTCGCCCGGGTCAGGCCGACCACGAAGAAGCGGGTCGATCTCGGACTGCGTCTCGAGAGGGAGAAGCCGGGCGGGCGCCTGCAGACTTCGAAGATCCACGAGACGATGCCCCTCCAGATCAGCTTCACCTCGCGGGACGAGGTCGATTCCGAGGCGCTGGACTGGCTCCAGGAAGCGTACGACCGGAACCGCTGAGATTCTCACGCCGGTCCGCCCGCGGTGATCCGACCGGTCGTCCTTGGAGAGAAAGCCCCGGCAGGCGTATATTTCCATTCCCATCCACGTACCGAAGAGCTACCCGAGGAGCGCATGTCCGGCCACAGCAAATGGTCCACGATCAAGCGCAAGAAGGCGGCCGTCGACGCCAAGCGCGGGAAGATCTACACCAAGCTGATCCGCGAGATCACGGTGGCTGCCCGGGCCGGCGGCGGCGATCCGGAGTCCAACCCGCGGCTCAGGACGGCGGTCGACAACGCCCGCGCCCAGAACATGCCCTCCGACAACATCGAGAAGGCGATCAAGCGCGGGACGGGCGAGCTCGAAGGGGTGAGCTACGTCGAGGTGTCGTACGAGGGATACGGCCCGGGCGGTGTCGCCTTCTTCATCGAGTGCCTGACCGACAACGAGAAGCGGACCGTGGCCTCCGTTCGCCACATCCTGGCCAAGCACGGGGGCAACCTCGGCAAGGACGGATCGGTGGCGTGGATGTTCGACCCGAAGGGTCAGATCCTGGTCGACGCCGCCTCGCACGACGAGGAGGCGGTGTTCCTGGCGGCGATCGAGGCCGGGGCCGAGGACGTGATCGCCGAGGAGGGGTACTTCCGGGTGACGACGCCGTTCACGGCGTTCCAGGCCGTTCAGGACGCGCTCCACGAGGCCGGTGTCGAGCTCGAGGAGGCCGAGCTCGCCATGATCCCGAAGAGCCTGATCGCCGTCGAGGGGTCGACGGCCGAGCGGGTTCTCCGGCTCGTCGACGCTCTCGAGGAGGAGGACGACGTCCAGAAGGTGGCCGCCAACTTCGACATCCCCGAGGAGATCCTGGCCCGAGCGAGCTGATGGGCGCGAGCTGACCCCCCTGCGTGTCCTCGGCGTGGATCCCGGCAGCCGGATCACGGGCTACGGGATCGTCGAGCGGAGCGGCGGCTCGCTCCGGTGCGTGGACTGCGGCACGATCGCTGGAGGTGAAGGCGCGCTGGCGGACCGCCTCATGGCCGTCTACGACGGGCTCCAGGCGGTGGTCGAGACGTACCGCCCGGGCGCGGTCGTGATCGAGGACGCCTTTCTGGGACGAAACGTCAAGGCGATGGCGGTGATGAGCCAGACACGCGGCGTGCTGATGCTGGCGGCGCGCCGGGCCGAGCTCCCCGTATACGAATACGCCCCGCGCGAGATCAAGCGCGCGGTCGTGGGTACGGGCCGCGCCAGCAAGGCCCAGATCGCCTACATGGTGGGGACGCTGCTCGGGCTGACCGGGCGTGCGCTTCCCAGGGATGCGACCGACAGCCTGGCCGCCGCGCTCTGCCACCTTCACCGCGCCGCCCCCAACGGGAAACGCCGATGATCGGCTCGCTGAGCGGCCGGCTGGCGTCCAAGGACATCGACGAGGTCTTGGTCGACGTGCAGGGTGTGGGGTACCGGGTGTCGATCCCTCTCTCCACCTACGAGCACCTGCCCGGCGAAGGCGAAGAGGTGCGGCTCCTCACCCACCTTCATGTCCGCGAAGACGAGCTCGCCCTCTACGGGTTCGCCAGCGACCGCGAGCGACGGCTCTTCGAGATCCTGATCGGGGTGAGCGGGATCGGTCCCAGGCTCGCGCTCCACGTCCTCTCGCGGCTGACTCCCGAGCGGTTCGTCGGCGCGATCACGCGCGGCGACCTGACCACGCTCACCGGGATCAGCGGGGTGGGGAAGAAGACCGCCGAGCGGATGGTGCTGGAGCTCAAGGACAAGGTGGCCGACATGGCCGACGTCGAGGGCGTCGAGCCCGGCGCGGTCCTGACGGCTGGCGGGGAGGACGCGGTCAAGGCGCTGATCGCGCTGGGGATCCGCCGCGCCCAGGCCGAGCAGGCTGTCCAGCGCTCGCTCGCCGATCATCCCGATGCGCCGGCCCCGGTCCTCACCCGTCACGCTCTCGGCGCCCTCAAGGAGTAGCCCGTGCCCGACCCGCCCTTCAAGAGCTACCTGACGGGCCGCCAGGCGACACGCCCGGAGGGCCGACCCGAGGAGGAGGCGTTCGAGGAGACCCTGCGACCCCGGACGCTCGAAGAGTTCGCGGGGCAGGAGAAGCTGAAGCGGAACCTGGCGATCTCGATCGCGGCCGCGAAACAGCGCGAGGAGCCGCTGGGCCACTGTCTTTTCTCGGGGCCCCCCGGCCTCGGGAAGACGACGCTGGCCCACATCCTGGCTCACGAGATGGGGGTCCGGATCCGGGTGACGAGCGGGCCGGTCCTGGAGAAGCCGGGCGACCTGGCCGGTCTCCTGACCGGGCTCGAGCGGGCCGACATCCTCTTCATCGACGAGATCCATCGCCTGAAGACGGTGGTCGAGGAGTACCTCTACCCGGCGATGGAGGAGTTCCAGCTCGACATCGTGATCGACTCGGGGCCGGCGGCGCGCTCGGTGACGCTCCCGCTCGAGCGGTTCACGCTGGTCGGCGCGACCACCAAGCGGGGTCTCCTGACCGGGCCGCTCCGCTCCCGCTTCGAGCACGCCGCCCGGCTCGACTTCTACACCCCGGAGGAGCTGGGGAGGATCGTCGTGCGCTCGGCCCGCATCCTCGACGTCCCGATCACCGGGGAGGGCGTGGCCGTGATCGCCGCCCGTTCGCGCGGGACCGCCCGCGTCGCCAACCGGCTCCTCAAGTGGGCCCGCGACTACGCCCAGGTCGAGGGGGAGGGGGAGATCACGGGACCGATCGCCGAGGCGGCGCTCTCCGCGCTGGAGGTGGACGAGGTCGGGCTCGACGAGATGGACGCCCGGATCCTGGGCGCCCTGATCGAGAAGTTCGGGGGCGGACCGGTCGGCGTGGGATCGCTGGCCGTGGCGGTCGGGGAGGAGCCGGAGACGCTCGAGGAGGTCCACGAGCCGTTCCTGATCCAGAGCGGCTTCCTCCACCGGACGTCGCGGGGCCGCGTGGCTACCGAGCGGGCCTACCGTCATCTCGGGATCGCGGGGCGGCCGCCGGTGCTGGAGGGCGGTCAGGAGAGGCTCTTCGACGAGTGAGCGCCGGGCCGGCGGCACGATCGTTGCTCCACGGTGACGCGTTGCGTATACGGTCGAAGCCTTCTTAGCTTCCGGCATGAGGAAGAGATGCAGCTGATCGGACTGACCCCCGAGCAGGTCGAGCTGGCCGCCTACCGTTTCGCGGCCCACGACAACTCCGCGACGCGGATCGCGAGGCATTATCGCGAACGCGACGAGCGGGACAAGCTCGAGCTCTGCCGGGCTCTCCGCCGTGTGGAGCGGCGTTTCGCGATCAACCTGGGCACCCTCTGCTTCAAGTTCCTCGAGAAGGAGCTCAAGCCCACGCCCGAGGTCCAGCAGAAGGTGATGGACTACGTGGCGTACTGGAACGAGGACGGCGAGGGAGAACGGCACCTCATCGTGTCCGTGGATCGCGTTCGCGAGATCGACCGGCTCGCGGAGGGCAATCAGGAATGGGTGGACTCGCGCGCTTCCTGATCCTGTTCGGGGTGATCAGCTTCGTGATGGGTCTGATCCTGCTGGCCGGTGAACGGATCCCCTTCCTGGGGCGGCTCCCCGGCGACCTTCTCTTCCGGAGAGGGGGCGCCACCATCTACATCCCCCTGGCCACGTCCCTTCTCCTTTCCGTAGTTCTGACCATCCTGCTCAACATCGTCTTCCGGCGCTGAGCCGGCGCTGCCGGCCGCCCTCCGAGCCGCCGTGCGGATCGACGACTACGACTATCCGCTCCCGCCGGGGAGGATCGCCCAGCGACCCGTGGAGCCGCGGGACGCGAGCCGGCTCCTGGTTCTCGAGCGGTCCACCGGGAACCGGCGCGACGCCCGCTTCCCCGAGATCGTCGACGTCCTCGCACCGGGAGACCTCCTGGTCGTCAACGACACGCGGGTCTTCCCGGCACGGCTGTTCGCGACGGGAGAGGATGGCGGGCGTGTCGAATTCCTCCTCACCCGGCCAGCCGACACCGACGAGCCGGAGCGTGCGTCGGGGACCGAGTGGTGGGCGCTCGCGCGCCCGTCGCGACGGGCGCGTCCCGGGCGTCGGCTCGCGATCGTCGCCCGCGCCGGGACCGACGCGGCCGTCGAGGTCGTCGAGGAAGCGGAGGCCGGCGTGCGCCGGATCCGGCTCGACGTCCCCGACGACCCGTGGGACTGGATCACCGAACACGGCCACGTGCCGCTCCCCCCGTACATCCATCGACCCGACGATCCGGCCGACCGGGACCGGTATCAGACCGTGTACGCTCGTCGGCGGGGGGCGGTCGCAGCGCCCACGGCCGGGCTCCACTTCACGCCGGAGCTCCTGAACCAACTGGAGAGGCGCGGGATCGGCCGGGCGACCGTGACCCTCCACGTCGGTCCCGGAACCTTCCGCCCAGTGGCTGCCGAGCGGGTCGAGGACCACGCGATGGAAGGGGAGTGGTACGAGGTTCCGGCGGCGACGGCCGAGGCGCTCGCCCGGGCGCGCGCGGCGGGCGGCAGGATCGTGGCCGTCGGCACGACCACCGTTCGGGCGCTCGAGTCGGCAGCGGCGGTTCGGGGCCGGACCGCGGGCCTCGCCGGCGGGGTCTCGGGGTGGACCGACCTCACGATCGTCCCCGGCCACGAGTTCCGCCTGGTCGACACGATGGTGACCAACTTCCACCTCCCGCGCTCGAGCCTCCTCCTGCTCGTGGCGGCGTTCGCGGGGCGTGAGCGAGTCCTGGACGCTTATGGGCACGCCGTCGAGGCGGGCTACCGGTTCTATTCGTACGGGGACGCAATGCTGATCGTGTGAGGGGGCCGCGGATGCGGCGGTCGCGAAGCCCGAAGGATAGCTTGCGGTCGATGCTGCACCCGGATGACGACCCCCGCGCCGCGGGCGAGGGCCAAGGCCGATCATCGTCCGGTGAATCCGGCCGTCACCCGACCGACAGGAGTGCGCGATGATCCAGCTCGACCTGGACGACCAGGATCGCGAGACCCTGGTCACGGTGCTGAAGAGCTACCTGTCCGATCTTCGGATGGAGATCGCCGACACGGACCGCCAGGATTTCCGCGACATGCTGAAGGAGCGGAAGGGCGTGATCGGCAAGGTCCTGACGGCCCTGGGGCAGCCCGTCGACACTTCGACCTGAGGGCTTCCGGCATGCACTGGCGACGCGGGGCAGCGGACGGCGCGGCCCGAACCGGCGTGCTCGCCACCGACCACGGGCCGGTCCGTACGCCCGCCTTCATGCCGGTCGGCACACAGGGGACGGTCAAGGGCCTGACACCGCAGGACCTGCGCGAGCTGGGCGTCGAGATCCTCCTCGCCAACGCGTACCACCTGCACCTTCGTCCGGGAGGCGCTCTGGTCCGGGGACAAGGCGGCCTGCACCGGTTCATGGGATGGGACGGCCCGATCCTGACGGACAGCGGCGGCTATCAGGTGTTCAGCCTGGCGGCGCTCCGCGAGATCGACGCCGACGGGGTCACCTTCCGCTCACACCTGGACGGCTCCACCCACCGCTTCACGCCCGAGTCGGTGATGCGGCTCGAGCGTGACCTCGGCGCCGACGTCGTGATGGCATTCGACGATTGCGCGCCGTACCCGTGCTCCGAGATCGACGCCGGTTCCGCCGCCGACCGGACCGCGCGCTGGGCCGAGCGGTGCCTGGCCGCCCACCGTTCGCTCGCCGACCTCGATCCGCCCGTCCACCGCCAGTATCTGTACGGGATCGTCCAGGGATCGGTCTTCCCCGCCCTCCGCCGCGAGAGCGCCCGTCGGATCGCCGGACTCGGCTTCGATGGCGTCGCGATCGGGGGCCTCTCGGTGGGGGAGGAGAAGCCGCTCATGATGGAGATGGTGGAGATCGCCGTTCCCGAGATACCGGCGGGCCTGCCGCGCTATCTGATGGGCGTCGGGTTCCCCGAGGACGTGGTGGCGGCGATCGCCCGCGGGGTCGACCTGTTCGACTGCGTAGCGCCCACGCGTCACGGCCGGACCGGCGCCGCGTTCACCGCCGATGGCCGCATCAACGTCGAGAACGCGCGCTTCGCCGAGGACGAGCGTCCGCTCGACCCCGAGTGCGGCTGCCGGGTGTGCGCGACCTGGAGCCGGGCCTACATTCGTCACCTGTTCAAGGCGCGCGAGATGCTCGGTCCGCGCCTTCTATCGCATCACAACGTCGCGTTCCTGGTCCAGGTCGTGGACGCGGCCCGGCGCGCGATCGAGGACGGTCGCTTCGAGCGCTGGGCCGACGCCTGGGCGGAGCGCTATCTGGCCCGGACCACGGAGGCTTCATGGATTTCCTGATCCCGCTCCTGTTCGCGGCTCCGCCCGAGGGAGGCGGCGTGGCCGGCATCTTCGCGTCGCTCCTGCCGGTCGTCGCGATGATCGCCATCTTGTGGTTCCTGCTGTTCCGCCCGCAGCAGAAGGAGCAGCAGCGTCATCGTGAGATGATCCGGGCGCTCCGGAAGGGCGACGAGGTGGTGACGGCCGGCGGGCTCTACGGCCGGATCATGGCGCTCAGTGAGGAAAGGATCTCGCTGAAGATCGCCGACGGGGTCAAGGTGGACGTCGAGCGCGCCAAGGTCCTGAGGGTCCTCGAGAAGGGCGCCGACGAGGAAGCCGCGTAGATGGCGGTCCTCGAGATCCGGTACCTCGGCGACCCCGTCCTGCGGCGGGCGACCGGCCCGGTGGAGGCCTTCGACGAGGATCTTCAGCGGTTCGTCGACGATCTCCTCGACACCATGTACGCGGCCGAGGGAGTAGGGCTGGCGGCGCCCCAGGTGGGCGACGGGCGGCGGGTGGCCGTGATCGACGTCGGCGAGGTCCGGGACGGCGCGGAGGCGATCGTCCTCGTGAACCCCCGCGTCGTCGAGCGGCGCGGGGAGGTGCGGAGCGAGGAGGGGTGCCTCTCGATCCCCGGCGTGATCGAGACCATCGACCGGGCGGCCGAAGTGGTGGTCGAGTACCAGGACCGCGCCGGCGGGACCCGGACGATCGAGGGTGCGGAGCTCCTCTCGCGAGCCCTCCAGCACGAGATCGACCACCTGGACGGCATCCTCTTCATCGACCACCTGGGTCCCCTCAAGCGGCGGCTGGCGGTCCGCGAGTTCCGGAGGGCGCTCGAGGAGAAGGGGATCCCGGCCGGCTCGGCGTAGCGGCGTGCGCCTCGTCTTCTGGGGAAGTCCCGACTTCGCCGTCCCCGTCCTGGAGGCCCTGCTGGCGAGCTCCCACCAGGTGGTGGGCGCGGTCAGCCAGCCGGCCCGCCCGAGGGGCCGGGGGCGAGGCGTGGCAAGGACGGCGGTCACCGAACGGGCGGGGCGCGCGGGCCTTCCCGTCCTGACCCCCGAAAAGCCCCGCGGGGAGCCCTTCCTGGCGCGCCTCCGAGCCCTCGACGCGGACGTCTTCATGGTCGCCGCCTACGGCGAGATCCTCCCGCCCGCGGTCCTCGAGATGCCTCCCCGGGGAGCCTTGAACGTCCACGCCTCGCTCCTGCCGGCCTACCGGGGGGCTGCCCCCGTCACGCGCGCCCTCCTGGAGGGCCGGGAGATGACCGGCGTCACGATCATGCGGATGGAGGCGGGACTCGACACCGGCCCGATCTGCCTGCAGTCGGAAGAGCCGGTTCGTCCCGACGACACGGCGGGGAGCCTGGCCGCGCGGCTGGCCGAGCGGGGGGCGCGGCTGGCGGTCGAGGCGCTGGACCTCCTGGCAGAGGGACGGCTGGTCGAGACCCCCCAGGACGACGGTGCCGCGAGCCTGGCGCCCAAGGTCGAGCCGGGGGAGGCCCGCCTCGAGTGGAGCCGAGCGGGCGCCCTCCTCGAGCGGACCGCCAGGGCCTTCGATCCCTGGCCGGGGGCGTGGACGACGTGGGACGGAGAGCGGCTCAAGGTCTACCGTCTGGAGTGCGTGCCGGCCGCCGGGGAAGGCGAGCCCGGCGAGATCCTGGAGACCGACCCCGCGCCCGTCGTCCAGACGGGAGACGGGGGGGTCCGGCTGATTCTTGTTCAGCCCCCCGGGGGGCGGCGCATGAGCGGCGCCGACTGGGCCCGCGGCCGGGCGGTCCGCCCGGGCCAGCGGCTGGGAGGGTGATGACGATCCCGGCGCTGGTGGCCGCGACCGACGACCGGATCCTGGAGCGGCCGGACTTCCCGGCCCGCCTGGAGGCCCTCCTGGCGGCCGGGCTGCCGGCCGTCCTCATCCGGAACACGGCGGCCCGGAGCGCGGCCGAGCTCTTCGAGCTCCTGCGGGAGGTCCGGGAGCGGTGCAGTCGTCACGGGGCCGAGTTGTGGGTCGGTGACCGGGCGGACCTCGCCCTCGCCGCCCGAGCGGACGCCATCCAGCTCCCGTCCGCCGGGCTCTCGATTCCGGGCGCCCATGCGGCCGCCCCGGGGCTCCGGATCGGCCGCTCCGTTCACGCGGCGGAGGAGGCCCTCGCGGCGACCTTGATGGGGGTCGACCACCTGATCGTAGGGACCGTCTTCGAGACCGCCTCGCACGGCGGTCGGGAGATCGCCGGACCTCCGCTCCTGACCGCAGTCCGGCGGGCGATCGTCGATGCCCGCGCCCCGGTGCCGCCCCTCCTCGCGATCGGCGGCCTGACGCCGGAGCGGGTCGGGGAAGCCGTCCGGGCGGGCGCGGACGGCGTGGTCGCGATACGCGCCGTCTGGGATGTGGACCCCCCGGGAGGCGGCGTGGAGCGGTTCCTGGCGGCCCTCGAGCGCTCCGGAGTCGAGCCGTTCCGGAGCCGCTCCGGACTGTGACTTTCCGGGACCCCTGCTAGATTGAGGTCCCCGTGAGCCGGACCAGGACCGCCTCGACGATCGACGTCGTCGCCAACGGGGAGTCCCATACGATCCCGGACGGCCAGACCCTGGCCGGTTTCCTGGCGGCACGCGACCTGGATCCGGACGTCGTGGTCGTCGAGCGCAACGGCGAGATCGTGCCCCGCTCGCGCTTCGGCGAATTGCGTCTCGAGACCGGCGACAGGCTCGAGGTCGTCCACTTCGTGGGTGGCGGATGAGCGGAGAGGCCGTGACGACGGAGCGCGCGAGCGAAGTCGGCGGGATGACGATCGGCGGCCGGACGTTCGGCTCGCGGCTCATCCTGGGCTCGGGCCGGTTCGACTCTCCCGATACCCTCGTCCGGTGCGTCGAGACGTCAGGGGCGGAGATCGTCACGGTGGCGGTCCGGCGGGTCAGCCTGGACCGCGCCGACGAGGGTGGGCTCCTCCGTCACCTCGAAGGCACGGGGGTCATGATCCTCCCCAACACGGCCGGCTGCTACACGGCCGAGCAGGCCGTCAGGGTCGCGCGGCTCGCGCGGGCGGCCGGGCTCAGCGAGTTCGTGAAGCTCGAGGTGATCGGCGACGAGCGCACCCTCTACCCGGACGTCGTGGAGCTGGTCCGGGCGACGCGCACCCTCGTGGACGAGGGGTTCGTGGTCCTTCCGTACACGAGCGACGACGTCGTAGTCGCCCGTCGTCTCGAGGAGGCGGGCGCGGCGGCGGTCATGCCTCTCGCCTCGCCCATCGGCTCGGGCCTCGGGGTCGTGGATCCCCTCAGCCTCCGGTTCATCCGGGACGCGGTGGCGATCCCGGTGATCGTGGACGCGGGCGTCGGCACGGCCTCGGACGCCACGGTCGCGATGGAGCTCGGCGTCGACGGGATCCTCATGAACACGGCGATCGCGATGGCGGAGGACCCGGTCAAGATGGCCCGCGCGATGCGGCTCGCCATCGAGGCCGGCCGTCTCGCCTTCGAGGCGGGCCGGATGCCGCGCCGCGAATGGGCCCGCCCCACGAGCCCCGACGAAGGCCGTGTCGGGGAGTAGCACGGCGACGCCGGCCGTGCGAGCGGAGGCCGGCGCGCCGAGGCGGCGCGCGCTCGAGGTCCTGCTCGACGTCCGGGCGGGGGCTCGGGCCGACGAGAGCCTGGATCGCCGGGCGCGTGATCTGGATCGCCGGGACCGCGCGTTCGCCATGGAGCTCGCCTACGGCGCCATCCGGTGGCGAGGCCGGATCGACCGCCACCTCGACCATCTGCTCGAGCGCGGGTTGGCCAGCCTTCCCCCCGAGATCGTCTCGATTCTCGAGCTGGGTGCGTACCAGCTCCTGTTCCTGGACCGCGTGCCGGTCTGGTCGGCCGTCGACGAGAGCGTGCGCCTGGCCCGGGAGACCCTGCCCCCCTCCACCTCAAGCTGGGCACCGGGTCTCGTGAACGGGGTGCTCCGGAACCTGGCCCGGCAGGGCGAAGAACTTCCCCTGCCCGACGCGCCAGCCGAGCGGCTGGCCTTCCTCCACAGTCACCCTCGCTGGATGGTCGAGCGGTGGGTCGAGCGACTGGGGGTGGAGAGGACGGTCGCGCTCCTGGAACGGAACAACCGCCCGCCGTCCCTCCACCTGGCCGTCGATCCCGGGAGGACGACGGCGGCCGAGGTCGTGGAGGAGATCCGCGCGGCCGGGCTCCAGGCCCGTATCCATCCGGACCACCCCGGTGCGGTCGTCGTCGAGGCGGGCGTCCGACTGGAGGACCTGCCGGGCTGGGGCGCGGGCCGGATCTGGGTCCAGGATGCCGGAGCCCAGTGGGTGACCGCCCTGGTGGACGCGCCCGTCGACCGGCCGTTCCTCGACGCGTGCGCCGCGCCAGGGGGGAAGCTGATCGCCCTTCTGGCCCGGGACCGCCGGGCGCGGGCGGTGGCGGTCGACATCGATCCGCTGCGACTCGCCCGGGTCCGGGAGAACCTCGAACGGATGGGGCTGGCCGGCGGGTGGCCGGTCACCGCGGACGCACGCGCGCTTCCGACCGGGGCATGCTTCCCGCTGGTCGTCGTCGATGCGCCCTGCACCGGGACCGGCGTCCTCGGGCGGCGCCCCGATGCCCGGTGGCGCAGGCACCCGGGCGACCCGGTCCGGCTGGCCGCCTTCCAGCTCCGGCTCCTCGAGGCGCTGGCCGATCGTGTCGAGCCGGGCGGCGTTCTCCTCTACGCCACCTGCACGCTCGAGCCCGAGGAGAACGCGGGCGTGGTCGACGCCTTTCTGGGCCGGCGCCACGACTTCCGGATCGACCCGGCCGCGGAGCGGATCCCGGACGCCCACCGGGACGGACCGTTCCTCGCGACCCGTCCCTGGGAGGCGGACCTGGACGGCATGTTCGCCGCCCGGCTGGTCCGGGAGCCGGCGTGACGCCCCGGGGCGTCACCTGGCAGGTCGCCATGGCGCTCGCGCTGGCCACGCTGGGTGCCGCCGTCGTCGGCTACCTGGCCGTCCAGGTCTTCTACCTCCCCGAGACCCTGGCCAACCAGCGGGTCGCGCGGGTGCCCGACCTGAGCGGACGCGAGCTGGAGGACGGCCGCGCCCAGGCCGAGGCGTCCGGCTACGAGCTCGCCGTGAGCGGCGGCCTCGCCTGGGAGGACATCGACGCGGGACGGATCGTCTACCAGATCCCGCCGCCCGATTTCTACCTGCCGCGCGGGGACACGGTCCGCGTGGTGGTGAGCCGCGGCCCGGTGCACACGGAGATTCCGAGGCTGGAGGGGCTCCAGCCGGAGCTGGCCGGCTCGATCCTGCAGGGGCTCGGGCTCGCCCCGACCCCGCCGCGACGGGAGTTCAGCAACCTCCATCCCGAGGGCATGGTCGTCGGCTCGGTGCCTCCGGCCGGCACGACCGTCGACCCCGGCACGGCCGTGACTCTGATCCTGAGCGGGGGCGGAAGCTTCCTGCCGATGCCGGACGTCCGCGGGCTGAGCCTGGCGGCCGCCCGCGACACGCTCGACCTCCACTCCCTGACCGTCGGGGACGTCCGGAACGTTCGCGGCGGACCGACGGCCAGCGATCAGGCGCGGGTCGTCGTGAGCGGCCAGGAGCCGCTTCCGGGTCAGCGGGTCCGTCGCGGGAGCGCCGTCCGGCTGGAGCTGGGCGAGCGGGTCTCGCGCCCGCGCGAAGAGACGGATGCCGGCCCGACTCCGGATCGGCGCCCCGGCCCGGACGCGGCACCGGCACCGCCGGAACGGCCGATGGAGGCGCCGGACGACGCGCCGCCGCTGGACCCGGAGGCGGGAGATCCGCCTCCCGCCGTCGAGGACACCCCGTTTTGACCGGCGCGGCGCCCCTCGTCGCGCCCTCGGTCCTGGCGGCCGACTTCGGCCGGCTCGCCGACGAGATCGCCGCGGTCGTCGAGGGCGGCGCGGACTGGATCCACGTCGACGTCATGGACGGGCACTTCGTCCCCAACCTGACCTTCGGCGCGGAGATGATCCGGACCGCGCGGGCGGTCACCGATCTCCCGATCGACGTCCACCTCATGATCGAGAATCCGGAGCGGGTCTTCGAGGACTACGTCGAGGCCGGGGCCGCCAATCTGACGTTCCATGTCGAGGCGACCCGCCACTTGAGCCGCCATCTCCAGCGTATCCGCGAGCTGGGCGCCAGGGCCGGCGTGGCGCTCAATCCGGGCACGCCGCTGGTCGCCGTCGACGCGGCGTGGCAGGACATCGACGTCCTGCTGGTCATGAGCGTCAACCCCGGCTGGGCCGGACAGGCGTTCATCCCTTCCTCGCTGGACAAGCTCCGAATCGCGCGGGCGAAGATCGACGAGCTTCCCGGGGACGCGCGGCCGCTCCTCGAGGTGGACGGCGGGATCGACGCCGCCAACGCCGCGGAGGCCACGGCGGCCGGCGCCGACGTCCTGGTGAGCGGCTCCGGGATCTACGGCGGGGACGATCCTGCGGAAGCGACCCGCGCCCTCCGCGCGGCCGCGGGGAAGAGAACGTGTCGATAGTTTCGTTATCGCAGCCAGCCGGCCACAGCACTGGAATCGCGAACCATCCGTCAACATGCAGCGCAGGAGGAGTGTGGACCATGAAGCGACGAATCCGTTCCACCCTGATTCTCGGAACTCTGGTGGCCGTCGCGCCTGCCGCGGCGCAGGAAGCGCCCGGCGGGCAGGCGGCGCCGGTGGACCTTACCGTGGCGACCCGCCCGGCCGAGGACCGGGCCCGCGACGAGTTCTTCAAGCCGATCGAGGTCTTCGAGTGGATCGGCGTCGAACCCGGCGACGTCGTCCTCGACTTCCACGCCGGCTCGGGCTACAACACGTGGATCCTGTCGCAGTGGGTCGGCCCCCAGGGCGTGGTCTTCACCGAGTCGCCGGAGCGGTATGCCGAGGACCTGAAGGTCCGGCTCGAGTCGGGCGATCTGGCGGGCGCGGGCAACGTCGTCTTCGTGGATCAGGTGTCGGCGCTCCCCACCGACAGCCTTGACCTCTTCTACACGTCGAGGAACTACCACGACGTCCCGGCCGAGGAGATCCCGGCGTTGCTGGCCGAGGTCGATCGCGTGCTCGTCCCGGGCGGGACGTTCGTCGTGATCGACGCACGGGCCGACCAGGGGCGCGATACGGAGGCGCACCGGATTGCCGATCAGGTGGTGATCGACGAAGTCACGGCGGCCGGCTTCGAGCTCGTCGATCAGAGCGAGATGCTCGCCAACCCGGAAGACGACCATGTCGGCCCCAAGTGGGACCAGCGTGAGCGTCTCGACCAGAGCCTGATCAAGTTCCGCGCTCCGACAGGGGAGCCCGAGGGAGGCGAGACGGGCAGCTAGTCCGTTTCAGCTACGCCGAGGCGGGTGTGGCGGGGGCCTCCGGCGCATAGCGCCGGAAGTCGATCCGGACCTCCTCGCCCCCGGAGGGGCGGCCCGTCGGGGGCATGGGGCAGTTGCGGCAGAGCGAATAGCTCTCGCGATGGCCGCGGACGAGGTCTTCGGCGATCCGGACGTGCCGCTCGGAGTACCACAGCTCTTCGATCGAGCTCTCGT
The DNA here is from genome assembly GCA_035550715.1 of Gemmatimonadota bacterium. GTDB lineage: Bacteria > Gemmatimonadota > Gemmatimonadetes > JACCXV01 > JAHWKZ01 > DASRVA01. The sequence continues at coordinate 3,525 of DASZOP010000151.1, read as the reverse complement.
GGACGTTGCCGAGCCGGAAGTCGCCGTGGAGGTCCTCGCAGCAGTTGCACATCTCGCCATCGTGCTGGACGATGAGCCGGATCAGCGGGCGGTGGCACGGTGCGTTCGCGAAGGTCAGGTCGGGGACGGCCATGCGGGGATCGGTAGGGACCAGCGCTCTCGGCACCCCGATGCTGTGCCCCGAGCCGACCCCGCGTGGGCCGATCGGGCTGAAGCCCAGGTCCTCCCGGTCCAGCCGGCGCCGCCAGTACGCCTTGGCCTCCTCCAGCTCCTCGTCGGACTCGTGGTCGTACAGCCCGACCACGATGATCCGGTACACCTCGCGCACCTCGGCGCACAGCCGGTCGCTCTTCCTGAGCGCGTCGCCGTTCGTGTGCAGGTACGGTTCCATCCCGCGTTCGCGGGCCGCCCGGGCCAGGGCCACGTTGCGCTTGTCGAGGAGCGGCTCCGAGTAGTGGTGGAAGCCGACCCGCCCGCGGAATCCCATCGCGCGCGCCTGATCGAGCAGGTCCAGGATCTTCCCGGTCGGCATGCGGCGCAGGACCGGCTCTCCGTCCGCGTCCAGGTAGCGGCCGCTCCGGTCGTAGGTGCGCGGGCAGAACCAGCAGGCGCGGTTGCAGTTGGACTGGGACTCGATCTGCAGACGCTCGAAGAGGGGGATCCGCGGCGCCGTCTCCACGCGACCGAGTCTAGGGTGGGCCCGGGAGGCGATCAAGGCGATCGGCCCGCGATCAGTCTGCGATAGGTGTGCTCGTAGGCGTCGACGTGAGCCTCCCAGCCGAACCGGTCGAGGGCGTGGAGCCGCGCCCGCTCCCCCATCGCGCGCGCCGTGTGCGGCCGGTCGAGGAGCGCCGTGATCGCCTTCGCGAGCGCGCGCGGGTCCTCCTCCTCGACGATCAGGCCGGTGACCCCGTGGACGACGATCTCGGGAAGACCGCCTACGGGCGTGGCGATCATGGGTCTCCCCATGAGGGCGGCCTGGACCGCGACGACCGGCAGCCCCTCGCGCTCGCGCGAGGGGAGGAGCACGATGGTGGCCTCGTTGATCAGGTCCGGGATGTCTCCCGGCCGTACCCACCCGGTGAAGCGGACGACCGATTCCAGCCCCGCCTCGGCTGCCATCCGCTCTAGCCCGGCGCGCGTCGGGCCGTCCCCGGCCACCGTCAAACATAGATCGGGAATTTGGTCGTGGATTGCCGCCAGGGCGGTCAAGGCCAGGTCGAATCCCTTGACCGGGACGAGACGCCCGAGGCAAAGGAGACGGGGCGGCTGGAAGGGGAGCGGGGTCGGAGGCCGATCCGGCGTCTCGATGCTGTTGGGGATCACGACGCACCGGCTGGAGGCCGTCGGCACGCGGCGAGCAACCTCTTCGCGGATGGCGGCCGAACACGCCACCACGCCATCGGCCGCGCCGAGCACCCGCGACTGCAGGGTGTCGCCGGCCGCGCCGCCGTCGGTCAGCAGGCGATTCTGCAAGGTGACCAGGAGGGGGGCGGGGAACGTGCGGGCGGTCTTCATCTGGTACAGCGCGGCCGTCCCCAGGCCGAGGAGGTGCACCAGGTCGGGCATCCCGGACCGCTTGATCTCTTCGATCCGGTGGACGACCCGGCCGAAGGTCTCCATGTCGCCCTGCTCGACGGGGGCGCGGAACGGGATCCGCAGGATCGGGATGCCGTCGACCTCGTCTTCCGGCGGTAGATCGAGCTGATGCTGAGAGGTGAGGACCGTGAACCGGAATCCGCGATCCCGGAGGGCCGGCAGGAGACGGGTCGCCATGACCTCGGGCCCCCCGATGTACGGCCAGTAGTACTCCGACCAGAACAGGACCCGCGGCGAGGACGGTCGATTCATCGTGAGCGGGCCGCTTCCGTCCGGCGGCCGGAGTCGCCCCTCACGAGCCTCCGATAGAGCTCCAGGTACTCCTCGATGTACCGGTCGTGGGTGAACGCCTCGCCCGTCCAGCTTCGGGCCCTCCGTCCCATACGATCCAGGACCTCCGGGTGCCCGAGCAACCGGACGGCCGCGCGGCCGAGCTCGGCCGGGTCGTCGGGCTCCACCAGGACGCCGGTCTCGCCGTCGAGGACGAGCTCGGGCAGGCCGCCGACCCGGGTGGCCACGACCGGCCGGCCCATCTGGCCGGCCTGGAGGGCGGCCAGGCAGAACGCCTCCCCCGCGCGTGACGGCACCAGCACGAGGGACGCCCCGCCGATCCGCTCCGGAACCCTCGCCGGAGGAACCCAGCCGGTGAGCTCGAGGGCATCCGCGACCCCGAGGGCCGCGGACTGGGCTTCCAGGCGCGTTCTCTCGGGCCCATCGCCGATGAGGACGAGCCGGGCGCGAGGACATCGGGAGCGGATATCGGGCAGGGCGGCGACCGCCAGATCGAACCCCTTCTGCCAGACCTGGCGGCCCAGCCCGACGAGGACCGGCGGATCCGGAAAGGGGGGTGGTACCGTACGTGGCCGCGGCAGGCCGTTCAGGATGACCGAGCTGTGCGGAGCACATTCGGGGAGCACCGCGCGTGTCTCCTCCAGGACCGCCCGCGAGCAGCAGACGATCCAGTCGGCCCGGCGCAGGATGAGGATGGGGAGAGAGTCCGGGACCGGACGGGACCGTGGCTCGAACAGCGAGTGGCGCGTGACGAGGAGCTTGGCGGGCTGGGCATCCAGGGCGGCCCGGCAGAACCACGCGGCAGGGGTCAGCGTGTGGAGATGGACCAGATCGGGCCCGAAGCGACGGACGACGGCGCGAGCTTCGGCTCGAAGCCGCCCGATCGGGCCGGGGTCTCCACCGTCGAGCGTTGCGTGAAAGGGAAAGCGGTGGATCGGGATGCCGTCCAGGGCCGCCACCTCCGGCAGCGTCCCCTCGGCATTCTGATCGGTCACGACGGCAAGCTCGACCCCTCGCTCCCGGAGCCCGTGGAGGAGCTGCACGGCGAGGATCTCCGCGCCCCCGATCGCCGGCCAGAAAGCGCTGCTCCAGAGGAGGACGCGCACCGGGCGAAGCCTATGGCGGGACACCCGCGGCCGTCAAACCCCGCCGTCGCGTTGACGGGCCGGGCGCGAAACGGGAGACTCATCGGCGGTGGCTCCCACGACGAAATACGCCCGCAGCGGTGACGTCAACATCGCCTATCAGGTGGTCGGCGAAGGCCCGTTCGACTTGGTCTACGTACCCGGCTGGGTGACGAACCTCGAGTACGGCTGGGAGAGCCCGCTGGTCACGCGATACTATGAGCGGCTGGCATCCTTCTCGCGGCTCATCCTCTTCGACAAGCGTGGAACGGGTCTGTCGGACCGGGTCCCGATCGCGGAGCTCCCGACCCTCGAGCAGCGGATGGACGACGTGCGGGCGGTCATGGACGCGGTCGGTTCGGAGCGGGCCGCCCTCATGGGCCACTCCGAGGGCGGCAACATGTGCGTCCTCTTCGCGGCCACGTATCCCGAGCGGACGATCGCGCTCGTCACCTTCGGGATCTACGTCAAACGGATCCCGAGCCCCGACTATCCCTGGGCGCCGACCCCC
>DASZOP010000150.1:0-16515 GCA_035550715.1 Gemmatimonadota bacterium | reverse complement strand
AGACCCCGTAGGGCTCAGACACGTCGGCCCGTGACTAGCTGGTAGATGATGACAATCAGGGCCACCACCAGCAGGAGATGGATGAGGCCTCCCGCTACAGGGAAGACCTGCCAACCTAGCAACCAGAGGATCAGTACGATGACGAGCACAGTCCACAGCATGGGAATCTCCCGGTCTGAAGAGGTGGAGACTTCAGCGCCCAGCGTTCACGCTAAATGAAGTCTAGTCTGGATCAGGCAATCCGCAAGGAGCCCGAGCCCGGTGCTCCCCTTTAACCTCCTCCGCGCGCACGAGGCCAGCGGGAAGCCAAGCCGAGAGAACGAATCCCCCCGACCGAAAGGCCGGAGGTAGGTGGAGCGGTCCCACGCCTAGAGCTCGAACCTCTTGTCGAGGACGAACACCTGCGCAGTCTCCCGCTTCACGCCGTCGAATTTCATCGCCTTGGCCGTGGCGTCCGACTCGAAGATCTCCATGAACTTGTCGAGGTCCTTGGGGCGGAGGTATACCGCGACCCGGTTCCCCTTGATTGCGAAGTCGATCGGCTTCTTGATGGTCTGGCTCCGGAAGAGATCCCCGTGAGTCCGGAAGCCTTTCTCCCACTTCTTCGGGTCTTCGACTTCGGCGATGACGACGACCTTCGTGGCCATGCGGTCTCCTAAGGTTGGAAGAGTGGGCGCTCGGCGAGTCCGAGCGACCCCGATGAACGTAAGCCTCGCCTTCGCCGTGTCCATGCCGGGTCAGTGACGGCCCGCTCGAACGCATGGCCCACGCGACAGAGGATCGTTTTGCTGAAACGGCGACCCACGAACTGCGCGCTGATTGGTACCCCCTCGCAAAGCAGACGCTCTCCCAACTGAGCTATGCCCCCACCGGGGAAGACCCACCGCTTTGAAGATACTCGGGGCGCGGGGTCGGCGGGAATGCTACTTGCGACGGGCGTTCAGCCTGAGCGGCCGTTCAGCTCTCGAGGTCGGCCAGACGAACAGCGGCCAGGATCTGCGGTTGCGAGGCCAGCAGATAGATACCCATCGCCAGCGCCGCGATCGCGCTTGCTACCACCACGGACCATACCGAGACCAGCCCTTCGGATGGCCCGGCAAGCATCACCACCCCACCGACGAGGTGGAAGAACAAGGCCAGCAACAAGACGAACGCCAGGTACCAGATCTTCGGATGGCGTCCTGATTCCAGCATCAGCCAGGCGGCCGCGAGTCCCAAGACCAGGAAGACGACCAGATGGAGCCCGTTGTAGACGAGGAGCGGGGCGATCTCCACGCCGTCTGTTAGCGCGCGGGTACCGAGCAGGGAGCGTCCGAGAGCCGTGGGCGTGGAGAACGGACTCCGACCCTGGAGGAGGTTCAAGACGACATAGAAGACCACGACGACGCCATAGCCGATGCTCCCGGCGATCAGGCCATGCACCCAGACACTCAGCGGCCGACCTTCGGTCTTCACATCTCTGGGGCGCTCCTGAACACGGAGAACGCTTTCGATCACTCCCCGGGCCACCATGGACAGAGACAGGACGATCCCCAGCCATGCGAGGGTGAGAAAGGCGAGGCCAAGAACCCAGAGAACGGGCGTCAGGGCTTCCATGCCCAAAGTCTTGCCTCTTTCACCAAGGCAGTCTGTCGGGATTTTGCCCCTTCCTTCTGTCGGGGCATCACCGAAGTCGCCCACCTGCCCCATCTGGCCGCGGGGTGCGACCTCATCTAGGATCGACGGGCTCCATTCCCTCAACCCAAGGAGAGGACCCCCCCGTGAAGAGATCCCGCTTCTTGCCCGTGGCGCTCGGGCTCGCGCTCTTTGCCTGTCAGCAGGCCCAGGAGGCCGACCAGCAGGCGGAGATGGAGGAGCCGGCAGCCGTCGTCGACACCGAAGCCATTCGCACCACGATCGCCGACGGCTCGCGGCAATGGGCTGCTGCCGTCAACGCCGGAGACCCGGAGGCGGTGACGAATCTGTATGCCGACGACGCGGTCATCTACGCACCGGATGGGCCCCCGGTGACGGGCCGAAGCGAGATCAGCACGTTCTTCAACGAGATGTTGAGCGAGGGCCCGGTGCCGACGACCCTCACCACGAACGACGTGATCATCGCGGAGTCCGGCGATCTCGCCGTCGAGACCGGCTCGTTCACGGATCCCAACGGAGCCGGGAAGTACGTCACGGTCTGGAGAAACGTCGGCGGAGATTGGAAGATCGGTATCGATTCCTGGAACATGAACGGGAGCGGGGAAGCCACCGTCGAGTAGGATCCCGCCCGCCCCGGCGTGACCGCGCCGGGGCGGGCTACGACCTCTGGTTCAGGCGGGGACGGTCGGCGGACACCCCTTCACCGGTCGAACACCAGCCTGATCAACGCAGGCCGTACGGTACGGCCCGCGGCGTATCCCTCCACCTGTCGAACGAAGTCGTCCACGCCGATCCCCATCCAGATCCGGCCGGAATGGCGCCTCAGCCGGAGCACCCCCCGGTCGGCCTGCCGCCGCCCGGCATCGAGATGGCCTCGATGGAGGTTCAGGTTGGCGGCCGACACGTGGATGATCCCCTGCACGAAGCGGGCGTGCGGGGTCGTCCGGCCGGCTGCGTGCCACAGCTCTTCGAGCGCCTCGTGGGCTTCCCACCAGTAGGCGAAGTTGTAGAGGTCGATCCCGTAGAGATAGGGCTCCAGCGTGCGCCACGCCTCGGGCGACCATGAGCCGGTCACGGGGTGCGTTGCCCTGTCCGGGGCTGGACGCGGACGAGGGGTGAGGCCCGGAACGAAGCGATGCGATGGAAAGGGTCGGGACGAGTACCGCGGCCAGCCCGGCGCCGGGGGAGACGGCTCTCCGGGAAGGAGCCCGGTTACGGGCGGCGACCCGGCGGGGCCTTGGGCGTCACGCGGGCGCCCCGGTCCCGGCGATAGACTCGAGGGCCGCCAGGATCCCCCCGCCCCCCGGGTTCAGCCCGATCGGAGACACGTAGCTCCACGCCACCTCACCCTCGGCGTCGACGACGAAGAGGGCGCGCTCGGCGACCCCGTCCGACGGGCGATACACGCCGTACGCGCGGGCCACCTCGCCCTTGGGCTCGAAGTCCGACAGGAGGGGGAAGCGGATCTTCCGGTCGCGCGCGAAGGCGGCGTGGCACCAGACGCCGTCCACCGAGATCCCGAGGAGCGCGGCATCGAAGCGCTCGAACTCCGGCAAGAGCTCGTTGTACAGCACCATCTGGTCCCCGCAGACGGGGCTCCAGTCGGCCGGATAGAAGGCCAGGATGACGGGCCGTCCCCGGAGATCGCGCAAGGAGATCGAGCGGTCGGGCGCCGCGGGCAGGGTGAAATCGGGCGCCGGGCGGCCGGGCGCGAGGGCTTGCGTGACGGAGCGTGTCCGCCGGCTGGCCTCGCTCATGTCGTGCTCCCCTCTCCCGGTTCCTCATCCTTCGGCGTCTGGAAGCCTGCCCGCTGGACGGTCTCCCGGGAAAGGTCCGCCCACCGCTCCCCGGTCATCCGGAACTCGACCACGCCGCACGTCGGCACGTTCTCGACGGGGGACTCCGAAAGCATGTTGACGAGGTCGGTCAGGCCCGGATTGTGGCCGAACAGGAAGACGCGGTCGTCCTCGTCGTCGAGATCGTGGATCGCTTCGAGGATGTCAGCCTGCCCCGCCATGTAGATCCGCTCGTCCTCGCGGATCCGGTCCACCGGATAGCCAACCGCCTCGGCGATGATGCGGGCCGTCGCCAGCGCTCGCGCGGCCGGGCTCGAGACGATCAGATCGGGCGGTGCGTCCCGGGCCGCCAGCCGCCGCCCCATCTCGGGCGCGTCCCGCTTGCCGCGACCGTTGAGCGGGCGATCCCGGTCGGTCAGGGACGCATCCTTCCAGCTCGACTTGGCGTGGCGGATCAGAACGAGGGTCTTCAGTCCGCTCACGGGGGTGTCCGACGAGGTCCCGATCGGTCAGGATACCGATCGGGATCTCGCGGTGACGTACTGCCTCCGGATCCCTCGTAGCGGCTAGTTCGTTGCGTCCGCAGCGTCCTCGACCTTGTCGCCGATCTCCTCGGCGCCTTCCCCGATGGCCTCGCCGGTCTCCTCGACGCCTTCGCCGATCGCCTCGCCGGTCTCCTCGACCACGTCGTCCGTCTCATCGACCGTCTCGTCCATCGCGCCTTCCATGGTGACCGTGTCCGGCGCCATCTCGTCGTCCCCTTCGTCTCCGCCTCCGCCACAGCCGACGAATGCCAGCCCCGCGACAAGGACGCCGACCCCAAGAACTCGAAGCACCTGCATGACACCTCCTCGTTGGTGGGTGAGTGGTGCGTTTTTTACGTGGAACTCCCGCCAGCCGGAACCGGCGCTACTTCCCCCTCACGATCCCGTACATGACGGTTTCGTAGTGGAGCCCCTTGATGGCGAGCTCGAACGCCTTGACGAGGTAGGCGCCCGGGAACCGGTGGACCCGCCGCTTGTGGCGGTAGAACTCCTGGTTGAGCCGATAGAGGAGCCGCGCGTCCTCGAGCGACAGGAGCCGCGCCTGAACGTCCGCGCGGAGCCGATCCACGGTCCGCCGGACCTCGGCGAGGCGGCGATCCGGCCGCGCGCGAACGAGCGTATCCCGCGCCCGCTCGACGAGACCCGAAAACTCCTCGAGCTGATCCTCGGAGAGCTCGAGGACGCGGCGCCCGCCCTCCTCGAGCGCCTGACGCCCGGACCGCTCCAGCGCCCGCAGACGCCGCCCGATCTCGGCAGCGGCGCGGGTGGCCGTGCGCTGGCACGCGAGATCCCGGCGGTACGCCTTCACCAGCAGCCCGAAGTACCGGCTCCGCTGCCGGCGCACGAGGCCTTGCCGCCACAGCGACCGCAGCGCCGCATGGACGTCGGAGTGCCGGACCGGACCCCCGCGGAAGATGTGGGGATTGAGACGGTCGATCAGGTCGCCCGCCCGGCGATAGATCTCGCCCGGTCCGAACAGGCTCTCGAGGATCCGATAGTAGTTCTTCTGCATCTCTTCCGGAGTCATTCGTTTCGGGACGAGCTGGACCTCGTCGTCCGAGTTGTTGCCCGAGAACTCGGCCTCGAGCAGCCGGCCCTCCTCGCGGAGCCGCTCGGCGAGAGGAGTGTGAGGAACGGGAGTCAGCATTCCCGCCATCGCGGTCGGGATCGCCACCTGCTTGGCGAAATCGGCGATGGCGTCGGCGGTCGACGGGGTGTCCTCGTCGCCGCCGAAGATGAACCCCGCCATGACCTCGATCCCCTGCGATTGGATCCGCTCGACCGTAGCCGCGATGTCGACCTTCATGTTCTGCTTCTTGTTCATCGCCTTGAGGGCCTCGGGGTCCGGGTTCTCGATCCCCAGGAAGACCTCGTTGAAGCCGGCCTGCTTCATGAGCGGCAGGAGGTGCTGGAGCTTGGGTGTCCCCAGATCCAGGCTCGCCTGCGTATAGAACGAGAACGGGTAGTCGTGCTCGCGCTGGAACCCGATCATCTCGTCGAGGATGATCTCGATCGCCTCGGGATTGCCGATGAAGTTGTCGTCGACCGTGAAGATCCCGCCGCGGTGGCCGAGGTCGTACAGGATCTCGAGCTCCTCGCGGATCGACTCGATCGTCTTCGGCCGTGTGAAGCCCCCGTTGAACTGGATGATGTCGCAGAAGTCGCACCGGAACCGGCACCCGACGGTGGTCTGGGCCATCAGGGATCGGTAGTCGTGGATGTCGAGGAGGTCCCAGCGCGGTGGTGGGGTCCGGCCGAGCTCCTGGAAGACGGAGCGATCGTTGAGCGCCTTCCGGGAGCCTGCCGCCTGCGCCGCGATGGCGTCGGGTATGAGGAGCACCGGCGTGCCGTCGTGGTGCGTCGCCAGCTCGTCGTGGAGGAGCCGGTTGATGGCCTCCACCCATTGCCCGCCCTCGCCCCAGACCAGCAGATCGAGCCCGTCGTGGAGGACCGCATCCGAAGCGTTGCGAGGGTTCAGCATCTGGTCGCGATAGCTCGACGGGTAGGGTCCGCCCAGGACCCATGGCGTGTCGAGGCCGCGAGCGGGCCCGCTCAGGAGCTCTACCAGCGAGCGCTTCTGGACCGACATCGCGCTCGTGAAGACCGCATCCGCCGCGGCGATCCGGTCCCGCATCTCATCGTCCGGGGGCTGCTCGACGTTCAGGTCGATGAGCTCGAACTCCCAGTTGGGCGGCATGAAGGCGGCGAAGGTGATCAGGCCCAGGGGGGGGAACGCGGCCTTCTTGCCGACCATCGGCATGATGTGCCGGAAGCTCCAGAACGAGTTCCACGGAAACTCGGGCGAGATCAGCAGGCCCCGCTTGGGCCGGTCGTGGGCCGCCAGGGGGGACCCTTCGATCTCGAGCTGGACGAGGGGAGTCGCCATCGCGTCCCATTCTTAGCCGGCGAGGGGCCGGAGCGCAAACGAGAAGGAACGGGGCGGGCCTCGAGACACCCGCCCCGCGAAACGGTCGGATCAACCCGCCGAGGCGGCCTTCTTCTTGAAGAACGCCGCGATCAGGGGCAGGATCGCGCCCCCGAGGCCGCCGGCGCCGATCTCGGCGCCCGTTCCGCCGCTGGTGAGAAGGCCGAGAATCACGCCGCCCACGATCCCGAGGATCGAGTTCATCGCCACGCCGGGGTTGCGCGAGCGAGCCAGCAGGCCGCCGATGTTTCCTCCGATCAGCCCGCCCACGAGGTTGAGGACAAGGTCCATCTCCCGCCTCCTTCCAAGGATGGTGTCGGGCCGCGACCCACGGCCCGTCCATGCAACGTAGCGACCGATTTCGGGGTACGCGAGTCCAGATAGCCGTTCAACCTCGTCAAACATACTCATACGTGCCAAGTTTGAGAAACTGGCTTCCTACTTGCAGGAAGCCCGGGGCACGATGAACGTCGTCGTGCTGATGAAGGATGGACGGCGCCGGAAGGGCGTCGCCGACCGCTTCCGGCCGGAGAGGCCGTTTCTCCTCCTGCGCCAGGTCGACGTGGCGGGGCGGGCGACCGGCTACGTGGACGTCGAGATGAAGGACGTCCGGGCGGCCTTCTTCGTGCACGATCTGGCGCTCAACCGGACCAGCCGCCACACCATGCACGACGCCCCCTTTCAGCCCCCCATTCCGGACGCCGCGAGCGGCACGATGGTCCGCGTGCGGTTCGTCTGGGGCGAGGTCATGGACGGCGTCATCTACGGCTACGAGCCCGACGCCCCCGCGTACTTCCTCCATCCCCACGGGCCGCTGAACCGGGCCTACAACGTGGAGCGGGTCTACATGACCCGCGAGGCCTTCCGCGAGCTGAAGGTGCTGGCCACCCCGGCCACCGCGTCCAACTCCTGACCGAAGTCCCCCGGGGATGGTCCCCGGGCCCGGCGCGCCGGCTAAGTTCCGGGACGTGGGCCCTCCCTCCCGTCGTGAGCGGCGGCTCGTCGGCCTGGCGGCCGGTGCGGGCGCGTGCGCGCTCGTCCTGCTCCTCTCGGCCGGCGAGGCCTTCCGCGCCCTCGAGCGACGGACGGGCGATCGGCTCCTGGCGCTCGAGCGGACCCTCTCGGGCGGGGGGATCGCCGACTCCTCGATCGTCATCGTGGACATCGACAACCGCACCCTCCGTCTCTACCAGGAGGATCTGGGAAGGTGGCCCTGGCCGCGGAACGCCCACGGTGCGATCCTCGAGCTGATCGGCCTGGGAGGGCCGGCCCTGGTCGGGTACGACGTCCTCTTCAGCGAGCCCGATCTGGCCCGCCCCGGGGCCGACTCCCTCTTCCTGGCGGCGGCGCGCGCGGGCCCGCCGACCCTCCACGCGGTCCTGTTCGACGAGCCCGACGCCGATCCGGCCGAAGCGGCGCGTCTCGAGCGCGCGCTCCTCGACCGCAGCGACCGGCTGGCCGCGCTCGAGCGGTTCGCGCTCCCCTTCCCGCCCGATGAGATCGAGGCCCCCTCCTACACGACGGCGGACCTCCCGCTGGCCGGTCTCCTGAGGTCGGCAACCGGGATCGGGGCCATCAACCGCTCGCCGGACCCGGACGGCGTGGCGCGGAGGGAGCGGCTCGTGTCCCGGTTCCGCGGCCAGGCCTACCCGGGCATGGCCCTCGCCCTGGCCGTGGGCGGTCCGTCGGGGTACGCGCGGCTCGACGCGCGGGACGGCGCGCTCTTCCTGGACAGCGCGCGGCTGCCCCTCGAGGAGGGCCGTCTCCGGCCCCACTGGCGGGGCTCCTACGCGGACCGGCCCTACCGGGTCGTCGCGGCGCACGACGTTCTGAACGCCTACGCCCAGATCGCGACCGGCGCCGAGCCGGACCTGGACCCGGCGATCTTCCACGATCGGATCGTCCTGGTGGGGTCGAGCGCGACCGGCGTGGCGGACCTGCTGGCGGGCCCCTTCGCTCCGGTCGAGCCGGGCGTCTTCCTGCACGCCACCCTCCTCGACACCCTCCGCTCGAAGGACTTCCTGCGGGTCCTCCCCGGGAGCCTGGCCCTGGCCGCCACCATGCTCCTCACCCTGGCGAGCGGCTTCCTCCTGGCCCGGTTCCGGTCTCTCCAGCGGGCGGCTGCCGCGGCGGCCGGTCTACTCCTGGGGGTCGCCTTGATCGCCGCCGGGGCCTTTCTCGGCGCGGGGTGGCTCCTTCCCGCGGCCGCCCCGGCGCTCGGGATCGTCCTCGCCACGACCGGGGCCATGGCCGGGAACTGGCTCACCGAAGGTCGGCGCCATCGCGAGGTCCGGAGCGCCTTCGGTAAGTTCATTCCCCCCGCGGTCGTCGAAGAGATCACGACGGCGCGATCCGACCCGCGGCGCGTCGACCGTCGCGAGATCAGCGTCCTGTTCAGCGACGTCCGCGGCTTCACCACCCTCTCGGAGCGCTCGACCCCCGAGCTCGTCATCGAAACCCTGAACGAGTACATGTCGGCCATGGTCGGAACCGTTTTCGATCACGGCGGGACCCTCGACAAGTTCATCGGCGACGGGCTGATGGCGTTCTTCGGGGCCCCGCTTCCCGATCCCGACCATGCCCGCCACGCCTGCGCGTGCGCGACCGCCATGGTCCAACGACTCGATGCGCTGAACGCGGGCTGGGAGGCCGCGGGCAAGGCGCGGCTGGCGATCGGCATCGGCGTTCACACCGGCCACGCGGTCGTGGGGTTCGTCGGTGATCCCGAGCGCCGGCTCGACTACACCGCGATCGGCGACACCGTGAACGTCGCGAGCCGCCTGGAAGGTCTCACCAAGGAGGCGGGCGTCGTCATCCTCGCGTCGGCCGCCACGATACGGGCGGCGGGCGACGGCATCCCCGCCCGCTCGCTCGGGAAGCGGACGGTCAAGGGTCGTGCCGAGCCCATCGAGGTGTATGCGCTGGGAGAGAAGGCGCCCTGAGGGACAGGCGGACCAGGCTCAGGTCGCGGTCCCGGTACGACGTCTGGCGGCGGAGGACTTCCACCTCGACGACCGCAGGCAGCTCGCGGAGCGCCTTCGTCTTCGCGAGGATCACCAGACCCTCCGGCGAGACCCGAAGCCGGTCCAGCACCTCCCCGACTTCGGTGATCTCCCGGATCGGCCGCCCCGCGTAGTAGACGAACGGGTCGGGGAAGGCATCCCAGGCGAGGATCTCGCGATCGTCCGGGGTGCCGGCGGCGGCGAGCCGCCCGAACGGCTCGGCGCCGTCCCGAGCCCGCGACCACTCCAGCGCCGGTCCCCCTAGGAGCCAGAAGCTTCCGTACGCGAGGACGGCCAGCGCCAGGATCCCGGCCGTCCCGGTCCATGCCTCCAGGGGGCGGGCGAAGACCAGCGAGCAGAGCGCGAAGGCGAGGGCGGCGGCCAGTGCGACCCGGAGCGTCGCGTCCGCGGGCGCGTCCGCGACCCGGGAATGGAGGAGGAGGTAGCCGATCGCAGCGCAGGGCGCGAGCAGGGCCAGGCCCCGGGCCGTCCATCCGATCCAACGCCCGAGACGGGGATGCTCGACCCGCCCGGCCAGCGCCCGCGTGGTCCCCGCCGCCAGGAGGAGGACGGCCGGACCGAGGAGCGGCAGCACGTAGAAGGCGCGTTGCTGGGAGCCGAAGGAGAGCGCCAGGAACGTGACCGCCACGACCAGGGCCAGAAGTCGCGTCGCCCGCCCCCCCTCGGTCCGCCATTCCAGAACGACGACCACCGGGAGGAGCAGCGCCCACGGGATCAGGATCTGCGGAAGCCGGAACAGATACTCAGGGGAGAACGGGCCCGGTCTGAGGAGGCTCCCCTCGAGCTGCGCGGGGTCGACCCCCGCGATCCCCGCCGCCCGCTCCATGGCGAGCCACCACGGGATCGTCAGCGCCAGGAAGACCGCCGCCCCGGCAAAAGGACGGATCGTCTCCAGGGCCCGCCGCCACCCGAACCGCTCGAGCGCCGTCCACCCGGCGAACGCGGCCAGGAACATGGCCGGCACCTGGGGTCCCTTGGTGAGGGTGCCGAGCCCGAAGCAGACCCACATGACGAGGGCGGCTCCGCCCGTGGAGCGCCCCGCCTGCGCGCGCCCGGTCGAGACCGCGAATGCGGCCAGGGCCGCCATCGCCCAGAAGGCGTACAGCATGTCGGAGCGGGCCCCGTGCGTGTAGTGGAAGTACCCCACCGAGGAGATCAGCATGACCCCCGCCAGAAGGGCCGTCCCCGAGCCGTAGAACCGGCGACCCGTCCAGAGGACCAGCGCCAGGATCCCGACGCCGGCCAGCGCCGAGGGGATCCGCCCGTCGGCGGGCTCGATGGGATCGTGACCCCTCACCCGTCCGACGAGCGCGGTCGCCCAGTAGCTGAGCGGCGGCTTCTTCAGACGCGGCTGGCCGTTGAACCAGGGGACGACCCAGCTTCCCCGCTGGCTCATCTCCTGGGCGGTCTGGACGACGTATGCCTCGTGAACCTCGAGGGGCGCCCTCCCCAGCTCTCTCGCCGACAGCGTCAGACCCAGGATCAGAAGGGCGGCGGCCCCGAACCGCCAGCCGGCGTCATCCACGAGCGCCGCGACGATGGAGCTCTCCCGGCGCCGCGCGGCGCCGGGACGGCCCCTCGGTGCGCCGGATCAGGACCAGGTTCCGGACGTAGACGAAGAGGCCGGTCGACTGGCCGATGATGAAGACCGGATCGCGCCTCCAGAGCGCGTACGCCAGGATGACCACGCTTCCCGCGATCGAGAGGTACCAGAACGCCTTCGGGACGAGGCTCCGTCCGGCGCGCTCGCTGGCCAGCCACTGGACGACGAAGCGGAGGAAGAAGCAGCCTTGCCCCGCGAGCCCGATCACGACCCAGCCCTGGGCCGGCACGCTCAAAGCCACCCCACTTCGACCCGCGCCGGTCGGGGCGTCTCGGCCCGGACCTCGTAGCGAACGCTCCGGCGCAGGAGCCGGCGCACCATCAGCATGTCGGCGATCCCGCGCCCGAGCCGGTTCCGGATGCCGTACTTGGACGTCCCCGTCGTCCGCGGCCGGTGGTGGACCGGCATCTCGGCGAGCTCGTAGCCGGCCGCCCGGACCAGCAGGGGGAGGAAGCGGTGCATCCCCTCGAACCGGTGCGCCTCGAGGACGGCCCGTCGAGGCAGGATCCGGGTCGAGCACCCGACGTCGGTGGTAGAGTCCCCGAGGACCCGGTTCCGGACCCGGTTGGCGACCCGGCTGGAGAGGCGCCGGACCCAGGGGTCGGCGCGCCGGCGGCGGACGCCGATGACACCGTCGGGGCCGCCCCGGGCGACCACCTCCCACATGGCCACCAGGTCGGCGGGATCGTTCTGGCCGTCCGCGTCGAGGGTCGCGATCCACTCGCCGCGGGCCGCTTCCACGCCCGCCATCACGGCGGTCGACTGCCCGTAGTTGCGGGCCAGCGTCACGACCCGGACGCGCGGGTCCGCAGCGCGCAGACACGACAGGACGGCCGGGCTCGAGTCCCGGCTCCCATCGTCCGCGAACACAATCTCCCACGGGATCTCGAGCCGCCCCATCGCGAGCGTGATCTCGCGGTGGAGGGCCTCGAGGCTCCCGGACTCGTCCAGCAGCGGCACGACGACCGACAGCCGCGGGCGTCTTGGCTCCACCCCCTGCCACCTCCCATCGCAGGGAACGCGCGAGAAGGGCCTCGTGTGGCGCGGGGCGGCACCGGGCAGCCACGGGTCCGCCCCACCCCCACGTTTACGACGGCGGTCGCCATGATTATGATCAGCCAGCGATGAACATTCCGTTCGTGGAGCAGTTGACCGATGCGCTCCTCTCGGGGTCGGGGCCTCTCTACCTGGTTCTGGCTCTCGTGGTGGTGGGGGGGCTCGTGGTCCGGCGAACGAGCCGGGAGCCCGCCTTCCGGCGGCGCGCGCTGCTGGTGGTCGGGCTGGTCCTGATCTTCGCCCTCCTCCAGTACCTCCTCGGCCGGATCCCCGAGCAGATGGCGCGGCCCGACAACCTGACGTACGTGGTCCTCTCCGTCACCGTCCTGATCCTGGGGTATCTGGCGGCGCTCCTCATCGGGACCTTCCTCATCGTCGACTTCCTGCTCGTCCGGCTGCTCGAGTTCGAGATCCCGAACATCCTCCGGGACGCCACCGTCTTCACGCTCTTCTTCGTGGGCGTCCTGCTCATCCTGTACCGACGGACCGAGCTCGACGTCACGGGCCTCTTCACGACGGCGGGCATCCTCTCGATCGTGATCGGCCTGGCGCTCCAGGACACGCTCGGGAACGTCTTCAGCGGGCTCGCCATCCAGACCGAGAGGTCGTTCAACGTCGGCGACTGGGTGCGGTTCGGGGAAGAGGAGGGGGTCGTGGTGGACGTCTCGTGGCGCGCGACCAAGCTCCGGACGCGGCAGAACGACCTGGTGATCATCCCCAATACCCAGATCAGCAACGACGTGCTGGTCAACTACAGCGCCCCTACCCGGATCCATGCCGTCCGGGAGGACATCGGTGTCCACTACCGCCATCCCCCGGCCCACGTGATCGCCGCGATCGAGGAAGCCGCCGACCAGACGGAAGCGATCCTCAAGCGCCCCCGGGTGGACGTTCGGACGCATCAGTTCGGCGACTTCGCGATCACCTACCGGGCGAAGTACTGGATCAAGGACTACGGGGACCGGAACCGGATCCGGAACGCCTTCAACACCCGTATCTGGTACGCGTTCAAGCGCCACGGGATCGAGATGCCGTATCCCATCCGGGACGTCTTCCTGCACGAGGTCACCCAGGAGACCCTGGAGGCGGAGGCCGAGGAGCGCCGGCAGCGGATCTTCCGCTATCTGCGTCGTGTAGAGGTGTTCGACGCCCTCACGGAGCAGGAGACCCGGGACCTGGCCACGCGCGCCCGGGTGGAGCAATACTTCCGCGGCGAAACGGTGATCCGTCAGGGGACCGCAGGCGACTCGCTCTACATCATCGACGACGGGCTGGTCGAGGTCGTCGTGAGCGAGGACGGCCGCAGCGAGAGCCTGGCCCAGCTGGGGCCGCGCTCGTTCTTCGGCGAGATGGCTCTCCTGACCGGCGAGGAGAGGACCGCCACCGTGAGGACGCTGGCTCCGACCGACTTCTTCGTGGTGGACCGCCAGGCCTTCCGGCAGACGCTCGAAGGAAACCCGCGCATCGCCGAGCGGATCTCGGAGATCCTGGCCGAGCGACGGCGCGAGCTCGAGGAGACCCACGCCGCCCTGCACGAGGCCTCCACGCAGGACATGGACGACGAGAAGCATCGGATCCTGACCCGGATCCGCGATTTCTTCGGCTTCAAGACGACGGAGAGCCCATGACACGATCCGCTTGGCTCGTTCTCGCGGCCGGGACGGGGAGCCTGCTCCTGGCGACGACCGCGTCCGGCCAGGATGACCTGGGGGCCGTTCTGGCCGCGCGCCAGAAGGCGGTCCCGAAGGGCCGGCACGCGTTCCAGGAGACATGGCTTCTGCCGGAACCCGGCGCTCCCGCCGGCCACCCGAACCGGTTCGCCGGCCGGGTCAACGTCTACCAGGACGGGCCCCGCGAGCGGCTCGAGATCCGGCGCGTGGAAGGGGACGCGCTCGGCGAGCCGGTCGTGATCGTCTCGAACGGCCGGAGCTATCAGCTCGTGACCCGGGTCGGGGCGACGCCGTTCGCCGAGAGCGCGCCCGCGAAGGAGCCGTTCGTCCAGCTCGTCCTGGCCGGGCCGGCGGGTGATGCCCCACAGCATCGAAACGTGGCGGTTCCGGCGGGCGGTCAGGCGGTCGTCCTGCGGAGCAGGGTCGACCCCGACTTCGACTCGGGAGACGCGTTCCAGCTCCGTCTTCCCCAGGTCGGGGGCGGGCTCCTCAAGTCCGGGCTGTCCCAGTTCTCGGCCGCCCAGAACACCCAGCTCACGGCTTCGGCGGGGGCCCGCGGCGTGGACCAGATCCGGACCGCCGAGGGGACGATCTCGGTCACCCCCGACCCGGAGGCGGTGCGCCGGATGGAGGCGCGGGCGGTCTCCGAGGTCGAGCTGGAGGGGTTCAAGCTGGAAGGCGGGCTCGTTCCTTACGACGATCTCCCGCCGGCCGCAGACGCCCGGCCCGGGGGTGGTCGGTGAGCGCGCCCGGGAAGCTCGTGACGGCCGTCCTCACGGTCTCCGCCCTCGCCGGCCCGGTCCCCGCCCGGGGCCAGATCCTCGATCGGATCCTGGACAAGGCCGAGGAGGTCAAGGAAGTGGCCGACAAGGTCGGCTCGGCGGTCGTCCCGATCTCGACCGCGCAAGAGATCGAGATCGGGCGCGGCATCGCGGCGACGATCGCCGGCCACTACGGGGTCGTCGAAGATTCGCCCCTGGACGCCTACGTGCGGCTGGTCGGGACCACGGTCGCCGCGGTGGACCCGCGCCCCGACGTCCGGTACCGCTTCGCGGTCCTCGAAACCGACGAGGTGAACGCCTTCGCGGCGCCCGGGGGCTACGTGTTCGTCACCCGGGGCGCCCTGGCCATCATGGAGGACGAGGCCATGCTGGCCGGCGTTCTCGCCCACGAGGTGGGCCACGTCAACCACCGGGACGTCGTCGAGGAGATCCAGAGCCGGGCGCGGACCGAGCTCGGCATCACCGAAGCCGCCGAGCGGGTCGACGTGACCGGCGAGGAGTACCTCCAGAAGGCGGTCGAATCGGGGGCCAGCGCGCTCTTCATGGGGCTCTCGCGGGAGGACGAGCTGGCCGCCGACGCGTTCGGGGTCCGAACGGCCGGAAGGGCGGGCTACGATCCGACCGGCCTCAGGCGCTTCGTCGAGGCGATCTCGAGGACGCCGTCGGAGAAGCGGTCGCTCCTCTCCAAGACGCATCCCGACGCGGCGGACCGGATCGAGGCGATGGACGAGGAGATCGGCGGAATCCCCGCCCCCGAGCGCGGAACCGTCACCGCGGCGGCCCGTTTCCAGGCGCGGTCGGAGGGTGCGGCGGGTCCGGGGCGTTGACCGGCGGAGCCTTCGGGATCCGCTCCGCCGACAGCTCCAGCGCGTAGAGGCCCAGGCAGAGCGCACCGACCAGCTCGATCGCCTCTTCGGGGGTCGGCTCGCGGGCCAACCAGCCGAAGAGATGCGCCTCCTCGCTCGCCGCGATCCACAGGCAGGCGAACCCGGCCACGAACCACACCAGCTCGCCGCCTCGCGCGAGCCGCCCGAGAAGACGCGGATCGATCCAGCCGTCTCTCCAGAGCAGGATCCCCACGACCCCCAGGGCAGCGACCACGACGGACAGCCCGACCGGCGACAGCACCCCTTCGGCGACCAGCCGGATCACGTCGTGGAGGCTCCCCGCGTACACGCCCCTGATCCGGCCGATCAGCCCCCCGAAGACGCTGAACCAGTCGATCTCCTCGAACCCCAGGAAGGCGTAGGCCCCGGCCACGGCGAGCCACGGGCGGCGCCCTGCCCGGTCCTCGGAGTGCGGGACCGCCCGGAGGATCGCGATCGCGCTCCCCCAGTAGAGGAGCAGCGAAAGAGGCTCCCAGAGCCCGTTCTCGCGGCTGAACTTGCCGAACGGGCCGGGCGCCCACGTCCGCATCGCCAGCGCGCCGAGCAGGGTGACGAGGACCGCGGCCGCCCCCAGCGCGGACCGCCGGCCGCGGCCCATGCCCGACCACCACGCGCCGATCCTCCCAGCTTCCCGCCACGTCTCCCGGAGGAGGAGCGCGACCGCCCCGTACCCCGCCACCCCCAGCCACAGGTTGCCCCCGAAGCGATCGGGGATCCTGGGCGCCAGCATGAGCGCGATCAGGAGGATCAGAAGCGCGAGGGCCAGACGCCGGCCCGGAATCCGCACGCCTATCGGCCCCCCTCCGGACGCGAGGCGCGGACCTGAACGCTCGCCCTCAGCACGCGATCCCCTTCCAGGATCGCGTCGACGACCTCCATCCCCTGGACGACCCGCCCGAAGGCCGTGTACCGGCCGTCCAGGTGGGGCTGGGCGGAATGGGCGATGAAGAATTGCGATCCCTCGGTGTCCTTGCCGGCGCTGGCCATCCCGATCGTCCCGCGCTCGAACGGTATCCGCGTGATCTCGCTCCGGATGACGAAGCCCGGCCCCCCGTAGCCGTCGCCCCGCTCCACGTCCCCGCCCTGGATGACG
>DASZOP010000149.1:0-1715 GCA_035550715.1 Gemmatimonadota bacterium | reverse complement strand
GGAGGAAGACCCTGGGCGAGGGCGAGCATCGCTCGGGCGGCCCTCGCCAGGGCCAGCGCCTCACCCGCGGAGTCCCCGAGCGCGGCGTGCAAGCCGGCCAGCCGCTCGGCCGCGGCCCGCTCCAGCGAGACGATCCCCATCCGCGCCGCGTCCTCCAGCACCCGTCCCAGGCCCTCCAGGACGCGCGGGGAGGGTTCGAGCGTCGCGTCGGCGTCGGCCTCGAGCCATCGAAGGAGGGTCGCGTAGGGGTGGCTCCGGATCTCGCCCTCCTCCCCAGGGCCGGGATCCGGCCCGCCGGCCCGCACGACGGCCCGCCGGCGGTGGGCCGCGGCCAGGGCGACCTGGGTCGGAGCGGCGTGCTGCCGGGCCTCGGCCTCCGCCCGCGCGAAGACCTCGACCGCCTCCTCCCATCTCTCCCTGCTCACGAGGAGCCGCCCCTCCCTGAGGAGGATCTCGTGGAGCTCTTCCGGCCGGCCAGTCTCCTCCACGACCGCGCGCGCCTCCACCAGCGACTCCTCCGCGAGGTCGTCGGCGAACATCCGGTACCAGGCGTCGAAGAGGAAGATCCGGGTCGTCACCCGGTTCACCGGTCCGAGGACGGCGTCGCCGCGGTCCCGGCAGATCCGCAGATGGCGGATCGCGTCGCCGAGGCGGCCGAGGGCGATCTCGCAATCGGCCCGGTTCTGGAGCGTCACGTAGCGCGCGAAGGACCAGCCGATCTCCTCCAGGATCCGTTCCGCCCGGTCGAGCGTATCCAGCGCCTCCTGCCACTCGCCGCGCTCGGTCGCCACGCGGCCCAGGTTGTTCAGGGCCGAGTAGCGCATCTGCCGATCCCCGATCGACTCCGCCGCCTCGTACGCCTCCCGGTAGTACCGTTCGGCGCTGTCCAGATCCTCCCGCAGGTCCAGGAACACGCTGCCGACGTTGAGCAGGCACTTGGCCTTCCCGAGCCGGTCCCCGGCATCCTCGCGGAGCTGGAGCGCCCGCGAGATGTGGTCGAAGGCGAGATCCGGGAGCGCCTGGTAGTGATGAACCACTCCCAGGCCGTTGTGGAGGTCGGCGGCCAGTCCCGGCTCCCCGGCCGGAAGGTCCCTGAGGCCCGCCTCGTAGAGGCGCGTGGACTCGGACAGCTCGCCGCGGTACCAGGCGACCCTGGCCCGCCGCTCCATGCCGCGGACGACCCATGCCGGTCGCTCCTCCGCCCGCCCGCTCTCCTCGAGCCGCCCGAACCACGCCTCCGCCTCGGCCAGATCGCCACGCTGGATCAGGACGTCGCCGAGCGTCTGGGCGAAGCTCGCCTGCTCGGCGGGGTCCGTGAGGGCGTCGGGATCCGGGCCCAGGACCTCCGCCGCGCGGCGCAGGTATTTCTCCGCGGTCGGCAGGTCGTACCGGGAGAACGCCACCCGGCCGGCGCGCCACAGGTGGGGAAGTGCGACCTCGGGGAGGCCCGCATGCCAATAGTGGTGGGCGAAGAAGGGCGCCTCGTGGTCCAGGCGATCGGCAAAGAACTCCTCGCCGATCCGCGCCGCCGACTCGTGGAGGACGTTCCGCACGCTCTGGAGCAGCCCCCCGTAGGCCACCTCCTGCATCAGCGCGTGCCGGAACCCGCGCTCCTCGGGGCTCCGTTCCTCGATGAAGCCGCGTTCCTGGAGGGCCTGCACGGCGGGCTCGAAACCGATCGGCTGGGCCTCGAGCGCGTACATCCGCGACAGGAG
>DASZOP010000148.1:0-9274 GCA_035550715.1 Gemmatimonadota bacterium | reverse complement strand
GCGTCGGAGACCTGTGAAGATCTACACGCGGACGGGAGACGCCGGGGCGACCGCGCTCTTCGGCAGCGGCCGCGTCTCGAAGGCCTCGCCTCGGGTCGCCGCCTACGGCGACGTGGACGAGCTGAACGCCTCGGTCGGAGTGGCGGCGGCCCACATCGAGGACGACGCCGTCCGGGAGGCGCTCCAGCGCGTCCAGAGCGACCTCTTCGCTCTGGGGGCGCTCCTCGCGACGCCCGATCCCAAGCGGCGCCGGGAGAAGTGGGACCTGCCGGCAGCGCGGATCGCGGGGCTCGAGAAGGAGATCGACGGCTGGGAGGAAGAGCTCCCGGCCCTCACCGCCTTCATCCTTCCGGGAGGCTCCCGGGCCGGCGCGTTCCTGCACGCGGCACGGACCGTCTGCCGGCGCGCCGAACGGGCTATCGTCGCGCTCGAGGCGGACGATCTCCCCGACACCGTGGTCCCGTACGTGAACCGGCTCAGCGACTGGCTGTTCGTCTGCGCCCGGCTCGTCAACCGGCGCGCAGGAGTGGAAGAGCGGACGTGGTGAGGATCTTCCTAGGGAACTAGCCGGCGGGATCCTCTGTCGCGTAGATGACGGGCGCCAGCCAGGGTACGATCGAAACCTCGCGGTCCCGAAGGCGGACCGTGATCCCGCGTTTCGGGTCGTAGTGGACCACCTCGAACGCGACCCCCTTCTCGAATCCCATCTCCGCCAGACGCCGCTCTACGTCCTCCTCGCGCCAGCGGATGCCGGCCACGCGGCCGCGCTCCCCTTCGTGCATGAAATGGAGCGGAAACTCGACGGTCACCTCGGCTCCTAGATGAGAATCGTTCCTATATGATAGGGAGGACCGCCGGGCCGGTCAACCGGGCGTCATCAGGCCACGAAGACGGTCCGGGCCAGCTCGCGCTCGACCGAGACCCGCTCCCCGGCGCGCTCGACGGTGATGGGTCCGGCGGGCGGGCGGGCAAGCACCCGCAGCTCGACGCCCGGGAAGAGCTCGAGCAAGGAGAGCGCGCGCAGCGCGCCGCCGTCCCGGTCGTGCACGCGCCGGACGACCACGATCTCGCCCGGCTCGACATCGCTCAGACGACGGTGGGTCTCGTCCGGCATCCGCCCCGTCTTGGGCGGGATGGCGTGGCCGTGAGGATCCGTGGTCGGGTGCCCGAGCATGGCGTCGATCCGGTCCTCGAACTCCTCGCTGATCACGTGCTCGAGCCGCTCGGCCTCGTCGTGGACGGCGTCCCAGGGGTAGCCCAGCGCCTCGGCGAGGTAGAGCTCGATGAGCCGGTGATGGCGGATCACCTCCAGCGCGATCTTCTCGCCGGCCTCGGTCAGGGCGACCCCCTGATACGGCACGTAGCCGACCAGCTTGAGCTCGGCCAGCCGCTGCATCATGCTGGTCGCCGACGCCGCCGAGACCTGCATCCTGTCGGCGATGGCGGAGGTCGTGACACGGTCCACGCCGAGATCTTCCCGGGACAGCGCATAGATCGCCTTGAGGTAGTCCTCGACGGGCGGGGTGATGGTCGAACCGGTCCGGGACTCGGCGGTCATGGCCGGACGTACTCGATCGAGAAGGGGACGTTGCCATCGATCCGCGGGAAGAGGCGCAGGATCGTCGGGTCGCCGTTCGCCGCGGCAACGAGCAGCGCGGTCCACGTGATCGACTCCGTTCCTGCCCCGAACACGTCGCCGGTCAGGAACCGTATCTGCTCACCGTCCCAGGACGCTTCGTTGAAGTTGACTTCGAAGGCGAGACCCGTGCGCTCGAACTCGAAGACGCCGAGGAGGACGCCGGCCCCGGCCTCGATGACCGCCTCGCGGGGCGGATCGTCGGTGGGCTCGCGCTCGATCCAGCGCCCAAGGACCGGGGCGGGGCTGACGTCGAAGACGTCGCTCGGGTCGCCCACCGGGTCCCCGCAGCCGTTCGCGGCGAGGGTGGCCAGCAGGATCCCTGCCGCCACACGCAGGGGCTGACCCCAGCGGGCCGTGGCTGTAGCATCGAGGACGTGGAGCGCACGCACGTTCCCATCCTAACGGTGGACGCCTTCACCGGCGACCCCTTCGACGGCAATCCGGCGGCCGTCTGCCTGCTGGCGGAACCGGCCGAGAAGGAGTGGATGCAATCGGTCGCCCGCGAGATGAACCTCTCCGAGACGGCCTTCGTGGTGCCCCGTCCGGAAGGCTTCGAGCTGCGCTGGTTCACGCCGTTCACCGAGGTCGACCTTTGCGGACACGCCACCCTGGCCAGCGCCCATGTTCTCTGGGAAACGGGCGTCGCCCCGAGGGAGGAGCCGATCCGGTTCCAGACCCGGAGCGGCGTCCTGACCGCGCGGCCGACGGGGGAGAGGATCGCGCTCGACTTTCCCGCGACGCCCGCACACGAGGCCGAGCCCCCGACGGGGTTCTCCGAGGCGCTCGGCGTGGTCCCCCTCTGGACCGGTCGCACGGCGTCGGCGGACTGGCTGGTCGAGCTGGGCGAGGAGGGGACGATCCGCGGCCTCGAGCCCGACTTCCGGCGGCTGGCGACGATCCCCGCGCGGGGGGTCATCGTCACCGGCCCCTCCGACGACGAGCGGTTCGACTTCGTCTCGCGGTTCTTCGCACCCCGGGTCGGGATCGACGAGGATCCGGTCACCGGCTCCGCCCACTGCGCGCTCGCTCCGTTCTGGGTCCAGCGGCTCGGCCGGAACCCGCTGGTCGGGCGGCAGGTGGGCCCACGCGGCGGGATCGTCCACGTGCGGGACCGCGGCGACCGGGTCGACCTGGAAGGCCAGGCGGTCGTCATCCTGCGCGGGGAGCTCCTCGTCTGAGCCACGCCCGCCTTCCGCGTGCCGCGGACCGTGACGGCCGCTAGAGTCGGCGGTAACCGCGGCCGATTTCTTGATCGCCATCCCGGGAGGAACCCATGAGCCTTCGCCCGATCCTCAGCCGATTCCCCGTCGTCATGCTCGCCCTGGCCCTGGGGCTTCTCGCCGGATGCGCCGACACCGATGCGCAGTCGGAGGCGTCGGAGGGGTCGGCCGCTCCCGACGCGGCGGCCACGACGAGCCCGGACTCGGTCCCCGCCGCGATCCTCGGCCAGGCCCCCCCTCCGCGCGGCGAGGACGTCCACTATGTAACCGGCGATACGGCGACGACCGGCTACCTCGCCGTCCCGGAGGGCGCGGGGCCCTTCCCGGCGGTCATCCTGATCCACGAGTGGGACGGCCTGAACGATCGCGTGCGGCAGGTGGCGGACGCCTTCGCGGACGAAGGGTACGTGGCGCTCGCGGCCGACCTCTTCTCGGGCCGGACGGGGGCCAACCGCGAGGAGAACATGGCGCTGGTCCAGGAGGCGCACGCCAACATGCCCGCCGTGATCGCGAACCTGGACGCGGCGGCGGGCTACCTCAGGGCCCGCGACGGCGTGACCGGCAAGGTGGCCGCCATGGGATGGTGCTTCGGCGGCGGGGTCGCGCTCTCCTACGCGCTGGGCGGCGAGCACCACGACGGGACCGCGATCTTCTACGGCTCGCTCGTCACCGACCCCGACTCGCTGGCCGCCCTGGACCATCCGATCTACGGAACCTTCGCCGGCCAGGACGACGGCATCCCGCCGTCCGACGTTGCGCGGTTCGTAGATGCCCTCCGGGAGGCGGGCGTCGAGAACGACGTCCACGTCTACGACCCGGTCGAGCACGGCTTCTGGCTGTGGGTGGATCGGGATCCCGAGACGAACCTGGCTCCGGCCGCCGACGCCTGGAGACGGCTTGAGGCTTATCTGGAGCGGACGATCGGGTAGGTCGTCGCCGGCGCCACCCGCGGGGACGGCGCACCGTCGTGAGTGCGGGTCATGGTCTCGTCGTGCTCGGGACCGCGGTCGCCGCGATCGCGGTCCCGCTCTTCATCAGGCGACGCGCTCCCGGTTCCTCGAGCCGAGGAGTGCGGTGGACGCTGGCCGCGCTCCTCCTGGCCAGCGTGACCACGTACCTCGCTCTCGCGGCCTCGAGCGGCGAGCTCCGCCCGCTGGACTTCCTGCCCCTCCACCTCTGCGACCTGGCGATCTTCGTCGCCGCGTTCGCGCTCGTCACGGGGAACCGCCTGGCCAGCGAGATCCTCTACTACTGGGCGCTGGCGGGGACCACCCTGGCGATCGTGACCCCGGACGTCGCCGGCACGTTCCCGGACTGGCGCTGGGTCGCCTACTTCACGACGCACTCGCTGGTCGTGGTCTCGGCGACGACGCTCGTCTTCGGCCTGGGCCGGACCCCCAGGCCAGGATCGGCCCGGCGCGTCTTCCTGATCACACTCGGGTACGCCGCCGTCGTGGGTGTCGTGGACTGGGCGACCGGCGCTAACTTCCTCTACCTGGCCTGGAAGCCCGCCGGGCAGACCCTCCTCGACTGGTTCGGCCCATGGCCGATCTACATCGGAGTCGCGGCGGTCGTCGGGTGGGTGCTGTTCACGTTCCTCGAGCTTCCCTTCGGAAGGCTCAGCGCCGCACGATCAGGTAAGGGCCCTGTCTCTCCAAGGTCGCCTCCCGGAGCCGCGAGTGGCGGAGGATGATCGCGAGCTCGGCCAGCGTGAAAGCCGCCGCGACGGAAGCCTCGTAGAGCGCGCGCATCGTCCCCTGATAGTGCCGACCGTGCCAGGCCACCCAGGATCGGAACAGGAGCCGCGGCGGTCGCCGCAGGTCGCGCAGAAGGACCCGGCCACCGGCTCCGGTCACCCGCGCGATCTCGTTCAGCACCGGGGTCGGATCGGCGAGATGGTGGAGGAGCGAGTTCGAGACGACAAGGTCGAGTCCGCCGTCACAGAAGGGGAGACACCGGGCCTCGGCGGCGGCGAGTCCCAGGAAGAAGGGCCGGGCGACGTAGCGGGCCTCCCGCGCCGCGGCGCTGACGGCGTCCGCCCCGGCCAGCAGCATGGCTTGGCTCCTGTCGACCCCCCAGATCCGCCACCGGGGTCGGGCGCGCGCCAGAAGCGCCGGGATCTGCCCGCCGCCCGTCCCGACGTCGAGGACGCGCGCCATTCCCCGAGGACCGGTCCGCGCGACGAGCTCCGCCCAGCCGGCGTCCAGCCGGGCCAGGTGCTCGGCGGCGGCCGCGTCCATGTAGGCGCCGGCCTCGTCCTCCGTATCCATGACCTCGGGTTCCAGGACCCGCGGCGGGTACCACCGGACGTGCCACGGGCTCACCCGATCCAGGCGGGGGAGGTGGCGGCTCGTGCCGAAATCCACCTCGCCCGGCCCTGGATGGACGCCTTGGCGCGGGATCGATCGGGGACGCCAGGGGCGGGTTGCGCCGACTTCGGGTGGCGAGGTACCGGGATCGCTCATGCGGCGGGGCGCGTTTGCCGTATCGCGGACGGGGATGAAGCTTGTGCCTCCCGATGGACAAGGTTCTCGCCCACATCCGCGAGCGGCAGAGCGGCTACGTCCAGGAGCTGGCCGAGTTCCTCGCCATCCCCAGCGTCTCGACCGACCCGTCGCGCGCCGGCGACGTCCGCCGCTGCGCCGAGTACTGCCGCGACCGACTCTCGGAGCTCGGCTTCCCCGACTCCGAGCTGCTCGAGACCGACGGTCATCCGATCGTCCTGGCTCAGTGGCTGGAAGCGCCCGCGGCCCCGACCGTGCTCTTCTACGGCCATTACGACGTCCAGCCCGTGGACCCGGTCGATCTCTGGACGACTCCCCCCTTCGAGGCGACGGTGCGGGACGGGCGGATCTTCGCCCGCGGCTCGGCCGACGACAAGGGACAGGTGTTCGCGCACTGGAAGGCGTGGGAGGCGCACCTGGCCGCCCACGGACGGCTCCCCTGCAACGTGAAGGTGCTCCTCGAGGGCGAGGAGGAAATCGGCTCCGAGCACCTCGAGCCGTTCATCGAAGAGAACGCCGATCGGCTCGCCGCGGACGTGGTCATGATCTCCGACAGCCCGATGTTCGCCAGCGGCATGCCCTCGCTGTGCTACGGGCTGCGCGGGATGTGCTACATGGAGATCCACGTTCGGGGAGCCCGGTCCGACCTCCATTCGGGGTCCTTCGGAGGGGCGGTCGCCAACCCGGCGCTGGCCCTGGCGGAGATCCTGGCCACACTGAAGGACCACGAGCGGCACGTGGCGATCGAGGGATTCTACGACCAGGTGCTGCCGGTCACCGACGAGGAGCGGGCGGAGTTCCGGAAGCTGCCGTTGGACGAGAATGCCTACCGTCGCGAGCTGGACGTGCCGGAGCTGGTGGGCGAGGCGGGCTTCACCACCCTGGAGCGGGTCTGGGCACGGCCGAGCCTCGACGTCAACGGGCTCATATCCGGCTTCACCGGCGAGGGTGCCAAGACGGTGCTCCCCGCCCGCGCCATGGCCAAGGTCTCGATGCGTCTCGTGCCGGACCAGGATCCTGAAACGGTCGCCGGGCTCTTCCGGCGCCACGTGGAGAGCGTCACACCGCCAGGGGTCACCGTGGAGGTTCGCAAGCTGCACGGAGCGAGGCCGTACCTGGCGCCGATCGACCATCCTGCCAACCAGGCCGCACGCCGCGCGCTCGGTCTCGCCTTCGGGGCCGAGACGGTGATGACGCGTGAAGGCGGGACGATCCCCGTCACGACGACCTTTCAGGAGCGGCTCGGGCTGGCCTCGGTGATGATGGGGTTCGGGACCCCAGACGAGAACGCCCACGCCCCCGACGAGAACCTTGTGCTCGAGAACTTCCACGGCGGGGTCGTCGCCGCCGCTCACTTCTACGACGAGTTCGCCCGGACGAGCGGAAGGCCACCCCACCCCGATCGGGGCGGTCTTCGCGGCTAGCGGGCGGAGTCGCCCGGCTGCATCCTGAGTCGGCGCCCAGGATCCTCCCTCCTCATCGTCGCTTCGTGGTACACGCCGAACGGCCCGATCCTGAGAACCGGCGGCGTCGAGTCGTTGACCATCAGGGTCAGCGAGTCGGCCTGCTGCGCCAGCACGGGCCTGAAGACGTACACTCCGATCGCCGTCGTTCCGGTCTCGACCTCGAAGCGCGGATTGTCGGGGATCACGATCCCCCGATAGACGTTCCCCAGGTTGTCCACGAGACGCGGCTGGTCGTCGGCGGCGAACATGACCGCGCTGTCGGGACCCGTGTACCAGGCCGCGTACGTCAGCGCCGTGTAATCGGAGGTGTAGTTGAGGATCTGGACGTGGAATGCGGCGTCGTCGCCACGCGCGATCATGTCCACGGTATCGAGCCGGCCGCCCTGCATCTCCTGGAACCGATCCAGCTCGACCGCGAACGCCGACTGCTCCCCGGCCGTCAGGGTGTCCGGCAAAGCGGTGTCGGCAGGTGCGGCGTCATCGGCCGGCGCCCCGCGGTCGCACGCGGCGCCCAGGAGGGTCACCCAGACCGCCAGCCGGAACGCCATCCCCCGGCCGCTCATCGGTAGTTCGTCGCCGTCCAGTCGAACGGCAGGCTGGCCTCCCTGAGCGTCGCGATGACGGCCTGGAGGTCGTCCTTCTTCTTGCCCGAAACACGGACCTGGTCGCCCTGGATCGAGGCCTGGACCTTGAGGCCCGTGGCTTTGATCCGCTTCGCCACGTCCTTCGCCTGCTCGGCGGAGAGGCCGGTCTGGAGCTTCGCTCGCTGGCGGGCGGTCCCGCCGAGCGCCTCCTCGACCGATCCCCACGTCAGCGCCTTGAGCGACACGCTGCGCCGGGCCAGCTTCTCCTCCAGGACCTGACGCACGGCGCGCAGCCGGCCCTCGTCCTCCGCGGTCAGGACGAGATCGTCGCCGGACTCCTCGATCGCGGCCTTCGATCCCTTGAAGTCGAAGCGGGTCCGGATCTCCTTCATCGCCATCTGCACGGCGTTCTTGACTTCCTGGCGGTCGACCTTGCTCACCAGGTCGAACGAGCTCTCGGCCATGGGTCCTCCTGTGGACGCGGATTCACGAGGAAAAGGATTCGTCGCTCACGCGGATCACGATCTTTCCGAACTGCTCGCCCTCCTCGAGGCGGGCCAGGGCGGCCGGAACCTCCGCCAGCGGGAAGACCCGGTCGATGAGGGGATCGATCCGGCCCCCGACCACCAGCCGGACCACCGTCCTGAACTCCGCGCGGTTGGCCATCGTCGACCCGTGGATCGAGATCTGCTTCCAGTAGACCCGGTTGATGGGCGTCACCGCTTCGTTGCCGGTCGTCGCCCCGCAGGTCGCGATCCGGCCACCGCGGGTGGCGCATTCGATCGAGTCCCGCCAGGTCGCCTGCCCGACGTTGTCGACGACCAGGTCGACGCCGCGCTTCCCGGTGAGCTCCCGGATGCGGGAGGGGACGTCCTCGACGGTGTAGTCGATCGCCACGTCCGCCCCCGCCGCCAGGGCGCGGTCCAGCTTCTCGCGGCTCGAAGAGGTCACGTAGACGTACGCGCCCGCGTAGCGCGCGATCTGTAGCGCGGCTGCCGAGACTCCACCCCCCACGCCGTGGATCAGGACGCTCTCGCCCGCCCGGAGGCGGCCTGCGGTGATCAGCAGACGCCAGGCCGTCTCGTATACGAGCGGGAAGGCGGCCGCCTTCTCCCAGCCGAGCCCCCTCGGCTTGGGGACGGCGTTGACGGCCGGGACGACGACCGCCTCGGCCAGCGTGCCGTCGACGTGCTCGCCGAGCAGACGATAGCGGATGCAGAGCGATTCCTCACCGCGGAGGCAGTACTCGCAGCGGCCGCAGAAGAGGCCCGGCTGGATGATCACCTGGTCGCCGGGGGACGGGGCTTCCACCTCCGGGCCGACCGAGTCCACGATCCCGGCGCCGTCGGCCCCCAGGACGTGCGGCATCTCGAGCGAGACGCCCGGGATCCCGCCCCGGACCCACAGGTCCAGATGGTTGAGCGCGGCCGCCACGACCCGCACCCGCACCTCGCCCGGGCCGGGCTCGGGGAGCGGCCGCTCGCCGACCGCGACGACCTCGGGGCCGCCGTGCTCCTCGATGTAGACGGCCCGCATCACCGGGCGCGCCGGGCCTCCGGCGAGAGGGCGAAGGGTATCCAGCCCGGGTCGTCGAAAAGCCGTCGGCCGATCCAGGGCACCGGCGGGGCGCCGCGACTCATGAAGTCATCGTGGAAGGCGGGCAGGTCGAAATCGCGACCCGCTGTTTCCGCGGCCGCCCGGGCATCGGCGCGGAGCTCCTGGATCATGAGCTTGCCGAGCGTGTAGTTCAGGTACTCGGGGTCGTAGGTGCCTCGGAGCGCCTGCTGGCGCGCGTTCACCGAGTCCTGGAAGGCGACCGTACGGAACAAGGTCTCGGCCTCGCCGACCGTCATTCCCTCGG
>DASZOP010000147.1:0-5756 GCA_035550715.1 Gemmatimonadota bacterium | reverse complement strand
CGCGAGAGGAAGGGCGCCAGCGCCCGCCGCAGGCCCGCCGGCACCAGGGCCAGGGGGCGGAGCGCCTTCTCGATGCGGTACCATCCGTACCCCGCCAGCACCTCGTCGGCGCCCTCGCCGGTCAGCACCACCTTCCCGTGCTCCGCCGTGGCCCGGGAGAGGAGCAGGCGGGGGATCTCGAGGCCCTTTCCGGTCGGCTCCTCGGCGTGCCACACGGCGGCCGGGTACCACGCCAGGTCGGGGGGCCCGCACTCCACCCTCGTGACGTCGATGTCGAAGCCGGGGAAGTCGGCCAGCGTGCCGACCTGGCCGACCTCGTTCGCGTCGGCGTCCTCGAACGTCAGGCTGATCGCCTTCAAGGGGTCGTCGAGACGGCGGCAGGCGAGGGCCGTGATCGCGCTCGAGTCGATCCCCCCGCTGAGCCAGCTCGTGACCGGGACGTCGCTCCGCAGGTGAAACCTCACCGTCTCGTCGAGCTTCTCCGCGAGCCCCGCGCTCCACTCCGCGGCGCTCCTCCCTGGCCTGTCGGCGAGCGGCGTCAGGGGAACGTCCCAGTAGCGCCGCATCTCGATACGACCCGCCTCCCAGGTCAGCCAGTGTCCGGGCGAGAGTCTGCGAACTCCTTCGAAGAAGGTGCGCGGGCCCTGCACGAACCCGAGCGTCAGGAGCTGACCGACCGCCCGCGGGTCGATCGACGGATCGACCTTCTCCGCCGCCATGAGGGCCTTGGTCTCCGAGGCGAAAACCAGACCGTCGCTTGACACGACGTAGACCAGGGACTTGATCCCCAGGCGATCCCGGGCCAGGAGGAGCCGGCGCCGCGAGACGTCCCACAGCGCGAACGCGAACATGCCCCGGAGCCGCTCCACGGCGGAGGGTCCCAGCTCCTCGTAGAGATGGACGATCACCTCGGCGTCCGACTTCGAACGGAACCGGTGCCCCCGGGCCAGGAGCTCGCGGCGGAGCTCGACGTGGTTGTAGACCTCGCCGTTGCAGACCAGGACGACCGTTCCGTCCTCGTTCGCGAGCGGCTGATCCCCCGTCTCCGGATCGATGATCGCCAGGCGCCGCACCGCCAGCCCCGCGCCTGCTCCCACCCAATGGCCGTCTCCGTCCGGGCCGCGATGGAGAAGCGCCGCCGACATCCGCTCCAGATCCTCGCGCCGGACCGGCCGCAGTGGATCCGCGTGGACGATGCCGCCGATGCCGCACACCGAGGGCTTCAGCTCCCGGCGTCGCCCGGGGCGACGGCGAGATGCTTGCCCCCGGCCGTCACCGCGATCTCGTCCACGAACTCGACCTCCACAGCCGGCCCCACCAGCCGGCGGGTCCTGTCCAGGAGCGCGCGACGGGCCTCCTCGGTCCCCTGGCCGGGGAGGGGGACGACCCGCCAGACGATCCTCTCCGGCTGCGGCTGGACGACCTGGCACTGGAGCGCGAACGCGAGCTCGTCCTTGACCATGTTCCGCAGGATCATCGACGAGACCTCCCGTCCGTCCGCCAGCCGCACGACCTCGGAGACACGTCCCTCGAGGCGCTCCAGACGGGGTAGACTCCGCCCGCACGGGCAGGGACCGGTCGCCAGTACGGCGCGATCGCCGAGCCGGTAGTTGAGGAGAACCGTGGCCCGGTTGAAGAGATTCGAGACGACGACCTCCCCCGCCGCGCCCGGATCCACGTCCCGGCCCTCGTCGTCGACGATCCGGACGGCGCACAGATCGACGTTCAGGTGGAACCCGCTCCGCGCCTCGCACTCGAAGCCGAGGCGGCCGGTCTCGACCGTCTGGTAGGTGGAGAGCACGGGAACGTGGAAACCGCGCTCGATCAGCTCGCGCCCGTCGGGCGGCAGCATGTCGCCCCCGTACACCCACACGCCCGGGGCGTCGAGCCCGCGCCCCGATCCGTTCAGGTACCGGAAGAAACGGTCCGCGAACGAGCCGTACGAATAGACCACGTCCGGACGGACCTCGTCGATCCGGTCCGCCACCTCGGCGAACGGACGCTCGGCCGGGATCACGTTCCGCTCGGCCAGCCCCCGCGGGGTCAGGATCCGGGCATTCCACCAGCTCCGGAGGTCCAGGCTCACCGAGGCTTCCGGCAGGACGTACAGGTGGGAAAGCCCCCAGGAGCGGCCGAGCGTCCGGACGACGACCGCACGGTCCCGCTCGGCGATCGCCAGCTTGGCGAGCTGGCTGGGCGCGTCCCACCAGACGACCGAACGGACGTGGGTGAGCCCGCTCCCGCTGCTCCGCATGGCCACCCGCTCCCCCACCGCAGGCGAAGTGAACCGCTCGACGTCGCGGCGGACGGTCACCCCGTCCAGCAGGGGGAGGCGGGCCAGATCCTCCGCCCGCCGAAGCTCCTCCGGAAGGAGACCGAGGGCGCGCATCGTCTCCCCGTAGAAGGAGACGCTTCGGAAGGCGTGCCGGACGATCGCCGAGATGCGGCGCCGCTGGAGCCGTTCGATCCATTCCGGGCTCTGGTAGGGCAGCCTGCGCTCGCGGCGGATCCGGATGGCGAGGCGGGCGGAGTTGAACGATCGCCCGAGGAAGTTCATGCCTCGGCGGGCCCGGGATGGCGCATGAAGCCCCGCACCTTGCCCCCCGGCGTGCGTGTGAGCGCATCGACGAACGCGATGGCCACGGTGGTCCCCGGACCGAGGCGGGCGGTGAACTTGGTTTCGACCCTGCGCTCCAGATCCTCCCGATCGGCCCCCGGATCCACGACGAGGTTGACCCGGAACCGATTCGCCGCCTCCTGGATCACCTGGTACTCCCAGACGGCGCTCTCGTCGACGAAGAGGGTGCGCACCGCCAGCGGATGGAGGATCTCGCCGGACGGCAACGCGATCCAGTCGTCCGAGCGCCCCTCGGGGAGCGACATCCGAGGCAGCGTCCGGCCGCATGGACAGGCCCCTGGCAGACGGCGCGCCCGATCCTCGAGACGGTAGTTGAGGAGCACGGTCGCCCGATTGACGAGGTTGGAGATCACGACCTGCCCCGGATCGCCGTCGGCGACGGTGTTTCCTTCCCCGTCCACGATCCGGACCGGGTAGAGGTCCTCGTTCACGTGCATCCACGGTCCAGCGCCGCACTGGAAGGCGATCTTGAGCGCCTCGATGGCCTGATAGCGGCCCAGGACCGGGATCCCGAGCTCTTCTTCGATCAGCGCGCGGTTGGCCTCCGACAGGGCGTCCGAACTGTAGGTCACCATCCGGGGACGATGGCGCCCTCCGCCGCTCATGGCGATGTGGCGGAAGAGCGATCCGATGTAGCTCCCATATCCCTGGACCACATCCGGCCGCTCGCGGTCGATGCGCGCGGCCGCCCTCTCGAAATCCTCGAACACGGAGGCCGTCTGCCGCTCGATCCTGAGACCGGCCGGCCGGATCGTCCGTTCCGCGACGAACGCCTGGATCTCCGGACCGCTCGCGAAGGGTGGCATGAACGAGAGCTGCCGATACCCCGACCATCGTCCCACGTGCTCGGCCACGAGCGCCCGGTCCCGTTCGCCGTGGGCGACGTTGGCGATCAGCGCTCCGGGGTCGTGGCGTACCCCATGCGGCGTACCCGTGCTGCCGCCGCTCCGCAGGGTCAGGCCACGGTCCGGAGGATAATCGACCGGGAGGAGCTCATCCGGACGGACCTGCAGGTCGTGGCTTTCCAGAAGGGGGAGGCGGGCCAGGTCCTCGGCGGTCCTGAAGTCCTCCGGCCTGAGGGCCCGGTCCCGCATCGCTTCCTTGTAGGCCGGCACGGAACGCCAGGCGTGGGTCACGATCCGGCGGACGGCCCGATCGCGCGCGCCCCGGATCTCGTCCGGATCGAGGAACGGGAAGCGGGACTGGCCGCGCCCCCGTACCGCCAGGCACGCAGTCCAGGCGAGGCGCACCGGCAACCCGCGAGGACGACCCGCGGTCACCTGGAATCAAGCCTCCCTGCGGGGGCGGCGATCCTCGCCGGCGTGGACGAGGGCGGCGGCGGTCACGATCTCGTCCGCCAGGTCGATCTTCGGACCGTCGTCGCCCCACAGGTGGGAGAGGAGGTTCCAGACCGTGCGCGCGTAGAGGAGGCTCGCCTGCTCGGCCATCCGCGAGGGAAAATCCGTGTAGCCGATCACCGTCAGTCCGTTTTCGAGATGCAGGTCGCCGGGCCGGGTCAGGGCGCAGTTGCCGCCGCGCTCGGCGGCGAGGTCCACGATCACCGAGCCGGGCTTCATCGTGCGCGCCATGTCCTCGGTGATGAGGATCGGAGCCGCCTGCCCGGGGATGGCGGCGGTCGTGATCACGACGTCCACGTCCGCCACGTGGCCGGCCAGGAGCTCGCGTTCCTTGTCCAGGAACGCCTCGGACTGGGCCGCCGCGTACCCTCCGGTGGTCTCGCCGATCGCCTCGATGTCGAGCTCGATGAACCGGGCGCCGAGCGACTCCACCTGCTCGCGCACCGGCGGACGCGGGTCGAACGCGCGGACCACCGCTCCCAGGCGGCGCGCGGTCGCGATCGCGGAGAGGCCGGCGACCCCGGCCCCGATCACGAGGACGTGCGCGGGGGTGACGGTGCCGGCCGCGGTCATGAGCAACGGGAAGTAGCGGCCGTACGCGTTGGCGGCCTCGAGCACCGCCTTGTAGCCGGCCAGGTTCGCCATCGCCGACAGGGCGTCCATCTTCTGGGCGCGCGCGATGCGCGGGACCGACTGCATGGCGAGGACGGTGGCCCTGGAGCTCACGAGTGCGCGAAACGCTTCCGGGTCGGCGTCGGGGTCGAGGAAGGAGATCAGGACCGAATCCGGACGCAGGCCGCCCGCTTCCTCGGCCGAGGGGGAGGCGACCTTCAGCACCACGTCGGCCGCCCACACCTCGGCGACCGGAGCGATCCGGGCTCCCGCCTCCTCGTAGTCGGCGTCGGGAACCGCGGCCGCAGCGCCGGCGCCCGCCTCGACGAGGACATCGGCGCCTTTGTCCTTCATCTTCCGGACCGTCTCCGGCACGACCGCCACGCGCCGCTCGTCCGGCGCGGTCTCTCTCGGCACTCCGATCCGCAAGCGCTACCCCCTTGGCTCCAGGCCGCGCCCAAGATATCGGACGGGGCCCGGGAATGCCCGATCGTCGCCTCGAGCAGAACGTCGGCTCCCGTCCCTGTTATCTTCCGCGCCAATCCCGGCAGCGCCGCCGCCGCCTTCGTCACCCGCTCCCGAGGAGCCATGCCTCGCGGATCCCAGCCGACGGTCCGTGAGCTCCTGGTCGAGCTCTCCCTCTACGCCGTCATGGTGGTCGGCTATCTGTGGGGCGTGCTGCTCCTGATCGACCACCGGGTGGCCGAGCTGGCGATGGAAACCGGGGTCACCTACGCGGTCGTGGCCCTCGCCCTCATCGTAGGTCAGGGATTCCTCCTCGACATCGTCGTGGGCAACCTGCTGCGCTTCGTCCGCTCGTGGATGGACGGACGGTAGCCGATGGACTTCGCGATATCCGGCGAGGTCATCCATCCGGTCTACCTGATCGTGATCGGCTTCGTGATCGGTGCCCTGGGCGGCTTCTTCGGGGTGGGCGGAAGTTTCCTGGCGGGGCCCGCCCTGTACGCGGTCGGCGTCCCGATGAACTTCGTCGTGGGGACCGACATGGCGCACATCACGGGCAAGTCGATCGTCGCCGCCCGCCATCATCGCGCCCTCGGCAACGTCGACATCAAGCTCGGGCTCCTGATGGTGATCGGCACCGTCATCGGCGTCGAGATCGGGGCCCAGGCGATCGAGGCGCTCGA
>DASZOP010000146.1:0-6177 GCA_035550715.1 Gemmatimonadota bacterium | reverse complement strand
GGGATCCTGTTCTCGGTCGTGAGCCTCGGCCTCGGGCACCACTGGATCCGCCGGAGCGCCCGGCGCCCCCCCGGCGGTTTCGTGGGGGCGGTCCTGGGGGCCTTCGCCGCCCGTGTCGTGGCCTTGATCGTCTTCGCGCTGGGCCTCGCCTTCGGCACCAGCGTCGACCTGACGGTGGCGCTCCTGACGGTCGTGGCGTCGCACCTGACGCTGGGCGCCCTCGAGCTCGTGTACCTGAACCGGACGGACGCACTCGGATGATCCAGCACGCGGAACAGGCCGACACGCTCGCCCGGGCCGCCCGGAGTCACGGCGCCCAGGGGCACGCCGGCGGGGCGGAAGCCGTGGACGTCGTCCACCATCTCGCCGACGCCTACGAGATCGACCTCCAGCCCTTCGGCACCATCCACCTCCCGCGACTCGAGCTCTTCGGCCTCGACGTCTCGATCACCAAGTACACCGTCTACATGTGGGTGGCGGCGCTGCTCCTGCTCCTGATCTTCCTGCCGATGGCGCGCCGGCGGGACCGCGTCCACAGCGGCATCTTCAACCTGTTCGAGGCGCTGTTCGTCTACGTCAGGGACGAGATCGTCTACGCGACCCTCGGCCGGGAGGAGGGACGTCCGTACGTCCCGTTCGTCGCCACGCTCTTCTTCTTCGTCCTGTTCATGAACCTGCTCGGGCTCGTCCCGTACGGGGCCACCGCGACCGGGAACCTGGCGGTGACCGGGGTCCTGGCGCTGTTCTCGTTCGTGGCCATCGAGGTGAGCGGGGTCGTCGCCAACGGTCCGGTCCGCTACGCGCGATCGCTCATGCCCGAGGGCGTGCCCATGCTCCTCGCGCCGGTCATGATCCCGATCGAGCTGATCGGCCATCTCGCCAAGCCGTTCGCGCTCATGATCCGTCTCTTCGCCAACATGACCGCCGGCCACGTCGTGATCCTGAGCCTCCTCGGGCTCATCTTCGTCATCCAGTCGTACTTCGTGGTCCCGATCTCGATCGGGTTCGCGGTCTTCATCTACGTGCTCGAGATCCTGATCGCCTTCATCCAGGCGTACATCTTCGCCATGCTGACCACGGTGTTCGTTCAGCTCGTCCGCCACCCACACTGAACTCGAAGGAGAACGACATGCCTGAGCTTCATCTCGGACTCGGTTGGCTCGGCGCCGGCCTGGGCGCCGGCCTGGCGCTGATCGGCGCGGGCCTCGGGATCGGCCGTCTCGCCGGCCCGGCGATGGAGGGGATCGCCCGCCAGCCGGAGGCGGGCGGCGAGATCCGGACCACGATGATCATCGCCGCCGCGCTGATCGAGGGCGTGGCCCTGTTCGCGCTCGTGATCTGCATCCTGATGGCCTTGAGGACGGCCTAGGAAGGCCGGAGGCCGACCATGGAGCTGCTGCAGCCCGAGCCCGGCCTGATCGTCTGGACGGTGGTCACCTTCGCCGTCCTGCTGGCGATCCTGTGGAAGTTCGCGTGGAACCCGCTCCTCGGGGCCCTCGAGGCCCGGGAGCAGGCAATCAAGCGGACGATCGACGACGCCGAGCGCCTCCAGGCCGAGGCCCTGAAGGTTCTCGAGGAGCACAAGGCCCGGCTGGCCGAGGCCCGGGCCGAGGGAAACCGCGTCCTCGACGAGGCCCGCCAGGCCGGCGAGCGCCTCAAGGCGGAGATCATGGAGAAGGCGCGCGGCGAGGCGGGCAAGGTCGTCGAGCGCGCTCAGCGCCAGCTCGAGCTGGAGACGGAGCAGGCGCTCCAGACGGTCCGCGCGCGGGCGGCCGACCTGGCCCTCCAGGCCGCCGAGCGCGTGCTCGAGCGGAGCCTGACCGACGCCGATCATCGGCGGCTTGCCGAGGAGGCGATCGCGGAGATCGCCGCGCGCGGCTGATGGCGACCGGGCGCGCCGGCATCGTGGCCCGCGTCTATGCCGAGACCCTGCTCCGGGCCGCCGAGCGGGATCGAGCCGTCGACCAGGTCTCGGAAGGGCTCGCGCGGGTGACCCGGGCGGTCGAAGGATCCAATCCCTTCCGCCGGTTCCTCGCGGGCCCGCAGATCGCCGGGGACGACAAGCGGGCGGTCGTCCGCTCGGCGTTCGGGGAGCGCGTCCATCCGCTGGTCCTCAGGTTCCTGGAGCTCCTGATCGAGCGCCGGCGGGAGCCCTTGATCGTCGAGGTCCATGAGGCGTGGCGCGCGCTCCTGGACGCCCGCGCCAACCGCCGCTCGGCCACCGTGACGACCGCGACCCCCGCCGACCGAGAGACGCTGGAGCGGATCCGGCGGGCCCTCGAGCGGACCACCGGCCAGGAGATCGCGTTCGAGGAGCGGGTCGACCCTTCGCTCCTCGGGGGGTTGGTCGTCCGGACCGGCGACCTGGTCATGGACGCGAGCCTCCGGAGCCGGCTCGACGCCCTGAGGCATCGGCTGAGAGCCGCCGTGGCCGCCGGATCGTCCGGCGCCCCGTCAACCCCATGAAGATCGAGGGAGAGGACAAGGCATGACGGAACCCCGGATCCAGCCCGACGAGATCACCTCGGTCCTCGAGCAGGAGCTCGCCCGCTACGAGCCCCAGCTCGAGGTCGAGGAGGTCGGCACCGTTCTCGAGGTCGGGGACGGGATCGCCCGCATCTACGGCCTCTCCGGCGCCATGTCGGGAGAGATGCTCGACTTCGGGAACGTCCTCTACGGCCTCGCGCTGAACCTCGAGGAGGACGTGATCGGGGCCGTCATCATGGGCGAGGACGTCGAGATCGGCGTGGGGGACGAGGTGCGGCGGACCGGCCGGCTTCTCGAGGTCCCGGTCGGCGACGCGCTCCTCGGCCGGGTCGTGAACCCGGTCGGACAACCCCTGGACGGCAAGGGCCCGATCACCACCGACCGCGCCCGCCCGATCGAGTTCCACGCGCCCGGCATCGTCGATCGGCAGCCGGTCAAGGAACCTCTCCAGACGGGACTCAAGGCGGTCGACTCGATGATCCCGATCGGCCGCGGCCAGCGGGAGCTCATCATAGGCGACCGTGGCACCGGCAAGTCGGCGATCGCGATCGACACGATCATCAACCAGAAAGGCGGCGACGTGGTCTGCGTCTACGTCGCGGTGGGTCAGAAGGCGTCGACGGTGGCCGCGGTCGTCGAGCGGCTGGAGGCCGAGGGCGCCATGGACTACACGATCGTGGTGAGCGCTCCCGCCTCGACCCCGGCGCCGCTCCAGTACATCGCCCCCTACGCCGGGTGCGCGATGGCCGAGCACTTCATGTACACGGGGTCCGACGGCCAGCCGGCCTCGAAGGAGAACCCGGGCCGGGCCACCCTTTGCATCTACGACGACCTCTCCAAGCAGGCGGCCTCGTACCGTCAACTCTCGCTCCTCCTCCGCCGTCCGCCGGGGCGCGAGGCGTACCCGGGCGACGTCTTCTACCTCCACTCGCGGCTCCTCGAGCGGGCGGCCAAGCTCTCCGACGAGAAAGGCGGGGGCTCGCTGACCGCGCTCCCGATCATCGAGACCCAGGCGGGGGACGTCTCGGCGTACATCCCGACCAACGTGATCTCGATCACCGACGGGCAGATCTACCTGGAGCCCGACCTCTTCTACGCCGGCGTCCGGCCGGCCATCAACGTGGGGATCTCGGTCAGCCGCGTCGGCGGGAACGCCCAGATCAAGGCGATGAAGAAGGTCGCCGGCTCCTTGCGCCTGGACCTGGCCCAGTTCCGGGAGCTCGAGGCGTTCGCCCAGTTCGGCTCGGAGCTCGACAAGGCCACCCAGCGGCAGCTCGAGCGCGGCCGCCGGACGGTCGAGATCCTCAAGCAGCCCCAGTACCAACCGATGCCGGTGGCCGAGCAGGTCGCGGTCATCTACGCGGTCTCGAACGGTCACTTCGACGCCATCCCGGTCGAGAAGATCCGCGAGGCGGAGGCGAGCCTGCTCGATTACGTCCGGGGCTCCCATCCGGAGGCCCTGGGGATGCTCCAGGAGAAGAAGGAGCTGACCGACGAGGTGAAGAAGGCGCTCGACCAGGCGATCGAGGGGTTCACGCGCGGATTCGCGCCCGCCGCCGAAGGCGAGGCGGCGGCGTAGCCGAGCCGTCATGGCCAAGGCCCGCGACCTCAAGCGCCGGATCCGCTCGGTCGAGAACACCCGGCAGATCACGAAGACCATGGAGATGGTCGCGGCGTCGAAGCTCAAGCGCGCCCAGGACCGGGTCGTGGCGGCGCGGCCGTTCGACGACTTCATGCGCCAGGTGATCGCCCAGCTCCGGCGGGGAGCCGAGAGCGCCGAGGCGATCCATCCGCTCCTCCGTGACCGCGTGGCGGTCGGGCGGGCGGGGATCCTGGTGATCACCTCCAACCGCGGCCTGGCCGGCGCCTTCAACGCCAACCTCGTCCGGACCGCGCACCAGAAGATCAGGGGGCTGGCGGGCGAGGGGCTCTCCGTCGAGCTCCACGTGGTGGGGAAGAAGGGGGCCTCGATGCTCCGCTACCAGGGGAGCGCGCCCGATCGCGTGGTCGCCGATCTCAGCGACCGGCCCTCCTTCGAGGAGGCCGACCGGGTGGCGGTGCCGCTGGTCGACGCCTTCGTCGAGGGGCGGCTGGACGCCGTGTGGCTCGTCTACTCCCACTTCAGGAGCCCCGTCGAGCAGCGCCCGGTTGCGGCGCAGCTGCTCCCCCTGCCGGTCGCCGAGGAGGAGGCCGCGGCGTCGGGCGAGGAGCGGGCGTACGTCCCGATCTACGAGTTCCTGCCGTCGCCGGTCGAGATCCTGGCCCGGATCCTTCCCCTCTACGTGCGGTACGGCGTCTACCGCGCGATCATCGAGAGCGCGGCGTCCGAGCACGGGGCCCGGCGGACGGCGATGAAGAACGCCACCGAC
This sequence comes from Gemmatimonadota bacterium, assembly GCA_035550715.1. Lineage (GTDB taxonomy): Bacteria > Gemmatimonadota > Gemmatimonadetes > JACCXV01 > JAHWKZ01 > DASRVA01. The sequence continues at coordinate 1,321 of DASZOP010000146.1, read as the reverse complement.
AACGCCGGGGACATCATCAAGGACCTGAGACGGTCCTACAACCGCGCCCGCCAGGCGCAGATCACCCAGGAGATCGCGGAGCTGGTGGGCGGGGCGGAAGCGCTCAAGGGATGAAGGGGAGAATGAGAACGACGATTGCGTTGATGCTCTTCGCGCTCATCGTGGCCCGTTCGGTCCAGGCGCAGGAACCTCCTTCGGTCGAGGGCCATGGGGACTGGGAGCAAGCGGTCCGGGCGGCCGAGGCGGGACACGTGGCGACGGCTCTCGGGAACGACGCCGCGGCCTGGGATGCGCTCCTGTCCGACGACTTCATCGTGAACAGCCCCCGCAACACGATCGTGGAGAAACCTGCGCTCCTCGACATGGTTCGGAACGGGTACCTCTCGGTCTCCGCTTTCGAGCAGAAGATCGAAGCCGTGCGCAGGTTCGGCGATATGGCGGTCGTCATGGGAGAGGACGTTCAGACCTGGTCTCCACCCTCCCCTAACGCGGGCCAGACCCATCACCGCAGGTTCACCGACATCTGGCGTCTCGAAGACGGCGCTTGGCGCTTCGTCGCGCGCCAGGCGACTCTGGTAACGTTCCCCATGAGCATCGATCCCAGCGTGGAAGGAGCTCCATGAACGAACCGAGGAATCGACACGGCGGCGTGGCTACCGCACCCGCTCGCGGACGCGAAGGCGCGCCCGACGCGGGGCCGCGCCTGGGGAAGGTGGTCCAGATCATCGGCCCCGTCCTGGACGTCGAGTTCGAGAGCGACGAGATGCCGGAGCTCCTGACCGCGCTCCGCCTGGACCACGAGCCGGGCGAGGGCGAGGAGGGCCAGTCCGTCCACCTGACCGCCGAGGTCCAGCAGCACATCGGCCGGAACCAGGTCCGGGCGGTGGCCATGTCATCCACCGACGGCGTCGTCCGCGGGATGGAGGTGATGGACACGGGGTCCCCGATCACGGTGCCGGTCGGCCCCGAGACCCTGGGCCGGATCTTCAACCTGCTCGGCGAGCCGATCGACGAGCTGGGTCCGGTGGAGACCGAGGAGCGGCGGCCGATCCACCAGGATCCGCCCCCCTTCCCGGACCTCGAGCCCAAGACCGAGATCTTCGAGACCGGGATCAAGGTCGTCGACCTCCTGGCACCGTACGTCAAGGGCGGGAAGACAGGCCTCTTCGGCGGCGCCGGGGTCGGCAAGACCGTCATCATCCTGGAGCTCATCCACAACGTCGCCACCGAGCACGGCGGCTACTCGGTGTTCTCCGGGATCGGCGAGCGGACGCGCGAAGGGAACGACCTGTGGCTCGAGATGAAGGAGTCGGGGGTCCTC